>JBGPIK010000117.1:0-16390 GCA_041484845.1 Binatia bacterium | reverse complement strand
TGAGCGGGTTGATTATCCAATCCACAACACTGGGTGAAGTTGACTCACTTGGCGGTAATAAGGCGTTGGAAATGGGTGTCCAAGTACCGCCTCATTTTGCGGTCGCAAGTGTGCGCGTATGTTACGAGTCATCTAGCAGTGCAAGCTTCATCAGCCAGATCCGGCTGGCGCAACTCGATACGCCAAGCACGGCTTCTGTAAAGCTTGACGATGCCACGGATCTAACCATTCCGGGCCCTATATGTGTCGATAGCGCGCTTGCGCCGGTGCCCGTCGATCCGATTTTCGGTGCCGTCAGACTGAGCCTCAGAGTTCTCTTCGGGGCTCTCACCGACAAGATCGTAGTGCGTGGTCTCGGTCTTAACTTAGTACCCACCACCCATTAATTACCCTTACCCGAAGCGGCGCAAATCAGAGCAGGAAACGCGCCGCAACGGTTTAAAAAAGAAGGCCCGGGTTCAAACCCCGGGCCTTTGCTTTTTTGATCTTGGCCTGAGCTATCTCGCGCCGATGGAATTATAAGAAGTTGATCCGCTTGCTTAAGCTAAGAAGATCTGAAATGAATTTTGCATAAAACCTTGGAGCGTCCTTCTCAATGGCCTTGGCGTTTCTTTGCGCTGGGCCATCACCATTATTAATGGCCCGAAATCCGAATCTCTTCTTGACCTAGCTGCTACGTGCTTTCTCGCTACGGCCTGACCCGCTTGGTTCACCGAGCCGACCAAGCGGCTTATTAATGGTATCTCCCGTTGTCGTTCAAAGTTCCCTGTATGCTTGCACGCCTGCATAATCGAGTTTGGAGCGGGAGCTATCTATCCACGCTTTGCATAACATAAATGCAAAATTTTCTGCGTCGGACTTCGTTAGAAAGAGAAGGTCGCTGTCAGTTTCGACCCGGTGAACCTCGCTGATTAATTTTTCTTGCGGGTGGAACACAGCCCCCCTTCCGTGCCAGGACCCTTCTTTTGTGAATACAGCGGTGGTGTGAATGCCGTAGGCCTTGTAGTGTTGCATGGGTAGCTCCGTTGATAATCAAGGTCGCTAGCCCCCTGCTCCTGCCCGTCTGAGGCTGTCCTTGTATTCTTGCAATGCCGATTTGTCAACGGCTCGATTTCCCGCCGGGTTATGCGTAAGGTGTAACTAATGATTTTGGTGCCCGGAGCCGGACTCGAACCGGCACGGACCCTTCCGAGCCCTCGGGATTTTAAGTCCCGTGTGTCTACCAATTCCACCATCCGGGCGTGTAGGTAATTTCAATAACTTGCAATGCCCGTGTTTTCAAGGGTTTTTGATTGCCCGGCAGACCACGTGATAAAACGCTCCGGAATTTTCCATCCTCTGCTTTCGCCCGGAGCCTGCGGCAACAAACGGCAAGGGCCATAAGCGTTTAACGCCGACCGAGGAGTCAGTTCGCGGGCCGGATCGATCGCCCGACGAAGTTGCCCTCCTTATCGACCCAGGCAGCAAAAGAAATACCGGAGTCGCTGACGGCAAGTGTTCGCGTATCGCCGCCGCTGCTGCTCCCCAGTGTTATCGGAGCACTCCAATCGCTGGCGTTTTTAGCGAGATAGGCCATAGAATAACTCGCGGTCCAAAAACCCGGCCGGCCATGCTCCAACAGCGCACATAAATTGCCGCGGGCATCACTCTTTAGCAGTGCGGCATCGTCTCTCGACCACTCGTAGCCCATATCCGGCAAGTCGGGGGTCGCGACCACCTCTTCGCCTGACACCCAGGAGCCGTCGCGGATTCGCGCTTCGGTCCACGAGCAACAGTCGGCCGCATCGGAGGTGAATTCAAAACGGCGGATTCCAGCCGCGGTTTTCACCGTCAAATTCCCCCACAATAACCCGCTGACTTCCCCGGTCGCCTTGTTAAGCGCATACCGCTTATTCAATTGGCTTAACACCTCCCTCAGCTTCAGATTCGTGGCCGGTATCGACTCCCAGGAAATGCGTGTCGCGGAGCTCGGCACTGGCTCGGATAGAGCTGAAGCGGGAGCGATCAACCGGTCGAGACTTACCCGGACATACTTCAGTTCCGGAGCGGGGCCTTGAAAGCCTCCCCCCACCGCCCCGGGTGCTGCGCCGACTACCAGCGCAAACATTCCTCCGCCGCGCGAGGCAAAGTAAAGAAAATAAATGTTCCCTTCGTTATCGGTGTCCCCCATGAAATCTCGATTTGCATCAAGAGGACTGTCGGCATCCAGAACGGCGCGAATGATCCAACGCTCGTCCGAAAGCTGCGCCACCACCAGCTTGGCCGCCTGAGTATTGGACCACCACGCTAGCGGCACCAGGATAAACCAGCCGACGGTCCAATCCTTGCGCGCCGGCGCGCCGATCTCTTCGCCTTTTATGACGAAGGCGCACAAGAGATTCTCTGCGACGGCTAAAAACCGCGCACAGCGGTTGCCGTTGATCTCTCGCCAAGGGCTTTGTCTGGAGCTGCGCACGAACTGCTTGTCGCCGGCCAGCACGCGGAGCTTACCCGCCGATTGCTCCACAGCATCCAGAGCCGCCGGTGCAGCGGTCTCAAGGGTACCGACAACTTCCTGGACGACAAGCTCGTCATGGAACAGTTCGATGTGGCGCAGCTGTTTTTGCCGATCAACCAGAAAAACATGCACCCGGCCGTCCGCGTCGATGAAACTGGTGCTCCGCGAGGGCGCTGTATCCGCAAGTGTCAATTCACGACCCAGTTGAACATTGGCAGGCCGGCGTGCTTGCACATCAGGAAGGAGGCCCCGCGCCGCCAATGAGCTACAGCCGGCCAATAGAAGCGGCAAAAAAACCAGCAGCAATGTCCGTTTCATGTCAATCTCAACGCCTACAACAGGGCAAAGGTGATGCCGGATTAATTCCGTAATATCCGCAGCGTAGGGCTGGTCATTTCACAGGAGTGCGAAACCCGGCGGCGCTGCTACCCGGGCGATGTGTTTCGTTTCCCCCTTTTTCTTGAGCACCCCGGGGTAATGCTTGCTCGATTGCATTCTTTCTTGCGTCCGGACACTTTTTGAAAAACTCATCAACTTGTTTTTGATTCGAAATCATCTGCCCCGCTAATTTTCCGTTCTTCTTGGCTTTATATCATCAAGGCCAGCTTCGACTTGCGTGATGGCTTCGTTCAATTCTTCCTCGGTAACCCCCAGGGCCTTGAGCCGGTGTTTCAAATCGTCCATGGTCTCGTCCTGCCAAGCGTCAAATAATCGATCGAACCATGCCACCATCTTATCGAGAAACAGATTACGGTCTTCGGCGGACTTAAACCTCTTCCGTTCATAAACTCGCCGAAAAAGATCGCTCATCATCGCGAGTTTTTCCCGTTTGTCTTTTGGACTCGGCACTTGGTTTGCTCCTTGCCCTTTCACTAATGGCCAAGCCGAAGCCGGGCCCCAGCGGTTGTTTTCGTTATAGCTTGAACGCGCTCTTGAGCAAAGGCGCCTGACGCCTTTCGCCATCGAATTCCAAAACCGGTCATCGTTGAAGCGAGGGCCGAAATGCTCTGCTGGCTTTCGTATTTCCAGGCAACAGACCGCGCCAAAGCGATCCTAGAGAAATGAAGAAAGCAAGGGAGGCGGGCGCGCAACGAAAAACAAACGCAGGACTCACGCACGGTGTGAATTCACTGCCCGTGAGTCCCGCGAGCATGATCACAATTTATCGCAGCTAAACGAACAGAGGCGCCAGGACAAGTGTAATCGTGCTCAAAAGCTTGATCAACACGTGCAAGCTTGGTCCCGCGGTGTCCTTGAATGGATCGCCTACCGTATCACCCACGACGGCGGCTTTATGGGTCTCAGAGCCCTTGCCCCCGTACGCGCCGGTCTCGATGAATTTCTTTGCGTTATCCCAAGCGCCGCCGCTGTTGTTCAGAAACGTCGCCATCAAAATACCGGCGATCGTGCCAACCATCAGGAAAGCCGCTACCGCTTCTGCTCCGAGGCCGAACTGACGGAATATCAAACCCACGACCACCGGCATACACACAGCGAGCATCCCGGGAAGCACCATTTCTTTAAGCGCGCCAATCGTCACAATATCGACGCAACGGCCGTAGTCCGGTTTGGCGCTGCCTTTTAAAATATTTGGATTCTCTTTGAACTGCCGTCTGACTTCATTGATGACGTAATAAGCCGCTTTGCCGACCGCGCGGATCGCGAGAGCGGAAAACAGAAATACCAACATGGCGCCGAGAAGGCCGCTGACGAATATCTCAGGCTTGGCGATATTGACGGACTCGAGTTTACTTCCATAGTGAGCGACCTCGTCCAGGTAGGCCGAGAAGAGAAGAAAAGCAGCGAGGGCGGCCGAGCCGATGGCATAGCCTTTCGTCAGCGCTTTTGTTGTATTGCCCACTGCGTCGAGCCGATCCGTCTTGCGGCGAACTTCTTCGGGCTGGCCGCTCATCTCAATAATGCCGCCGGCGTTATCCGTGATCGGACCGAAGGTGTCCATTGCGAGAATGTAGGCCGCCGTGCCAAGCATGCCCATGGTGGCCACCGCCGTCCCGAAAAGTCCGGCGTGGGGTACGCCGCTCATGCCGCCCAAATAATAGGAAGCGATGATCGCAACGGATATGACAACGACCGGCATGGCCGTGCACTCCAATCCCACAGCCATGCCGGCAATAATGTTTGTCGCCGGTCCGGTCTGCGAAGCTTCCGCGATAGCCTTCACCGGGCGGTACTTATATTCCGTATAGTACTGCGTGATGTAAACGAAAGCCTGTGCCATGGCGATACCGATAACACCGCAAAAGAAAAAATAGAGCCACGCGGACTCCGCTCCTGGATATTTCACGGGATCGACGGTTAAGAGCCATTTCGTCGCCACAAAGAAACCCGCAATGGCGAGAAGGCTGGTGACATAATAGCCGCGATTGAGAGCCGCCATCGGATCGCCTTTTTCTTCGGTCTTGACGATCACAACACCGATGATCGAAGCGATGAGACCGAAGGCGCGCGCGACGAGGGGAAACAATATGCCCCTCAGCCCAAAATAAGGATAGAGGCCCACTCCCAGAATCATAGCACCGATGTTCTCCGCGGCGGTCGATTCGAACAGGTCGGCACCACGGCCGGCGCAGTCACCGACATTGTCTCCAACCAGGTCCGCGATCACGGCAGGATTGCGCGGATCGTCTTCAGGGATTCCCGCTTCGATTTTACCGACGAGGTCCGCACCGACGTCTGCGGCTTTCGTGTAGATCCCGCCGCCGAGCTGGGCAAAAAGAGCGACGAATGATGCGCCGAAACCGTAGCCGACGATCGTGAACGGAATTTTCTGCGGGTCATGTCCCAGAGCATTGAGTAATGCGTAAAGTCCACCGACACCCAAAAGGCTCATTGCGACAACAAAGAGCCCGGACACCGCACCTCCCCTAAGCGCAATGCGCAAGGCCTCGTTAAGGCTTGAGCGCACGGCTGCGGCGGTACGGATGTTGGCCCGAATCGAAACCCACATTCCAATGTAGCCGGCGGTAACCGAACACAGCGCGCCGAGCACAAACGAAAATGTCGTCCAGAAAGCCAGCTCGACCGGCGGGACCGGATCTGCGGAGTTCGGCGTACGGACAAAAGCATAAAGAACGAAAATTAACGCGGCCAAGACTCCTGCCAGGGAGACGATGGTGCGGTTTTGCCGTGACAAGAACGCCTCCGCGCCCTCTTTTATGGCATTGGAAATCTCCTGCATTTTTTCGGTTCCCGTGTCACGCTGAACAACGTAACGGGCAAGATACACGGCGAATAATAATGAGAAGCAGCTAATCGCGATGACAAGTAGGATCATGATCAGGAATCATCCCTTCTCGATAAAAGTTTAATTCATTCCTATTTGCGCCATACATAAGCTACGACGATGCTGACGGCATACAACGCGAGCATCGGGACAGCTAAAAGAGATTGATTAATGACATCGGGCGTCGGGGTCAGGATCGCTGCCAAGATAAAGATGACAACAATGGCGTAGCGAAAGGATCGAAGCATGAAGCGATAATCACAAATCCCCAGGCGTACGAGAAAAAAAGTAATTACCGGCAACTCAAAAGTCAGCCCAAAAGCCAAGACCATTCTAAAAAACAAACTAAAATAATCGCCAATTCGTATCGCCGGAGTCACTCCCATTGTGCTGTACTGTTCAATGAAGTATTGAAACGCAACCGGAAGAACAATCCGATAGCAAAAATAAGCGCCGCTTAAAAAAAATAGCGTGGCGCACAAGACAAACGGGAGCACTAACCGTTTTTCACCGCCCGACAACCCCGGCGAAACAAAGCGCCAGATCTGATAGAAGATGAACGGGCAGGAAAAAAGAAGCCCAGCCGCCAAAGCGACCTTTATTTCTATGAAAAACGCCTCCGTGACGCCGGTCCCGATTACATTTTGACCGGGAGCCAAATTCTGGCGGAGCGGAGCTATCACAAAGCCAAAAATCAAATCCGAAAAAAAATAACACAGACCAGAAGCTACGGCTATGACGCCTAAAGACTTTAGCAAGGACCACCGGAGCTCTTCCAAATGCTCCGTGAACGTCATGAAGGAATCAGTCGCCACCACCGTTACCCCGGATCAAGATTGCAAAAAAGGGGAAGAGTAAACACCCTTCCCCTTCTTTGGTTGCTAAAAACCAATACGGGTAGTTAAACCTTACTTGGTCTTTGACTCGTCTTTCTTCTCCGGGGCTGCACCCGTCGCAGGTTGATCGGCCGGGGCTTTCATGTCACCACTCGGCGCCGCTGGTTCGCTCGGCGCTGGCGCTGCTGGAGCGGGCGCTGGCGGCGGCGGAGGTGGAGCTGGTTCTTCCTTCTTACCGCACCCTCCTAAGGTCAGAGTCAAAGCGAAGAGGGCTGCTCCCGACAATAAAACGATTCTCTTTCCCATCCTGAATTCACCTCCTTTCCCGTCACAAAAACCGTTTTTGCTCGTCCCTTTTATTACACAAGTTTCCCCAGAGTTGCAAGCGATTTCCGCCTGCGGACACGGGAAGGTTATTTGGCGCAAAACTATTTTAGCATTCGTGTTTGCAAAGACCAGCGCAGCCAGCTCCCTTTCAGATAGAATCGACACCCGATTGGACCCAAGCTAAGGTCAACAGCGGCCTCACCGTCGCGATCTTCAAATTTTGTTTCCAATAACCGCCTTAAGTAAAAATTCCTGGGATGCCGCCTTGCTCTAAACCGTCTCCGCCCACCGTTGCTGGCGTCATAAGATCAATCCAACCCTCTATGGGCTCGATCGACGTTGCGCGTAGAGCGCGTCTTTAACAGAGGATACGTCCCACAAAAATTCAGTGCACCAAGCGCCCAAACAAGCACTATTCAGAGAAGCGCACATGAATTGTTAATAAGCTGTTGATAAGTCGACCGCGACGGTAAACGCAAGGCCAAAGATAGGGCATTTCAGCTATCTGCCCAATTTGCCAGCAGAAAAACAAACGTAATAACAGCGAGTTAGCTTCCTTGCTCACAAATAATTCCTACGTTTGGCGACCGCAAAAAAATCGCGAACTTCTGATCATCTCGATGTGGATAGACGGCACCGCGGAAATTCCCTAGTGATTCTAATGTCAATGCGCCAACGACTGCTTACCCACGATGGGAAGTCATGCAGTCGGCGCTTGTAAATTTGCACCTGGCCCTGCTATCATCGATAGAAAATCGCGGCCTGAGCATACCGGTAATCGCACCGCACTCCATTCACGTTGACTCCAAGGAAACGAGATGCTACAAAGTTCTCCATCAACTCTTGGGAGGGATTCGTTGGCTGTTCACCCATCGGTCATCAAAAGACATTCTCAAAGCGTCAAGAAAAGAACGAGAAACATCGATACGAAGTCGAAAATTCGAACTTTGATCAAGAAGGCTCGGCAGGCGATCGATGCCAAGAGTCAGGAAACTGCCTTGGTTCAGCTTCGCGCCGTCGATAAGGCATTGGGAAAAGCCGTGAGCAAAGGAATCATCAAACGCAATACCGCTTCGCGTTGGCTGTCCCGACTTTCGCGATCAGCGTCCCGGATCGCGGCGCCTTCTTCTTAGCTATTCTTCTTTTCGCTACAAAATTAGAGGCGATCCGCCGCTGCGAGAATTCCCATCCGGCGACGCGTCAAAACATTTCGAGCAACCGCTGATGGAGTTCGTGGGCAAAACCCTCGACCATCTGATCGCGTACGCGTTGTTTATCCGACTCCGTCAACTGGATATCGGTCATCCGGCGTACGTCGGTTGCATTCAAGGTTCCGGTCCTGAATTCGGAAGAAGTCGTCACGACCGCCGCTCGTGAACCATCGTAAATCTGCGTCAGTCTCGTTCCTTGGGAGCGCCAAAGGATTTCGTTGGGCTCTCTGCGGCGCAGCGAAACGTCGAGAACCATCACCGACTCATACTGCAACACTTCGTCTTTACGGTTCACCGACGCGACGTGACTGTCAAGAGAACGAATAACACCGCTGATGATCGCATCGGCCTGTTCCAATTGATCCACCACTCTGAGCGGGCCGCGGCGATAGAACTCGCTGCGAAACGCAGAAGTTAGCTCCTGATCGATTCCCACATCGCGGCTACGACTGATAAAAGGCTCCACGTAGACGGTGTGAATGTTTTGCGAAAACAGCGGGCTTTGTCCGGCAAATTGATAACCGCAACCGGCTCCCCCCAAAAGCATGCCGGCGCTCAACGTAAGCGCAACCATGGGGCGAACCCAACATCGTATTTTCTCTCCCATACCCTTAATCCTCCACGACAATATTGACCAAACGGCGGGGCACATAGATCGTGCGCCGCACCTTCTGGCCGTTCAAGAATCCAATAACCTTGGGATCGGCCAATGCCTCGGATTCGATCCGTTCCTGAGTCACATCGGCGGGAACTGTTATTTTGCCGCGCACTTTCCCATTGACCTGAACAACGATCAGTAATTTCTCCTCTTCCAAAGCTTCTTCCGAATAGGTCGGCCAGGAAATTTGGTCCAAGGTTTCGCGATGTCCCAGCTCCTGCCATAGCTCACTCGCCACATGGGGCACAAAAGGCGCGAGAAGTATGATAATGGTTTCTAGCCCTTGCTTCACCAGAGGCGCACCGCGCTCGATCTGGAGCTTGTCCTGAGCCGTAGCACTCAGCGCATTAAAAAGTTCCATGATGGCCGCAATGGCGGTATTGAAGTGAAACCGGCCGTCGATATCCTCGGACACTTTTTTGATCGTTTTGTGAATCAAACGGCGCAGATCACGCAGTTCGGCCGGGAGATTCGTCGGCTGAAGAACGGGCGGCACGCCGGTCAGAAGAGCCCGACGCTGATGCACTAAACGCCACAGCCGGGTAAGAAACCGGTAGGCCCCTTCGACCCCCTGATCGCTCCATTCAAGATCTTTTTCAGGGGGCGCGGCGAAAAGAGTGAAGAGCCGAGCGGTATCCGCTCCGTACGCCGTAACGAGATCTTCCGGATCGACAATATTTTTTTTGGACTTGGACATCTTCTCAACGCGGCCCTTCTGCACTGGACGATCGCACTGAGGGCAGTTCCAACCGTCCTTTTCTGATCCAACCAGATCCCCAGGAAAGAGCCAATTATGCTCATCGCAGTGATAGGTCTCTTTGCAAACCATGCCCTGGGTCAGGAGACAGGTGAAGGGTTCATCCACCGTTGCCAAACCCAAATCCCGCAGCGCCTTAGTGAAAAACCGCGCATATAAGAGATGGAGCACTGCATGTTCCACCCCGCCAATGTATTGATCGACCGGCATCCAATAACTGGCTTTGTCGAAATCGAAAGGCGCAGTCACGCTGTTCGCCGAGGTATAGCGTAGAAAATACCATGACGAATCGACAAAGGTATCCATCGTGTCGGTGTCGCGACGCGCAACACCAGTGCAATTCGGGCATTGGGTTTGAGAGAACCGCTTGCTCTCCAGCAAAGGAGAACCGCCTTTACCGGTAAACGGCACGTCTTTGGGTAACATCACAGGAAGGTCCGCTTCGGGAACGGGAACCATTCCGCATCGGGCGCAATAAATGATTGGGATCGGCGTGCCCCAATAACGCTGGCGCGAAACGCCCCAATCGCGCAGTCTATAGCTTATAGCCTTTTTACCCAACCCTTTCTCTTCAAGGTAGTTAGCAATTTTCTCTTTGCCCTTCTCATTGGGCAGGCCGGAAAAAGGACCGCTATCCACCATCACGCCCGCATCGATGTAGGCTTCGGACAGTTTTTCCCCGCTAAGGCGTCGATCGGGGGCTTGAATGACAACGCGTATCGGCAGTCGGTACTTGTGTGCAAATTCAAAATCCCTTTGGTCGTGCGCCGGTACGGCCATCACAGCGCCGGTTCCATATTCCATGAGCACGAAGTTAGCCAAATAGATGGGAATATTTTCCTCTGTGAACGGATTGCGGCAATAGGCGCCGGTAAAAATGCCTTCCTTCTCGACCTCCTCCGCGCCGCGTTTGCTTTGAGCGATATTTTTCGTGTGCGCGATAAAGTCTTCGACGGCTTTTTCTTGATCGGTCCCGCGACAGAGTTCCGGCGCCAAGGGATGCTCTACGGCCAATGAGACAAAGGTCGCGCCGTAAACCGTATCCTGCCGAGTTGTAAAAACCCGCAGCACCCCTGGGCGGCTGACCAGGGGAAAGAGAATTTCCGCGCCAACGGACTTGCCTATCCAGTTGCGCTGCATCGTCAGCACCTTCTCCGGCCAGCCGTGAAGGCGGTCCAAGTCATGAAGCAGCTCTTCGGCATACTGAGTTATGCGGAAAAACCACTGCTCGAGTTCTTTCTGGATTACAGCCGAATCACAACGCCAACACGTACCTTCAATCACTTGCTCATTCGCCAAAACGGTTCCGCACGAAGGACACCAGTTGACCGACGAGATCTTTTTGTACGCCAGGCCTCGTTTAAAAAATTGCAGGAAGATCCACTGATTCCAGCGATAATAATCGGGGCGACAGGTCGCAACTTCGCGTTCCCAATCATAGGAAAGTCCCATGCGCTTGAGTTGCGTTTTCATGTAGAGAATATTTTCTTGCGTCCACTTCTCCGGATGGATGCCCCGTTCAATAGCAGCGTTCTCAGCAGGCAGTCCAAAGGCATCCCATCCCATAGGGTGCAACACGTTGTAACCGCGCATGCGTTTGAATCGGGCAACAACGTCGCCGATCGAATAATTGCGCACGTGACCCATATGAATCCGACCCGAGGGATAGGGAAACATCTCGAGCACGTAATACTTGGTTTTTCCGGCGTCTTCCGCGACCCGAAAAGTTTTGCTTTCTTCCCAGATCCGCTGCCACTTCTCTTCTATAACATTGGGGCGATAACGTTCTTCCATGACTCAACAATCAATCTTCCTTCGTGCCGCTGGATTGCGCGATTTGATCGAGAACTCCATTAATAAAGGATGCGGAATCGTCAGTCCCATAACGTTTGCCGATCTCAATCGCCTCGTTCAGACTGACATGGAGCGGAATGTCCGGACAAAAAATCAACTCGTACGTGGCCATGCGCAATATAACAAGATCGACCTTGGCCATGCGCATGAGTTTCCAGTGCTCCGCGCAGCGCTCGATGAGACGGTCGATCTCCACCCGCTGACTCACGACACCGGATACCAAACGGCGAGCGAATTCCTTTGCCTTCGGACCGCCCTCGAAGTGGCCAAGAAAAAGGTCTACCGCCGCTCCCGACGCATCGCCGGTCATTTCGATTTGATAAAGCGCCTGTAGGGCCAGTTCTCGGCCCTTGCGTCTATTGCCGCTGACAAAGGCCGGCATAGAATGGGTCTCTTGATTTTGTGACAAAGGTCGCTCTGATCTAAAGCGCAGCACCCTTGCGATTACGGGATTTGACGCATGACGTTTACCATTTCGATAGCGGTGAGCGCCGCCTCATACCCCTTGTTGGCATCTTTGGAGCCTGAACGTTCCATCGCCTGCTGCATATTGTTCGTTGTCAGGACTCCGAAACCAACGGGGATCCGATATTTCCACATCGTCTTTCCGATTCCTCGCGTTACAGCATCGGATACATATTCGAAGTGCGGCGTATCGCCACGAATGACGGCCCCCAAGCACACCAATGCGTCGTATTTACCGTAAGCCGCCATTCGTTCGGCAACCAAAGGTATCTCGAAAGCGCCGGGCACACGCACCACGGTAATGTTTTGCTCATCCCCGCCGTGGCTGGTCACGCCGTCGAGAGCGCCTAGCAGCAGTTTTTCAGTGATGAAATGATTGAAACGGCTTACAATGATACCGATTTTGAGCCCTTGCGCATCGACATTGCCTTCAATCATTCGTGTCATGAACGGTCTACGATCAGCCCAAGCTAATGTTTGGCCGGTTTAGTTTCGAGATTTGATAACAGATGGCCGAGCTTCCTTTGTTTCGTTCGGAGATAGTGAATGTTGGTATCCCGTGGCAGCACTTCCAAAGGCACTCGCTCGATAACCTTCAGACCGTAAGTTTCCAGACCCGTAATCTTTCGTGGATTATTGGTGAGCAAGCGAACTTGCTGAACGCAGAGATCGCGGAGAATCTGCGCGCCGATTCCGTAATCCCGCAAATCATCCTTAAATCCCAACTCCAGGTTTGCCTCTACCGTGTCGCGACCCTGATCCTGCAAGGCGTAGGCTTTGATCTTGTTGGTGAGACCGATGCCTCTGCCTTCTTGATGCATGTAAACCAAAATCCCCTTGCCCCGCTGGTCAATGAGTTTCATCGATTGGCGAATCTGATCACCGCAATCACACCGCTCCGAGCCGAAAACATCGCCGGTTAAACATTCGGAGTGTAGCCGAACGAGAACACCGTTCGCATCGCTGACATCGCCTTTCACCAAAGCCATATGTTCCGAGCCGTCGACGTCATTGCGAAAAACAACGGCTTTATACATACCGCCGTGAATGGTCGGGAAAACTTCTTCAGCCACTCTTTTAACGAGGCTTTCACTGCGAATGCGGTACGCTATTAAGTTGGCGACGGAAAGCACTTTGAGCCCCTGCCGCTCGGCCAGGCGTTCCAACGACGGCAACAGCGCGACTGAACCGTCCTCTTCAAGGATTTGGCAAATCACGCCGGCGGGTGTAAAACCCGCCACCCGGGCTAAATCGACGGATGCTTCGGCTCGGCCGGTGCGCGCCAAAACACCGCCGCTACGCGCCTGAATGGGGTGAACGTGTCCGGGTATGATTAGATCGGAATGTTTTGTCTGCTCGTCAACGGCAGCGCGGATCGTGTGAGCGCGACCTTGAGCGGAAATGCCATGGACCCCTTCGAAAGGTACCGTGAATGAAGCACCGAACAAATGCCCGCCCAAACGGCTGCTTTCTTGAGGGATTAGCAAAATTCCCAATTCGCGGATTCTCTCTTCGGTAAGCGCCAGATAAATCACGCCGCGCCCATGGTGCAGCATGTGATTGA
The DNA here is from genome assembly GCA_041484845.1 of Binatia bacterium. Classification (GTDB taxonomy): domain Bacteria; phylum Desulfobacterota; class Binatia; order UBA9968; family UBA9968; genus JBGPIK01. The sequence goes on along the minus strand of JBGPIK010000117.1, from coordinate 2,977 downwards.
TGCTTTCGCCGGTGACGCGTTCCGCGGGAACGTAGAAAAACCCGTCGCTGTCGGGGTCGATCTCATTTACGAGAATGACCATGCGGCCATTGCGAATTTCCTCAAGACCTTCTTCAATCGTAGCAATAGGCATCGCTCAAGTGGGTGGTAGTGGACAGCGCTGGCGCTGATTGAGATCCTAACCCCGTTTGCTTAAAAAACTCTGGACATATTTCCCGATCAGATCGGTTTCGATGTTAACTTTATCACCAACCCTCCGGGCACGCAAATTAGTGTGCTGTAAAGTAAAGGGAATGATCGCGACGCAAAAACTCCGGCGTGCGCAGTCGTTTACGGTCAGGCTGATGCCGTCGACCGCGACCGAACCTTTGGATACGAGCAAGCATCCGAGCCGGGACGGAACCCGAAACGTAAAGAACGTGAAATCACCTTTTTTCTCGATGCAAGCCACCGTCCCGACGCCATCGACGTGGCCGGTGACCAGGTGCCCCCCGAGGCGGTCCTGCATTCGCATCGGACGCTCCAAATTAACCAGGCTGCCGGCTCGAAGCGCCCCGAGACTGGTTCGTTTTAGGGTCTCAGGAGAAACATCCACCGTAAAAGCGCGCGGGCCTTTTTTCACCACGGTCAAACAGGCGCCGTCAACGGCGACGCTTGCTCCGAGCGGCATCACGCGCACGGACAATCCGGTTTGCACACTCAGCACGGCCGCCCCATGATCGACGCGCAGAGATCTTATCTCGCCCACATCTTCGATGAGTCCTGTAAACATAACCTTTCGGACTCCGGGTGTCGTTAACGGCGAACCGCTCGGCAAACGCCCATGCCACCCTCAAGAATCAAAGATACCCTGAAACCAACAGATCGCTCCCGGACCTGCGCACGGCCAGCCGCTGCACGCGCAATGCCCGGGTCATGCGGCGAATATTCAAACTGTCGATCATGACCCGACCGTCGCCTAAAATTTTTGGCGCGTAAAAAAACAAAATCTTGTCCACCGCGCGGGCCTTCAATGCCGACGCCGCCACCGTAGCGCCTCCCTCCACCAAGAGACTCACGATTCCCGATGCGGCCAAGCGCCGCAGAAGCGAGGACCAGTGAACTTCTCCGCGACGCAGCGAAAATTGCCAAACCTGAACCCCCACGGTTTCCAGGGCGCGAAGTTTCCGCGCCGGCGCAAAGCGGCTCGTCACGACGATAGTTTTTTCCGGGTCGGCATGGCGCAAGAGCCTAGCCGAGAGCGGGATACGCAGTCGCCCGTCGAGAATTACCCGCCACGGGTTGCGTCCGCCGGCAATCCGGCATGTCAAGCGCGGGTCATCGTTCAGAACAGTCTCTGCTCCCACCAGCACCCCGTCCATCTCATTTCGCAGGCGATGAACAAAATTCCTTGAGATTGAATCGCTGATCCAGCGGGCGTCCCCTGTGACGGCGGCAATTTTGCCATCTAAAGTCGCCGCCAACTTTAATGTCACATGCGGAAGCCGGCGCGTAATAAATTTGATGAACGCCTCGTTGAGGGTTCGGCATTCCTCCTCCAGGACGCCGGTGCGCACACGAATGCCGGCCCGCCTAAGCTGCCGAAACCCCCGCCATGACACCAGCGGATTCGGATCCGCCATGCCGGCGACGACCTCTTTGATTCCCGCGCGTATCAGCGTCCCCGTGCAGGGGGGCGTTCGGCCGTAATGACTGCACGGCTCGAGATTAATGTAAAGCGTCGCGCCCTTAGCTTTGGTTCCGGCGCGTTTAAGCGCGACGATTTCGGCATGGTCTGCCCCAGCGAACCGATGATAACCGGTGGCAATGATCTTGTTTCCGGACACTAACACCGCGCCCACCATGGGATTAGGACTGGTCCGGCCTGCTGCCCTTGCAGCCAGGCGGCAGGCCATGCGCAGATAGCGACGATCCAGTTCACTCCAAGCATGTCCCGGCAAGGGTCTATTCCCTCCTCTGCCGCGCAGCCGTCGAGTGCTCAGTCGGCACACTCTTGCGCTCTTTGATCAGTTCCTCCAGCTCGACCATGAACTCACTGATGTCTTTGAAAGAGCGGTAGACCGACGCAAATCGGACGTAAGCGACCTGGTCCGTGTCGTGAAGTTCCCGCATGGTCGCTTCGCCGATGACCGAGCTGTGGATCTCTTTCTCGCCGCGCTCTTGCAGCGTCCGTTCAATCCGATCCGCGATCGCTTCTATCGTGTTGATACTCACCGGACGCTTTTCACATGCCCGTTTAAGACCATTAATGATCTTTACGCGATCATAAGCCTCGCGGCGACCGTCTTTCTTGACCACCAGCGGCATCATTTCCTCGACCCGCTCATAAGTAGTGAAGCGGCGGCTGCACTGTGAACACTCGCGCCGGCGCCGAATCATGTTGCTGTCCTTGCTCAGGCGAGAATCGATGACGCGATTATCGGTTTCATGGCAAAAAGGGCATTTCATGGCCAGACTCCTGAGTTGCTGATGAATGAGCGATCGAACTCTTGGGCCATTAGGGTGGCTCCACGATTCGGCCGCATTTAGAATGGGGCTGTCCGTCAAACCCGCCGATGTCTTATGCGCCCGAGCGCCTATGAGGATACACTGGAAATTTTTGACAAAGCTGCCGCACTTCGTCGGCAACTTTCCGGAGCACCGCCTCATCACCGGCGTTACTTAGCGCACGGACGATAAAATCCGCTATCGATTCCATCTCGTTTTCTTTCATCCCGCGGGTGGTTACGGCAGGTGTTCCAATACGAATACCGCTTGTGACGAATGGCGAGCGCGTATCAAAAGGCACGGCGTTTCGGTTCACCGTGATGCGCGCTTTATCCAGCGTCTCTTGGGCCACTTTCCCCGTCAGCTCCGACTTGCGCAAGTCCACGAGCATCAGGTGGTTGTCGGTACCCTCGGAGACCAGTCGAAACCCTTTGCTCATCAATTTTTCGGCGAGCACCTTTGCATTCTTGACGATCTGCCGCTGATAGTG
>JBGPIK010000116.1:0-16408 GCA_041484845.1 Binatia bacterium | reverse complement strand
TCAACTCAAACTCCGTGCGTTCTTCTTTGATTTCGCCGAGCTCTTTAATTGGCTTTTCACCATAGAGACTCGGGTGAATATCAAAATCACCGCCGCTGATAACCAACCCATCCAAGCGGTCAAGGAGTCGACTTACGATCGAAGGGGAGCCGCCCGGCGACAATATAACGGGAATGCCGCCCGCCCGCTCGAGCGCCCGGCAGTACCGCTCTGGCAAATATATCGTGGATCCTGGCTCCGCCCGGCCACGCGTCTTGCCGCTGTTGTCGAAATCCGCGGTTATGCCGATCAAAGCCATGCGCCGGCTCCTCATTTCTGCGTGTCGTAAAGTTTTTTGTAGATTCGGTGGTTGCGCATGACCAGCTTGACGTAACCGCGAGTTTCAACGTAGGGAATGCGTTCAACGAATTCTTCGATGTCATCGGTGACAATTTCTTTTTCCCATCGATCGACGGCCGCTTCTCCGGCATTGTAAGCGGCGATGGCCTTGAACCAGTTATTCGAGTAGCGCTGCAGAAGATCCTTTAAATATTGTGTTCCCAGGGCGAGATTCACTTCGGGCTCATACAGGTTTTCTCGCGACGGCGCCGCCATGCCGATTTCTTTCGCGATTTGCCTAGCGGTGGACGGAAGAAGTTGCATAAGACCCAGGGCGGCGGCCGATGATCTTGCCCGGGTATCGAATAAACTTTCTTGCCGGATTAAGGCCAGGATTAGATAGGGGTCGATTTTTCGTTGTTCTGCTTGTTGCTGCACCATTTTCCAAAAGGCGAGGGGAAAACGATACAGGTTTCGCTCGCTGTTCGAGCCGGGCAGTTGATTGGCTAGAGCGAGGCTGCGGCCATACGCCTGATTGCGGAAATATTCGCGCATGAGAATGGACCGGAGACGGGCCGGCGTATTTGCGCGCGTGACCTCGTCAAGCTCCACTACGGCCATTCGGTTAAGCGCAAGCGCCGCTAATTCCCGGGCGCGGCTCAGGTGAAAAGAAATTTGCGGGCTCATTCGCGGGTCAGGTTCCGGGGGCGCGGGTGTCGCTGATGCTTTTGTCTCCTCGACGCCGACGCCGAAGCGCTCTAAGCAGCGCAAGGCGAGGCCCTGGTAATAAGTTTCTTCTCCGTTTTTGATAATCTGAACGTAGAGTTCCTTAGCCGCATCGACATTGCCCATGTTCTCGGCGCTTCGAGCTTGCCAATAGAGCGCAGCAATGCGAAATCCACTATTGTTCGCCTGACCGGCGAGCGCGGCGAATCCGGCTGATGCTGCCTGCCACTCTGCCGCTCGGTAATAGAGCCAGGCGAGCCGCCACATGGCGTCCCCTCGGACCTGGCTGCTGGGAAATTGTGTGATGACTCTGTTATATGCGTCAATGGCTTCGTCCCTCTTGCCAAAATATTCATAAATATCGCCGGAAGCATACTGGGCCCTGTCGATGTAAGAGCTCGCGGGATACTTTTCGAGAACGAGTTTAAGGTATTCCAGGGCCTGGCCGTTGTCATGACGATTCCAAAGAATCTGCCCGATTTGATAGAGCGCCTTTGGCGCTTCGGAACTGTCGGGGAAATCGCGTGCGATGAGGCTAAGAAGTGGAATGGCATCCTCTCTCTTTCCTGTCGCCAGATAGAGAGCGGCCAATTTGACAAGATAGCCTAAGCGCAGGTCGGGCTCGGTGACATTGTTAATAAGCTTCTTGTAAAGAATTTCGGCTTCGGCGAATTCTCGTTCTCGCGTCAGCCTGTCCGCCTCCTCGGCCATCGACTGCAGCGTACTAACGGCGAAGATCTCGGGGAATTTATTTCTCAGTCGCGCTTGGTCTTTTCTCGCAGCCGGAGTCCAGCGCGAACTTGGAAATTGGTCGCGCAGCTCTCGATAAAGGGCATAAGCCAGGGCGAAATTCTCTTGTGCCTCGTGTGTTTGAGCGAGAAGGTAAACGGCCTCCTCAATGACCTCATTCTTTACCCCCTTGGCGGAACGCAAAGCTTGTAGGGTGTCTGCCGCGTGGGCATATTTTTTCTCGGCAAAATCGATCTTTGCCCACTGAAACGCCGCTGGATAAAACCAGACACTTTGAGGGTAGCGCCGTCTCAACTGCGATAAAATCCGGCGGGCGTCATCCCATTTGCTTTCATTCGACGCAATGAGAGCCAAGTAATAGAGGCTGTAATCGGCTAAACGAAACCTGGAATCGCGAGCATTGGAAAAAAACTCTTTAGCCTGCGGCAAGTTCCCTTGGGAATAGAAGGCATAACCTCTGGCAAAATTGTCGCGCTGGTCGAGGTCCTGGGCGAACAGCGGGCATCGGACCGCCACGATAGCGATAAAAAACAATGCAAGGTGCGCCGGGAATCTCATCACTAAAACGAAATTCTAACGGAGCCGCGAGGGCGATTCAATCTCTGTGGGTCGATTCCCCGCAGCTTGTTGCGTTAAGTAAATTGCCTATCCGAAGTCCGTCATTCCCGCATGTTTTGAGCGGGAATCCAGGGAGATTCGGAACTGGACCCCCGATAATAACGTTCGGGGGTGACGCCGTTAAGACAAATCTCATAGCCGAGTTCTGATACGCAGCAGCTTCCTGCGGGGTTATTCATTGACAATTCCTCGACGCGGTTGTTTTTTCCGCAGATGAACGTTATGGTTTTTGACAGTACGGATCGATCGTTGGCGAGAACAAGAGGAGGAAATACCAGTTGAAGATCGACGGCAGTTATATTTTTAATGCACCGCGAGAAAGAGTTTGGCAGGTTTTGCTCGATCCAAAAGTTCTCGCGCAGTGCGTGCCGGGCTGTGAGAGTTTGAACGAAGTCGGTCCGGATAAGTACGAAGCGATCATGAAGGTCGGTGTGGCATCGGTGAAGGGAACTTACAAAGGGAAGGTTTCTATTAAAGACAAACAGGCGCCGACTCATTATGTTCTCAGCGGTGAGGGTTCGGGCGGCCCGGGATTCATGCAGGGGGACGTGGCCGTGGATCTGGAAGAGAATAACGGCCAAACCTTGCTCAAGTACAGTACCGACGCCAAGGTCGGAGGGCTGATCGCCAGCATCGGCCAGCGGATGCTCAATGGCGTTGCTAAGATGATGCTCGATCAGTTTTTTAAAAAGGTGGAAAGTTTCGTCTAACGTAGCGGCAGGCTGTGTGAAACTTAATCGGAGCCGTTCGACTAAGCTCAGGGCGAACGGTCAAGTACTTGATCTTGTTAATTCCACAATCCGTTCGTGCTGAGGCTCTCGAAGCATGAACGGGATTTTCACACAGTTAAGCGCTCAATTGAGCCAGTCGGAATTGACTACCGGGTCTCCAGATATCGTTTTGTCGTCTAAACAAATTGCGCCGCCCGTTGTCAGCGTCATTATCCCGACCTACAATCGTTGGCCGCTGGTGCGGGAAGCCATCGAGTCGGTCTTGGCGCAGAGCTATAGGTTTTTCGAACTCATCGTCATTGATGACGGCTCGACGGATGATACGGCAAAACAATTAGCCGGGTTCGGAACTCACCTGCGCCTGATCGAGCAGCCGCATAGGGGTGTATCGGCAGCGCGAAACAGGGGAGCGAAGGTCGCGCGTGGGCGTTATCTCGCTTTTCTGGACTCCGATGATCTTTGGTTTCCCGAAAAACTGGCAATCCAGACTGCGTTCATGGAAGATCATGCGGCAATTGAGATCTGCCAGACTGATGAGATCTGGATCCGCCGCGGTCTTCGGGTCAACCCAAAGGCTAAGCATCGAAAACCGTCGGGAGATATTTTTCTTCGCAGTCTTGAGCTTTGTTTAGTGAGCCCTTCGGCCGTTATGATAACGCGTGAGCTGTTTAACCGAAGCGGCGGGTTCGATGAGAATTTGCCGGTCTGCGAAGATTACGATCTTTGGCTGCGCATCGCGAGTAAGCATTCCATTCCGCTGATCGCGAAGGCGTTGACCATCAAGCGCGGCGGGCACGGCGACCAACTATCGCATTCGCTTTGGGGCATGGACCGTTATCGGGTCGCAGCGCTGGAGAAGCTCCTGCGCACCGATTTATCGGGGGAAAGACGGCAATGGGCGATTGAAACGCTGCGGCGGAAAATTTCTGTTTTGTCTCACGGGGCAAGAAAAAGAGGCAAGGAAGAAGAGGCTGTCGCATACGAGACCGTGTTAACACCATTTATTGAGGAGTCAGTCGATGTCGGAGGCGCAGATTCGCGACTACGCGAGGGAAAAGGGCTTTCACCCACAGACCCTAGATCGATGGTTGGGTTGGGATGAGCGGGATCGAGAAGGGCTGTTTCGCGTCGCCTACGCTCTCAAAATCGGCGAGAATCATCTGCGCGATTTGATGGACTGGCTTGAGGAGGTTGCGTTGCGGGACTCGTCCTGCATCCATGAGATTCTTTCAGGCCCCGACATACATCATATTGAAACCGATCCACGATTGGGTCGGGCCGATAAATTGAAGCGAATTAAGGAGCGGATTCGACGGTTACGTTTTCCGCGTTTGGTGGAAACGGAAGACGCGATTCGGGGGCGGATTCAAGTTTTAGGGCTCCATCCGGCAATCCGATTGTCCGTGCCGGCAGGACTGGAAGGGGGAAAGCTACATGTGGAGTTCAATGCGGCATCCCCAGATGAATTAAAAAAACTGATCGCCAAACTTGCCGACGCCGCGGATAAGGCGCAGGTGAAAGAAATCTTTGGTTTTTTGATCGGGCAATCGGCAACCAACGAGCGAAAGGCGAGCCCCTAGCCTGGACTATCCACGGCGGACATCCGCCGAGGAGCAAGCCTCTCCGGTCGCGGGCAATGGGCCTGTACCTTGAGGATGCCTGCACATCTAAGTGGTGAAGCGTAGTGGAAGGAAAAAACGCGAGCTTATCGCCAAGCACTCTACACGTCAGCGGGGCTTTACATTCGTGTGCCCGCTCGCTCCGAGGCTCGCTCCTCGCTCTCACTCATGAATAATGTGATCTAGCGCTTGTGCAATCGACATGAAACTTTTCCAACCCGAAGAGGTGATCATTGAGCGCGGCTCGGAAGAAAGCGCGATCTGCCGGAATCTGCGCAACGCCTTGCCGCACGTGCCGTTTAGAATTGTTGAGACGATACACAACGGCCACTCTGCCTACGCGCCGCAGGCCTTCGGCGCGGCCAAAAAGAAACTTTTTGTAACCCGCCACAAGGGCGAGTTCTTAAAGAAATGTCCGGGCAGCAGCGGACAGGTTTGCTGCAATTACTTCGTCATCAATTTCGCCAGCAATTGTCCGATGGACTGCAGCTACTGCTATTTGCAGGAGTATCTTGCCGACAATCCGGCGCTCAAAGTGTTTAGCAATATCGGCGATCTGCTCCGTGAAGCGGACGATCTCCTCAGCAAGCACCGCGGTGTTTTCTTTCGTATCGGCACCGGCGAGATCACCGATAGCCTCGCCTTGGACCGCACCATCGGATTTAGCCGTGAAGTGATTCCGTTCTTTGCAGAGCAGCCGAACGTTCTGCTCGAGCTCAAGACCAAAAGCGATTGCGTCGACGGTTTGCTCGGTCTCGATCCCAAAGACCGCGTCGTCGTGTCCTGGTCGATGAACCCGCAACGGGTCATCGAGTCGGATGAAGACGGCACCGCCTCTCTCAACGACAGGCTCGCCGCCGCGCGCCGCTGTCAGGACGCCGGCTATCGGGTGGCATTTCATTTCGATCCGATGATCGACTACACCGGCTGGGAGAAAGACTACTCCCAAATGGTCGAGCAAACGTTCGCAACCGTGGATTGGCGCAGGGTCGCCTGGTTAAGCATGGGAGTGTTGCGCACGACGCCCGATCTCAAGCGTACCATGCGCGCGCGCTTTCCGCGCTCTCATCTTATCACCGGCGAACAAGTCCTTTGCCCCGACGGCAAGCTGCGTTACTTTCAGCCGCTTCGCGTAGCGATGTATCGTAAGATGCTCGGTTGGATCCGCGGCGCGGCGCCGACGGTTAAGGTTTACCTTTGCATGGAGTCGAAAGAAGTTTGGCAGCAGGTTTTCGGCTTCGCGCCGAGCTGTGAAAAAGAGCTCGGCACCGGCCTCGCCAATTTTTGATTTTAGATTTTGGATTTTCGATTGACAGAGGAGTGGACATAACTTGTGTTTTACAATCCAAAATCGCTAATCCAAAATTCAAAATGAACAACCAAAGCGCGATTGGGGTCTTCGATTCGGGCATTGGCGGGCTGACCGTCTTGCAGAGAATCATGGAAGTTCTCCCCAAGGAGAACACGGTTTATTTAGGGGACACCGCGCGCGCGCCCTACGGTACGAAGTCGGTCGAAACCGTCCTTCGTTATTCTTTCGAGAACAGCGAATTCCTGCTCGCAAAGGGCGTTAAAGTCGTGGTCGTCGCGTGTAATACTTCAACGGCCATCGCTCTGGAACGGCTCAAGGACAACCTGCCGATTCCTGTGATCGGGGTGATCGATCCTGGGGTTAGAAAAGCCATCAGGACCAGCAAAAACAAAAAGGTCGGCGTGATCGGCACGGAAGCCACGATTCAGAGCGGCGCTTATACGCATGCGCTGAAGTCCGTGGATTCGGCGGTTGAAGTTTACAGTCGTGCTTGCCCGCTCTTTGTGCCTCTGGTTGAAGAAGGTTGGACGGATAACGCCGTGGTTGAAATGACCGTGCAGGTTTATCTAAGTAGTTTGAAGCAAAGTGGCATTGATACGCTGATCCTCGGTTGCACGCATTATCCCTTACTCAAAAAAGCCATTCGCAAGTTTCTCGGAAGCGGCGTACGTCTGGTCGACTCGGCCGAAGAGACGGCGCACGAAGTCCAAGCGCTGCTAAGGAAAGGGACATTAGCGAAGAAAAGCGGCAAAGGAATTCACAGTTTTTTCGTAACCGATGCGCCGGACCGATTTATTAAAGTCGGCCGCCGTTTTCTCGGCGAGAAGGTCGAATCGGCCGTGCGCATCGAGCGCTAAGCTGCAGCCGCAAGAAACCATCTTGCGATGCGAGATTTCGAAGTCCCGCTAAATATGGGTTTAATTTCAAGCCCATTCGGGATTGATCGTCCCGAGAGTGAAGCCAACCGCAAATTCGAAATCCCCGTGCCATGTCAGTCGAATGACTCAAGCGCAGCATGTGTCTTGTAACCTCCAGGAAGAATGGGTATTTTTAACCGAGCATGTTGAGTTTAATTAAAAAGATCGTCGGCACCAAGAATGACCGCGAGGTTAAGCGTATCCGTCCCTATGTCGATGAAATCAACAAACTGGAAGCTGATTTCCAACAGCTGAGCGATGAAGCCTTGCGCGCGAAAACCGAGGAATTCAAAAAACGTATTCGCGACGCGACGGACGAGTCGCGCCAGGCTCTCGAAGCCCTCCAGGCCGAGGCGTTGACCGCAGACAGCGAACGGCGCGAAGAGCTTAAAACCCAAATCGAAGAGTCGGACAAAGGACTCCGCGCCGCCGAAGCGGAAATTCTCGAAGAGCTTTTGCCCGAAGCTTTTGCCGCGGTGCGCGAAGCATCGCGGCGCGCGATCGGCCTGCGCCACTTTGATGTGCAGTTAATCGGCGGCGCGGTTCTTCACGAAGGCAAAATCGCTGAGATGAAAACCGGCGAGGGAAAGACGCTGGTGGCAACCCTGCCGCTCTATCTCAACGCGCTTACCGGGCGCGGTGTTCATCTGATCACGGTTAACGATTATCTGGCGCGGCGCGATGTTCAGTGGATGGGGCCGATTTACCACAAGCTCGGGCTGACAACCGCCTCGATTGTGCACGAGACGAGTTACCTGTTCGATCCGACTTTCCTCACGAAAGATTACCGCTACCTGAATTTGCGGCCGATCTCGCGTCAAGAGGCTTATCGTGCCGACGTCACCTACGGCACCAATAACGAGTTCGGCTTCGATTATTTGCGCGACAATATGAAATTCTCTTTGGAAGAGTACGTCCAAAGAGAGCTCAACTTTGTCGTCGTCGATGAAGTCGACAATATTTTGATCGATGAGGCGCGGACGCCGCTGATCATTTCCGGGCCGGCCGAGGAATCGACCGACAAGTATTACATCATCGACCGCATCATACCGAAGCTCGAGCGCGGCGCCGTCATTCAGGGCGATCCGTCGCAGGAAGACCGTGCGGCGATTGAGAAGCAGGGCGACTACACCGTCGATGAAAAAAGCCGCTCGGTAACACCCACCGAAACCGGCGTGGCGAAAGTTGAACGGCTGCTCGGGGTTCACAATCTCTACGATCCGCGGCAGATCGACACGTTGCATCACGTGCAGCAGGCGTTGAAGGCACATGCCATTTTCAAACGCGATGTCGATTATGTGGTGAAGGACGGCGAAGTCATCATCGTCGATGAATTCACCGGGCGGTTGATGCCGGGCCGGCGCTGGTCCGATGGGTTGCATCAGGCGGTGGAAGCCAAAGAGCGGGTGCACATCCGCGAGGAAAACCAAACGCTCGCGACCATCACCATCCAAAATTACTTCCGCATGTACAACAAGCTCGCGGGCATGACCGGGACCGCGGATACCGAAGCGACGGAATTCAAGAAGATTTATAAACTCGACGTCCTCGTGATTCCCACGCACCGGAATATGGTACGCGCAGATTTGCCGGATGTGGTTTACCGGAGCGAGAACGAAAAGTTCGAGGCCGTCGTGCAGGAAATCGAGGAGCGCAACCGCAAGGGGCAGCCGATTTTGGTGGGCACAACGTCGGTCGCCAAATCGGAGCGGTTGTCGCGAATGCTTAAGAAGACGGGCGTCAAACATAACGTTCTAAACGCCGTCAATCACGAAGCGGAGGCAACCATTATCGCTCAGGCGGGGCGGTTTGGCACCGTGACGATTGCGACCAATATGGCGGGTCGCGGCACCGATATTTTGCTCGGCGGCAATCCCGATTTTCTGGCGCGCTCGGACATGGAGAATGAGTGGATCAATCGTGCCTCAAAGTTGCCGATCCACGGAGCGGCGCGTTACGAGGACGCGCTCCGGGACCTCCGTGAGAAATATGAGGAAGAGATCCAAAAAATCGAGAAGCGCTATTTAAAGGAGGGGGAGCTTTCCCAGCAACAGCGCAGCGATGCTCTCAAGCGTTCCACGGAGATACAACGGGAAATCAGAGAAGTCTCGCCGTTCCGGGCCGAGCGCGAACGCTATGAAGACTTGTCCTCCACAGAATTGATCGAGGCCTTGCATGGGATGCGGCCCATCCAGCACGGCTATCTTAAAGCCAAAGAGGCTTTTGAAGTTTCGCTTTCCGGTTCTGACGACAGCGCGGCAACAGAATCTGTCCAAGGGTTCGAGGATGCGCGTCAGGATTTCGTCGAGTCCATCGAGCGATGGCAGCAAAAAAACGGCGACCGCGAAGCGATGGTCGAGGCACTGGACGATAAACGGCGCAATTACGAACAGCGTATTCTCGATTTGGAGTTCGAAAAGGCGCTCGCCGTTTTGGCGCAGGGCGAGCACGCTGGACTGGTCAACGAATACCAAGCTGTTCATCGGGCCTTCGAAGAGGCGGAATCCAGCTGCGAAGCCGTGCGCGGGCCTTACGAAGAAGCGATTCAACAGGCGCAAAGCAACTACGAGAACAAGCGGCAGGAATACTTGCGCATGGTCGAAACAGTGCGCGAACAGTTGGACAAGGCGCCGGATGAATATCGCGTCCGTTTCGAGCAGGTATTAGGAGAATACAACCAAGTCTGCGCAGGAGAGCGGGAGCGAGTCATTGCCGCCGGCGGGCTGCATATTCTCGGCACGGAGCGTCATGAAAGCCGGCGCATCGACAATCAATTGCGCGGGCGCGCGGGACGACAGGGCGATCCGGGATCTTCGCGGTTTTATTTGTCGCTGGAAGACGACCTCATGCGCATTTTTGGGGCGGACCGTATTCAGGGAATCATGAGCCGATTGGGCATGGAGGAAGGAGTTCCCATTGAGCACGGGCTGGTCACGCGAGCCATTGAAAACGCGCAAAAGAAGGTAGAAGGCCACAATTTCGATATCCGCAAGCACCTTCTGGAGTATGACGACGTCATGAACAAGCAGCGGGAGGTCATCTACAACCAGAGGAGAGAGGTGCTCAAAGGCGAAGCCTTAAAAGAAGAAGTTCTCGAAATGGTGCGCGAGCTTACCGCCGATAAGGTGTCGCGATATGCCGATAAAGATGTTCATTCTTCGGAATGGGACTTCGTCGGATTACGCGAGGGCTTTAATCATCAGTTCAATTTACGCATCGATCTCAAGCCGGAAGAAGAAGACACTCTGACGCCGGAGGGCTTGATGGAGTTGGCGGAGAAAAAAGTTATCGCAGCCTACGAAGACAAAGAAAAGCGATTCGGCGCCCCGATGCTGCGGCAGCTCGAAAAAATCATTATGTTGCAAACCATCGATACCCTCTGGAAAGATCATCTGCTGAACATGGATCACCTGAAGGAAGGCATCGGGCTACGCGGTTACGGACAGAAGAACCCTCTGCAGGAGTATCAGAAAGAGGGCTTTGAGATGTTTGAAGAGATGGTTCAGCGGGTTCAAGAGGACGTGGTTCAGAAGCTCTTTACGGTAGAAATCGCTCGAGAGGCGGCGGCTCAGGAAATAGAGATGCAGCAGCCAAGACCGCAAAGGATGGTTCTCAGTCGCGGTGCGGAAAACGTCGATGCGGGACCCCCGGCTCCGGTGAAGCGGCAGGGCGAAAAAGTCGGCAGGAATGAGCCCTGTCCGTGCGGCAGCGGCAAAAAATATAAGCGGTGCTGCGGAAAATAAATCGTGGCTTAGAAGATTGGAGTACTGGAGCGATGGAGTATTGGAGTGTTGGTCCGAGAACCCAATACTCCACTACTCCATCACTCCATTTTTACCCTTTAGTGTGTCGTGACACTCGTTGCGGCGACGTCGTGCCCATCTTCGTGGTACGCCGCCGACGCGACATTATTGCCGGCGCCCAACTTGATGATGCGATCTTTGAATTCCGGGAGATCTTTTGTGGCGTTCCTGGTATCGATGACGAGCTTGGCCGATTTTAATAACGATTTAAAATCATAAGCGCTGTGATCTGTAAGGATAATCATGCAATCCTGGGATTGGATCGCGGCGGCTGAAAGCTGGGTGGACGCGAGCAACTGTCCGCCCAGGCGGACGGTCGGAACAAACGGATCATTATAAGAGAGAACAGCGCCTTTATCGTTGAGCATTCGCATCACATCGAGCGCCGGAGATTCGCGGCAATCGCTGACATTTTTTTTGTACGCGACGCCCAGGACGAGAATTTTCGATCCGCGAATGCTTTTCGTCGCGCGGTTGAGGCCCTCCGCGACCAGGGAGGTGACCACCGTAGGCATCATTCCATTGATTTCGGACGCGAGCCCAATGAAACGCGCTTGAAAATTGAGCGCCTTGAGTTTCCAGGCGAGGTAATGAGGATCGATGGGAATACAGTGGCCGCCCAGCCCGGGACCCGGATAGAAAGGAATGAAGCCGAACGGTTTAGTAGCCGCGGCATCGATAACTTCATAGATATCCACGCCCAGCAGGTCGCACATCAGGGCCATTTCATTGACCATGCCGATATTGACGCTGCGAAAAGTGTTTTCCAGCAGTTTGACCATTTCGGCGCATTTAGTGCTGGATACCGCAATGACATTTTCAATGAATTGAGCGTAGAAGGTGCGCGCAATCTCGGTGCATTGCGCGGTTGTCCCGCCAACAATTTTCGGCGTGTTCCGGGTATTGAAGGACGCATTTCCCGGATCGATGCGTTCCGGCGAAAAGGCCAGAAAAAAATCGTTTCCCACGCGCAGCCCGGAGCTTTCGAGTTCCGGCAAAATAAGCTCATCGGTGGTTCCGGGATAAGTGGTGCTCTCGAGAACGATGAGTTGGTTCGGGTGCAAATATTTTCTGATTTCCTCCGTCGCCGCCAAAATGAAGGAAATATCGGGATCTCGGCTCTTGCTCAAAGGCGTCGGCACACAGATACTGACCGTATCGGCGTCGCGCAGCGCGCTAAAATCCGTGGTCGGCGTAAAACGTCCTGATCGAAAAGTATCGGCAATGGTGTTTTCGGGAACATCTAAAATATAGGACTTGCCTTGCTGGAGCGTAGCGATCTTATTGCGGTCCAGATCGAGGCCGATAACGTTAAAACCCGCAGACGCGATTTCCATAGCCAGTGGCAGACCGACATACCCGAGTCCGATCACTGCGGCGGTTGCTTTGCGACTTTCGAGTTTCTCTTTTAACAGCTTCAATTAGGATACCTCCCTAGTTTTATCAGCGCGTTAGCGCCCAAGCGATTGTTTTTAAACTCCCGAATCTGAATCTTGTATTTGTCGACGAGCTCATAAAGGTTCACCCGGCTAATGCCCAGTTCTCTTGCGGCGCGGCTCACGACGCCCCTGTTTCTTTCCAGGGCGGTTCTAACGAAATCCATTTCAATGGATTGCTTGGCGAATTTTAGATTGACGTCGGTTGGAATGTGATCCAAGGCAAAACCCAGATCGCTCGGCTTGAGGGCCGCGTGCGGGCTTAGGACCACCGCGCGGCTGATGAGATTTTCAAGCTCACGGACATTCCCTGGCCACGGATGCATGAGCAGGGCTCCTTCCGCCTCCGGTGACAGCGTGATCGGCGGTTTGCGATGTTCTTGACAGAACTTTTTCAAAAAATATTGAGCCAACGGAATGATATCTTCCTTGCGCTTGCGCAAAGGAGGAATGTCCAACGGCACAACCTTTAAGCGATAGTAAAGGTCTTCGCGAAAAACGTGATTCTCCATGTCCTTCTTGAGGTCGCGATTGGTGGCCGCGACTATGCGGATATCGAGCTCAATCGATTGCGTGCCACCGACTCTTTCAATTTTTCTGTCTTGCAGAAAACGCAGCAGTTTCACCTGGAGACTTGGAACAAGCTCGCCGATCTCATCGAGAAAGAGCGTGCCGCTATGGGCAAGCTCGAACTTGCCGCGCTTCTGGGCGTGCGCTCCGGTGAATGCGCCCCTCTCATGGCCGAACAGCTCGCTCTCCAGTAAATTATCCGGGATCGCGCCACAATTGACAACCACGAATGGATTATTCTTTCTCGGGCTCTGTTGATGGATCGCGTGGGCGACAACCTCTTTGCCGGTGCCGCTCTCACCGCAGATCAGAATGGATATATCGGAAAGAGCGACACGCTCAATAAAGCGGGATATGTCCTGCATGCCTTTACTCTTGCCGATGATACCGTGAAATCCCTCCTCCGGATTCGGATAACTCTGCTGGAGTCGCTGTTGGAGGGAATGGATGTGGAAGGCCCGTTGGATCATGACCTTTATTTCTTCAATGCGAATGGGCTTTGAATAATAATCAAAGGCCCCCAAACGCACAGCTCTTAGCGCATTGACCTCGTCATCATTCCCGGTAACGACGATGATGCGCGCCGCGGGATATTGGGAGAGCATTTGGTCGAGCAGGCGCATGCCGCCGAGATCGGCCGGATTTTGCGGATTTAAGGAAAGATCGAGCGTGATAACGGGCGGCCTTTCCGTCTCGAATAACGCTAGAGCTTCGCCTTCGTTGGAAGTGGTCAAAACCTCATAGTCCGATTCGAGCGCCCACCGCATCTGTTTTAGAATATTCTCTTCGTCGTCTACTAAAAGGATTTTCGATTTCACTGCTTCTGGTTCCTTTCTGCGGTTATTCAAACTGCCGGTAACTCAACTTCAACCGTCGTGCCGGCATTGACTTCGCTTTCGATTCGAATCTGACCCCCGTGCACCTCTATGATGGACCGCGTGTGGCAAAGTCCGATGCCCATCCCTTGTTTTTTGGTGGTTTGAAAAGGACGAAAAAGGCTTTTGAGCCGCTCGGAAGGAATGCCGCAGCCCGTGTCCTTGATCGCCGCGGTAATCCTGCCTTGATGAGCCTCCGACACGGTTATTTCCACCGCGCCTTTTCCTTTCGGAAGACTTTGGATCGCATTGAGTAAGAGATTGGTGAAAGCTTTTTGCAAGAGCTCGCGGTCTCCCGAAATCATGGGCGTCTTTTCCTTAGGAGGAAATGTGGTGAGAAGCTTGAGGCCATTTCTCTGGTCGATCTTGAGATCGTCAAACGTGCCCGCGATCACTTCAAGAATATTGACGGGCTGCTGCTTCAACGAAAACTGTCCCCTTTGCACGGACAAGCTGGCGATGAGGTTAATCATTTTATCGGTGGTCTGATGAAAGGTGGCAAATGCGTCGGCAATAAATTCGGGATTGTTGCCGAACCGCTTCCCATTCTCCAGCGTCATGCCTTGAAGCGTGGCCAGGTTCTTGAGGTCGTGAAGGATAAAGGAAGCGAAGCGATTAAAGGATTCCCATTCGCGGGACAGAAGGAGGTCTTCGGAAAGTTTATGGTTCAGGATCAAATGTCCAATCTGCTTGCTGACGCTGGCAAGAAGTTGTTCGTCTTCCGGCGCGGACCCTTTACCGCCTGATTCTTCGCCAACCCCGAGCAACGCCAAAATCTCATTCCCTTTCGTCACCGCAACCAGTCTGGTGATACGCAAGTCCTTAAGCGCCTGCAGATTATCCACGATGAAACCACGAGCGCTTTCAGGCGAGTCCGGCTTGGGGACCTGGTGAACGGCGCGGAGATCTTCCGAGCTCGGCTGCAAAGTCAAACGAAGAGTAGAGGAACCGTTGCAGTCTGAAGAGAGTCCGTCCAAACGATGCGCGAGCGTGAATGATTCCGTATTGGGTGATCGGAGCCAGATGGCCACCTGGCGGACGAACATCGCGTCGGCGATAAATTCAGCAACTTTCGGTAAAAGATCCGTTAGATTCAAAGAGCCGCTTGACCGCTCGGAAAATTTCATCCATAGGTCGCGGTAGTCATATTTATTCCTGAAAAAGTTTCTGCTGACAAAACTTGCCGCCGCAGCTCTCAAACCCGAAGATAGATAGGCGCCGAGTAGCACGGCGACCAGTGAAAATGCGGTTAGCGGGAGCAAAACATCAAGTCTGTGGGGTTGAACGGCCCGAACGATATCCAAGACGCTTCCGGAAATCACCAAATAGATTATGAGTGCGCTGGCGGATAAACATCCGAACACGATCCGTCGCGACACTGAAATTTTGACTTCCCAAAAAGGATATTTTGCGAACGAATACGAAAGTAACAATAAGCCTATGAAAATAACCGCGGCTCCGGAAAATATCAGGGACTGGGAAACGTAAGATGAAACTAGGATGTTGACCGACACGTAAGAAAAATAAACCACAAAGCCGAGAAAGGCGATAAAGACGAGCTTAAGGGCTTCCAACTCCGAGCTTCCAACATTCCTCAAAGTAGCATCGAAGCCCAGCAGCGCAACGGTGCTCGACACCAGGACATTGACAAAAAGCAATGCATTTCGTTTATCGATGAGTATGACGGGTTGATCCAAAATCCCCGTAACCCATTCGACAAGTTGGCCATTAAAGATTTGTCTAATAAAAATAATCAGAATGAGAATTTGGCACGCATAGTAAACGGTCCATGGCGCCATGTATTTGTTCCCGGTCGCGCGTCCTAACGTATGACTGATAGGGCTGAAGCCTAGCGGCAAGAGGGCGAGACCGAGCATAATCAATTGCGCGCCGTGACGCGAGGTCGGAAAGTGAAGAAAAAAATAAGATCCGGCTTCAAACATTATCAGCGGGGCTAACGAGGCGATCAAAAAGGGAACGGAGCGATGTCTATTGGCTTTGGTGAGCAGATAGGAGCACAGACCCGCTAACAGGAGAAGGTTCGCGAAGAGCAGCAGGTTCGCAGTCGTTATTGAAGCCATTCGAACAAAATAACCGGGGAAATAGTGTGGACTATAGCAAGGCCAATGCCATTGATTCCTCAACTATTCCAGTGGGTTCTATACGGAAGCCTCGGGTTACGATGCCCGATACCCGGCGTGACTTTGGGCAAGGGGTGAAAGAGCCTGTTGTCCGGAGGGATTTTTTAATCGTTTTGGGTAAATTCCCCGCAGCTTGCGCAGGGTAGTACATTGGCAACGAATTGTGTGAGTGTAAAATGAACTTACAGGCGGTTTAGGTAATTATTTGGCACTTTGCACATAGAGCGTCTGTAATTCTTTTTAAATTAATAAGTTGTGGTGATTTGCCCGATCTTTGTTTACAGGTGGATCTTTGTGTAAACATAGATGACATTTAGCTTGATTATCGAATCGCCTTATGGCAAAAGTCTAGCTCTAATTAGTAATACATTTGTTTATTTCATGAAAGAGAAGACGGGTGGCTAAACCGTTAACTAAATTGGCCTTAGATATCCAAGAAGAAAAAATTGCGTCACGGCCCGATGCCAGAGAGGAAACCCTTTCGGAGGCGACGGCAGTGCAGCAGCCTGCCAATGACTTGGCGCAGTCGTTGCCATGTGTGCTCTATGAGTGCAACAATCGATTAGAAATTTCAGAAGTTTCTGCCAATGTT
>JBGPIK010000115.1:0-16653 GCA_041484845.1 Binatia bacterium | reverse complement strand
TTGGCTAGCTACCGGGCATCGGTGAAAAGCGAATTGGAGAAATCGGAGATCATCAATCGGCAAGTCAGGGCCAAGGTCAGCATTACCAATGAGGACATCGAGCGCTACTATAAGGCTAATTCAAAGAAGTATCGCGCCGATGACCGCGCTCAAATACGCCACATTTTATTAGCGCTCCCGGAAAACCCTGCTCCGGATGCCGTGCAGGCGGCCCAGGCAAAGGCTGCCGATCTCTACAAACGTATTCGTGCGGGAGAGGATTTCGGCCAATTAGCTCGCGAATTTTCTGACGGAGCCGGACATGCCGATGGCGGAGACATCGGCTGGGTGAAACGCGGGACGTTGATCGGCGGAATCGAGGAGATCGCGTTTGAGAAACTCACCGTGGGGCAGGTGAGTGAGCCTTTCCGCACGAGCATGGGCATACACATCGTCAAATTAGAAGCGCGAGAAACGGGAAGTCTTTTGCCCCTGTCAACGGTAGCGCCGCAAATAAAAGACGAACTCTACCAGAAGGCCTTGGACGAACGCTTTGCCAAGTGGCTTAAGACCGATCTGCGGCGCAAGCATCGTGTCGATGTGAAGCTTCCTGGCGTCGTGTTTAAGGCGGAGGATTCCAAGGAAGGCATGGTCGACTCCCTCATGGCGACGTCGACTCGATTTAGCAAGAGTAGCGATCGCAGCCTGTTAAGCTACTTCAATCCGCTGTCGTATATTACCAAAGAAACCGATCTTGACGAAGAAGATCCCAAGAGCCCCCTGCACGGTAAAAAAATCGTCAGTGTATTCGGCATTCCTTTGTTTACTAAAGAAAGCGCCGACGATGTGCCGGACGTTCTCTCCGTCCCCGATGACGCGGACAAATCCGATTCCGGCAAGTCCGGCGGATTTCTGTCGTCCATTTTCGATTCTTTGAATCCTTTCTCGTCGAGCAAGCCCTAAGCGCTTGCCTCTAGATTACGAACCAGTGATAATTCGGTCGTTTGACCTAGGGTTTTGTTGAATGGTGATGTCGCATAAACCGATCGTTGCGGTTACGATGGGTGATCCCGCCGGTGTGGGCCCCGAAGTTATTCTCAAGGCCTTAATGGATCCCGCGGTTCGCCGAGTCTGCAACCCTCTCATTTTGGGAGATTGGGGGGTGCTTCAGCGCGCCGCGCGAGGGAGAAAAAAAGTTCCCGCACTGATTTGTTGGGAACACGGTCAGCCGCTATTGCCGTTGCTTAGGCGCGGTGCGTTCGTCGTCTGTCCATTGTCTAATTTAAGTGCCAAAGAGTCACGCCCGGGTTTGCCGTCTAGGGCGGGAGGACATGCTGCCTATCGTTATATTTACGTTGCTGCCAAGTTGGCGCTGTCCAAAGTCGCGGACGCGATTGCGACTGCTCCCATCAGCAAAAGTATTCTCATTGATGCGGGATACAACTACCCCGGACACACGGAATTGCTGGCCGAGTTAAGCCGGACGCCGGAGTGCCGCATGATGCTCATTGGGAAACGGCTCCGGGTGGTGCCGGTCACGGGCCATATAGCGTTCACTAAGGTTGCGCGCTCGCTCACGCGCGACGGCATTGGCGTAACCTTGGAGTTGGTGGATCGGAACCTGCGCAATTTTTTCGGCATTCGGAAACCGCGCATTGCGGTTGCAGCGCTTAATCCTCACGGTGGTGAGGAGGGGATTTTCGGTGATGAAGAAATAAACATCATCGCGCCCGCCGTTGAATCGGCCAAGCGGAAGGGAATTCAAGCGCACGGGCCCTTTCCGGCCGACAGCCTGTTTCACCACGCGGTCAAAGGTGATTACGACGCTGTCGTCTGCATGTACCATGATCAAGCGTTGATTCCGCTCAAGTTGCATCATTTTTTTGGCGGAGTGGCTTTCACGCTTGGGCCGCCGTTTATTCGTACATCGGTTGACCACGGCACGGCCTACGACATCGCGGGCAAGGGCAAGGCCGACGAGTCGAGCATGAAAGAAGCCATTTTTTTGGCGGCGGCGCTGGCACGGTCCCGCAAGCGGCGGAGGCAACGATGAATCCATCGGTGTTTCGCGAGTACGATATTCGTGGCTTGGCAGAAAAGGACCTCGACAAAGAGTTTGCCTTGCTCTTGGGTAAAGTGCATGGCTCCGCCATTGTTAACCGGGGCGGAAGGCGGGTCACCGTAGGGCGCGATTGCCGGGCGACCTCGGATGCTTATGCCGAAGCGGTCATAGCCGGATTGGCGGCGTGCGGGTTACAGGTCTATGACATCGGCACTTGTCCCACGCCGCTGCTCTATTTTTCGCTATTTCACCTTAACGTCGATGGTGGCGTTCAGGTTACAGCGAGTCACAATCCTTCCGAGTACAACGGCTTTAAGCTGTGCGTCGGAAAAGGTACGATTTCCGGAGCGGAAATCCAGGAGGTGCGCGCTCAAATGGAGCGCGGCGAGTTCCGGGAAGGACCCGGAGGCAAGGTTGAGCCCTACGACATCGTACCGCCGTATCACGATTATCTCCTGCGCGATGTGCCGAAGCTGGCGCGACCGCTGAAAGTCGTAGTCGACGCGGGGAGCGGGGTAGGCGGGCCGGTTGCACTGCCGATTTTTCGCCAATTGGGTTGCACCGTGTGGGAAATCGCCTGTACGCCGGACGCGCGTTTTCCCATTCACCATCCCGATCCTACGGTGCCGGAGAATTTGGAGCTGCTTATCGAGAAGGTTAGGCATGAGCACGCCGATCTGGGAATCGCCTACGACGGCGATGCCGACCGTCTGGGCGCGGTGGACGAGAACGGTAACATTCTTTGGGGCGATGAACTGCTGATCCTGTTCGCGCGCGATGTGCTCCAGCGCCATCCCCAAGCGGTGATTATTTCCGAGGTCAAGTGTTCGCAGCGCCTCTATGATGATATTGAAAAACATAACGGCAAACCGATCATGTGGAAGGCCGGCCATTCACTGCTCAAAGCCAAAATGAAAGAAACCCACGCCTTATTGGCCGGAGAGATGAGCGGCCACATGTTCTTTGCGGAGCGTTACTTCGGATACGATGACGGGATTTACGCATCGCTGCGGCTTTTGGAGATTCTGGCGCGAGCGGGCCAGCCGCTTTCCTCTCTGTTAGCCGATTTGCCGAAGAGCGTATCGACGCCGGAAATCCGCGTCGATTGTCCCGATGAGCAAAAATTTATTATAGCGGAGAAGTCCAAAGCCTATTTCCGCGAGCACTACGACATTATCGATGTCGACGGCGTGCGCGTACAGTTTCCCGAAGGCTGGGGGCTCATCCGCGCTTCGAACACGCAGCCGGCGCTGGTACTGCGCTTCGAAGCGCAGTCGCACGAGAAACTGGACGAGTACCGGAGCATCGTCGAAGGCAAACTTAAAGAACTCCAAGCCCAGTAAGGCGTCCGATGGCGGGCAAAATCGTCATCCGAGGCGCACGAGTTCATAACCTCAAAAATATCGACGTTGAAATTCCGCGCGAACGGTTCGTGGTTATCACAGGAGTGTCGGGTTCCGGTAAATCCTCGTTGGCCTTTGATACCCTTTATGCGGAAGGACAACGGCGCTATCTAGAATCGCTCTCAGCGGATGCGCGGCAGTTCCTGCGGCAGATGGAAAGGCCGGATGTGGAGTCGATCGAAGGGCTCTCACCGGCCATCGCCATCCAACAAAAAACGGTCATTTTTTCCCCGCGCTCCACCGTCGGGACCATCACTGAAATTTACGATTATCTGAGACTGCTTTACGCACGGGCGGGGCAACCGACGTGCATTCAGTGCGGCCGCATTATCGTTGCTTACACGACGGAACAAATTGTTGATGAATTATTTTCGCTTCCCGCGCAAAGCCGAATTGTTGTTCTGGCCCCGATCCGATCAGCCGATACACGTGAAACGTTTGCGGAATTAGCGCGCGCGGGTTTTACGCGCGTCATGATCGGCAGAGAAGTCAAGCAGCTGTCCGAAGAAGTTTACGTCGATGAGGGCCAAAAGGAGCAATTGAACTTGGTGGTCGATCGTTTAGCGATACGTGTAGGCGTACAAAAAAGATTGGCCGACTCCCTGGAAATGGCGTCACGCTATGGTGACGGCGTGATCAAGATTGAAGTCGCGCGCGCGGAAAGCGGCGAAGCGCTGGAAAGGGTCTTCAGTCAGAAGTTGGTTTGCGTGCATTGCGGGCTTTCTCTTCCTGAGATCGAACCCCGTTTTTTTTCTTTTAATAGCCCTTACGGCGCGTGTCCGACTTGCGGCGGATTGGGAGTTGCTTCAAAGGCGGGTCGGCGCGGTGGCGGAACGCAACGGGAAGTGGCAGCCCAAGTATGTGGGCGATGCCACGGCAGCCGCCTCAAACAGGAAAGTTTGGCGGTTAAGCTTGGCGGCAAGAGCATTGCGGAGCTAGCGTCATTACCGGCAAAGGATGCGCTTGGATTCCTGCTGCAACTCGAGCTTCGCGGCAAAGAAGCCAAGATCGGGAAAAACGTACTCGCGGAAATTGTCAACCGCCTGCGTTTTCTCACGCAGATCGGACTCGACTACCTCAGCCTGGACCGCTCGTCAAACACTCTTTCAAGCGGCGAGGCCCAACGGGTGCGCCTCGCCACCCAGATCGGATCCAATTTGGCAGGGGTGCTTTACCTCCTGGATGAACCGAGTGTCGGACTTCATCAAGCCGACAATACGCGGCTGCTCGGCTTGCTCAAGCAATTGCGCGACCGCGGCAATAGCGTAGTTGTCGTTGAGCACGACCCCGAAACCATTCTTGAAGCGGATTACGTAATCGACATGGGGCCAGGCGCCGGCGTTCAGGGGGGTGAAGTCGTCGCCCAGGGCACCCCGGCGGAAATCATGCGCAGCGCCGATTCGCTTACCGGTCAATATCTCTCCGGCCGCTCCCAAATAGCCGTTCCTGCGCAGCGGCGCAAGGCTAGCGGCGCGCTGATCCTAACGGGAGCGCGTGAGCATAATTTGAAGAATATCACGGTGGAGTTCCCCGTCGGCGCATTCACCTGTGTGACTGGCGTGTCGGGCGCCGGCAAGAGCACCCTAGTGATCGATATCCTTTACCCGGCTCTCGCTGCGCGATTGCATGATTCTTCGGAAAACCTTGGAGCGTTCGACGAATTGCGCGGTTGGGAGCATTTCGACCGAGTGATTGCAGTCGATCAGACTCCGATTGGGCGCACTCCGCGATCCAATCCAGCTACCTACATAGGCATTTATGACGACGTTCGCGCTCTGTTTGCGCAATTGCCGGAGGCAAGGGTAAGAGGATACAAACCAGCGCGATTCTCTTTCAACGCGAGCGGTGGACGTTGCGAAGCATGCCGCGGAGACGGAGTTTCTCGCGTCGATATGTATTTTCTCCCCGATGTCTTCGTCACCTGCGATATTTGCAAAGGCAAACGGTACAATCGGGAAACGCTGGAGATCAAATATAAAGGACT
The DNA here is from genome assembly GCA_041484845.1 of Binatia bacterium. Classification (GTDB taxonomy): domain Bacteria; phylum Desulfobacterota; class Binatia; order UBA9968; family UBA9968; genus JBGPIK01. Next base: position 11,225 of record JBGPIK010000115.1, on the reverse strand, counting down.
AAGTATCGCCGACATCCTGGAACTAACCGTCAACCAAGCCGCGGAGATCCTCAACCCTATTCCATCTATTTTTGGAAAGCTGCGGACGCTAAGAGAGGTCGGACTGGGCTACATTCAGCTCGGCCAGACGGCATCAACGCTTTCCGGTGGCGAAGCGCAGCGTGTCAAGCTTGCGCGCGAGCTGGCGCGACGATCGGTTGGCCGATCGCTCTATATTCTCGACGAGCCGACCACCGGACTTCATTTTGAAGATGTGAAGAAACTTCTGGACCTGCTCAACCGTCTAACGGATCTGGGAAACACCATGGTTGTTATCGAACACAACCTGGACGTGATTAAAACAGCTGACTATGTTATCGATCTTGGTCCTGGGGGAGGTGATCAAGGAGGGTGGGTGGTGGCGCGAGGAGCGCCGGAAGATGTCGCTTCCGTAGCCGAGTCCGTAACTGGCCAATATCTTCGTAGTAGGCTGGTGCACTAGGCGTAGCAGCCGAGTGGGCTGTTGCGTTTCTGTTGTAATTTCCATTAGTTAGATTGTCAATTATTCGGTTGACTCCGGACATGCTTTTAGGTATTCTTAAATCAGACCGGAATAGGGGGAAATAGACAACACCAAGTTGTAAGAGCCGATGAAGACTCCAATTTACATGGACAACCACGCTACCACGCCTGTGGATCCTCGTGTCATGGCGGCGATGCTCCCCTATTTTACTGAGAAATTCGGCAATGCCTCAAGCCGCAATCACGCTTTTGGCTGGGAGAGTGAAGCTGCCGTCGATACGGCAAGGGAACAATTGGCAAGTTTGATCCATGCGGCGTCGCCCAGAGAGATAATTTTTACCGGCGGGGCAACCGAGTCCGACAACCTGGCGATTAAAGGAATCGCGGATGCATATTCCCAGAAGGGTAACCATATCGTTACCTGTGTGACTGAGCACAAGGCGGTTCTGGATAGCTGTAAGGCTTTAGAAAAACGCGGAAATTGTGTGTCTTATCTGCCGGTAGATTCGAATGGTTTTGTCGATTGCCAACGTGTCCGCGATGCGCTTACGGACAAAACCATTTTGATTTCGATTATGGCGGCGAACAACGAGATTGGCACCTTGCAGCCGATTAAAGAAATTGGCCGTATAGCCCAAGAGAAGGGTATTCTTTTTCATACCGATGCCACGCAAGCGGTCGGAAAGATCCCGGTTGATGTCGAAGAGATCGGCGCAGATCTTCTCTCGCTTAGCGCTCATAAGATGTACGGACCTAAAGGTGTGGGCGCGCTATATGTCCGGTCCAAGAAACCGCCGATAAAACTCAAGCCGATTATGGACGGTGGCGGCCACGAACGGGGGATGAGATCAGGAACGCTCAATGTGCCGGGGATCGTCGGATTCGGCGTGGCCTGCGAGGTCGCGGGAAAAGAAATGGCCGCGGAAGGCGAACGTCTCGTCAACCTTCGGGAACAGTTGAAAAATGGGATTCTGAGCGAACTGAATGAGGTGTATGTCAATGGCCATGCAACAAAACGGTTGCCTGGCAACATGAACATGAGCTTTGCCTACGTTGAAGGCGAGTCACTGCTGATGGCGCTCAAAGATATCGCGGTTTCAACGGGCTCGGCCTGTACCTCGGCGAGTCTCGAGCCTTCCTATGTATTGCGGGCGATCGGCCTCGAAGATGAGTTGGCGCACACAGCCATCCGCTTTGGTTTAGGCCGTTTCAATACGGCGGAAGAGGTCGGCTATACGGTTAATCTCGTCGTTCAAGAAGTGCGGCGTTTAAGAGAAATATCGCCTTTGTATAATGCTCGAAAGGCCAAACTGCGGCGGCGCGAGACAATACACGGCAAGCTACAGGAGCGGTTGTCGTAGTCACTCGTCTGTCGGAGAAAGGAACGGATGTATGGCCACAGGAGTTATGTTAACGGATCGTGCCGCGGCGAGAATAAAGGAGCTCATGGCTACGGAGCAGCGCGAAGGACAGGGATTGCGTGTAAAAGTCGTCGGCGGCGGCTGCTCAGGTCTGCAATACAAAGTTGACTTCGATCTGCCCAAGGGGACCGATAAGGTTTTCGAGAAGGACGGGGCAAGGGTGTTAGTCGACATGAAGAGTCTGCTTTTTTTGACCGGCACCGAGCTGGATTATAAGGACGAACTCATGCAGTCGGGCTTTGTTTTTCAAAATCCTAACGTTAAACGTGCGTGTGGTTGCGGGGCATCGTTTACGGTCTAGAGAAAGATTGGGTATTGGGAATGAAAACCGCCACAAACAGGATCGAGGATCTGGCCAAGCAAGAATACAAGTACGGCTTTGTCAGTGACATTGAAGCCGATACTGTACCTCCAGGCTTGAATGAAGATGTCATTCGTCTGATCTCGACCAAGAAAAATGAGCCGGAGTTCATGCTTGACTGGCGACTCAGGGCTTACCGTCACTGGGCTAAACTCGAAAAATCGCAAGCCGAGCCCAAGTGGGCTAATGTTCATTATCCGCCGATCGATTATCAGGCGATAAGCTACTATTCGGCGCCAAAAGGCGGAGAACGGCCCAAGAGCTTGGAAGAGGTCGATCCGGAACTCCTGAAAACGTACGAGAAATTGGGTATTCCTCTGCGCGAGCAGGAACTCCTTGCTGGCGTCGCCGTGGACGCCGTGTTCGACAGTGTCTCGGTGGCAACGACATTTAAAAGCAAACTAGCCGAGATGGGAATCGTTTTCTGCTCATTTTCCGACGCGGTCGAAAACCACCCGGACCTCGTGCGGAAATATCTCGGGTCGGTGGTGCCTTACACCGATAATTTTTTTGCGTCACTCAATGCCGCGGTCTTTAGCGACGGCTCTTTTTGTTACATTCCCAAGGGCGTGCGCTGCCCGATGGAGCTCTCGACCTATTTTCGCATCAACGCCGCGGAAACGGGACAGTTCGAGCGAACTCTTATCGTTGCCGACGAAGGCAGTTATGTGAGCTACCTGGAAGGCTGTACCGCGCCGATGCGCGACGTGAATCAATTGCATGCGGCTGTGGTCGAGCTCGTCGCCCATGACGACGCGCAGATCAAATATTCGACGGTGCAAAACTGGTATCCGGGCGACGCAGAAGGCCGGGGCGGTATCTATAATTTTGTTACCAAGCGCGGAAAATGCTTGGGACGACGGTCAAAAATTTCCTGGACCCAAGTTGAGACAGGATCGGCGATTACCTGGAAATATCCAAGCTGCCTGCTGCAAGGCGATGACTCCGTGGGCGAGTTTTATTCGGTTGCGCTGACCAACAATTATCAGCAAGCCGATACCGGCACCAAGATGATCCATATCGGTAAAAACACCAAGAGCACGATTATTTCCAAGGGTATTTCTGCAGGACATGGACAGAATACTTATCGCGGCTTGGTAAAGATTATGAAAGGCGCGAGCGGGGCGCGAAACTATTCGCAGTGCGATTCGCTCCTGCTGGGCGACCAGTGCGGCGCTCATACTTTCCCCTATCTGGAAGTTTTGAACAACGCTGCACAGGTAGAGCACGAAGCGTCCACGTCCAAAATCGGCGAGGACCAACTGTTTTATTGCAGGCAACGCGGTATCTCGACCGAAGACGCCGTGACTATGATTGTCAATGGTTTCTGTAAACAGGTGTTTCGTGAATTACCGATGGAATTTGCCGTGGAGGCACAAAAACTTTTAGGTGTCAGTCTGGAGGGGAGCGTCGGATAACGTCGCGGTGCTGTATGGCGGAAGAAATCTACTTCGATAATAACGCGACGACTCGAGTATTGCCTGAAGTGTTCGACACGATGCGGCCGTTTTTTACCGAGCTTTACGGCAATCCTTCGAGCATTCATCGCTTCGGAAGCCAGGTCAGACAAAGAATCGATGAGGCGCGAGCGCAAGTCGCCGCGTTAATCGGTGCGGCCGATCCGTTGGAAGTCATATTCACCAGCTGTGGAACCGAAGGAAACAACGCGGCCATCCGAGCTTTGATTGAGTCAAAACCGAAGAAACGCCACATCGTGACCACCCAAGTTGAACATCCGGCCGTGCTGGGCCTATGCCAACACTTGGAAAAAAAGGGGTATCGCGTCACGTGGCTGGGTGTAGATCAAGACGGGATGCTCGATCTGGACGAGCTGCGCGAAGTGTTGACGGATGATACCGCGCTGGTTTCGGTGATGTATGCCAATAACGAGACCGGCGTGATCTTTCCCATTGAGCGGATCGGACAGATCGTGAAGGAAAAGGGAATTCCTTTTCACGTTGATGCGGTTCAGATTGCGGGCAAGATTCCGGTCAATATGAAAAGGATGCCGATCGATCTATTGACGATTTCGGGACACAAGTTTCATGGGCCCAAAGGCGTTGGCGTGCTTTACGTACGACGGGGCGTTGCCTTTCCGGCATTTATCATCGGCGGGCATCAGGAACGAAACCGCCGCGCGGGTACAGAAAATGTTCCGGGCATTATCGGGATGGGAAAAGCCGCGGAAATTGCGCTTCGGAGTTGCGTGCCGAACGTGGAACAAGTGCGCAAGCTGCGGGATCAACTCGAGGCTGGCCTCCTCCAGTCCTGCCCCGATTCCAGGGTGAACGGCCAGCGCCACGATCGTCTGCCCAATACGCTGAACATTAGCTTCAAGTACTTGGAAGGCGAATCGGTTTTGGTCTTGTTAGACCAGCATGGTATTTGTGCGTCCACAGGATCAGCTTGTACCGCCGGTTCGTCGGAACCGTCTCATGTCCTGCGGGCCATGGGCGTGCCCGCCGAGTGGTTGCAGGGGGCCGTCCGCTTTAGCTTAAGCGGGTTAAATACCGAAGAAGAAGTTCGCGTCGTGAACCAAAAGGTGCCGCTTATCGTCCAACGCTTACGGGGACTTTCTGCTTTAGGGAAATTGGCAAATCAGCCGCAAGTAAAAACCGATGCAAACAGAGCGACCGATAGCATCGCGGCAAGGGGGTAAAGAATCGTATGGGCCTTATGCAGATTCCCCGCAAAGTCGACTATGGCCTGCGCGCCGTAATCTACCTTTCGGGCCAAGACCCGGCAAAATGCTGCTCCATAAGTGAAATAGCCGAACAACAGGGGGTTCCAAAGAAATTTTTGGAAAAGATTATACAGGATTTAATGCGTGGAGGGTTGATCAACTCAAAGCGCGGGTCGTGCGGAGGTTACACCCTGGCGCGTTCCGCCGACGCGATTTCGATTTATGATGTCATCGTAGCTATCGAAGGCCCGATTGCTGTTAACATTTGCATGGATTCGCATTCAAGCTGTGATCGGTTACCTCGTTGTACCATGGTTGGCGTATGGAGTGAGGTGCAACGAAAAGTTACGGAAGTTTTTACCCGGACGACGCTGGCCGATCTGAGGGAGCAGCCTTGTAGGGCGATTGCTGCGTCCTCTTCTCTTTCGAGCGCAGCCTGATCCGGGTTTCATGAAACCCGAGATCCCATAGGGAGGTGATTTTCGTATGAGTTATGAAACTGGACTAAGTATGGAAGAGCGTGTGACCTCGTTGTTTCAACCCGACACGCTTTTGCCGGACCAGTATCTGGAGACATTTCGGCGCAAGTTTCACCTCGAGCCGGAAAAAAAACTGATGCTGGCGGTTTTGGAAGATGCCATAGCCTGCTATCAAAAATACATTTTTACCCACGAAGGTAAAGGGAAAATTCTCGCTGAGGAAACCGAGGAATGGCTCCTGGATGAAAATAGCGATTGGCTTTTTTCTTTCGATAGTGTTTGCGAAACTTTGGGCTTCGATCCCGCTTACCTGCGCGAAGGGCTAATGCGTTGGAAACAGCAAAAATTGGCCGACCACACCCAGGCCAAAGTCTACCAACTCGCGCCGCGGCGTACGAGAAACCGTAGAAGCGTAAGCCTTGCTCGTCGAGCCGGGCACCGCGTGCGGAAGATGGCGGGACGCTGAGGTCGGCCTTTTCGTGATATTCGAAGGCGGTGGGTAATCCCTACCGCCTTTTTCGTTTGGCGCGCAATGCGGCGTACGTCTTGCAAAGCACTCGAAACCCATTCATAAACTTCTAATGCTGCCGCGACGGCGCAAAAAGCGCTCGAAAATTGCACAATTCTTTTATAGCGCGCGCTACCGCATGGGGGAGTATGCGCTGCGCGCTTTTATCGTTGCGCTGCCGTGGATTCCTTACCGACTGCTTATTCGATTCACGGATTTCTGGGCTTGGGTGACCTTTCGGGGCCTTTGGCGATATCGCCGGCGTATGCTGGCGAACGTGTCCAAGGCTTTAGCGGATACCCTTAGCAATCCCGGGGAGCGGAAGGCTCTGGTTTGGCACGCGTGGAAAAATTTCGCGCAGACCGTGCTCGAAACCAGCGCGGTAATGCATTTTTCAAAAGAAAGAATTGTTTCGACCGTTCAGCTGGAAGGCGAAGAACATTTGCAGCGCGCGCTTGCGTTAGGGCGGGGCGTGCTCGGCCTCAGCGCACACCTGGGCAGTTTTGCTATGATCGGAGCGCGTCTCGCGGCGAGCGGCTATCCGTTCAGTGTTGTGGTTAAACATCCGAGTGACGAGCGCTTCGCGCAATTGATGAATGATTATCGCGCGCAAATCGGTATTCACACGATTTCCGCAAAACCTCGGCGCGAAGCGGCTCGCGGAATTTTGCGGGCGTTGCGCAACAACCGAATCGTCCTCGTGATCGCCGACGAATTTAAGTCCGGCGGAGTGACCGTGGATTTCATGGGCCAACGTTCTTCGGCTCCGCGGGGGCCGGCAACCCTTGCGCTTCGCACCGGCGCCGTGACTTTGCCGATGTTCGCCATTCGACGGCCCGATGATTCGCTGATTCTTTCCGTGGGAACGGAAATTGAACCGATTCGGAAAGACGATTTGGATGAAAGCGTTGCGGCAACGACCGCGCTGTTTACTCGCCACCTAGAGGCCATGATTCGGCGCTATCCCGATCAATGGGGTTGGCTTGGTTTTCCGCGCGAGAACAGGATTCCCCGCAAGGCGTATGCCCGCCAACGTGCGGCCGTCGAGACCGCTGATGAAAGCAGTCGCACCGCAGCGCCCTTAGCCGATTCCGCCGGAGCTTCAGCCGCAAATAGCCATAAAGATATCTGAGGGCGATTATAGTTTCGAGTCAAAGCCCGGATTCACAATCGCCCTTTGTTCCGTTGCTTCCAAATAGCGCATGAATCGGTATTTGTTTTCGATCTCATCCAGTCGCAGCGGCGGAAGATCGTCAGGTTGCCCCGGAGCAGTTTTGACGGCTATCAAAGTCAGTTCATTTCGCTGCCATGCCCGGGAAAACGCGGCGCGGAAGGCTTCGCGCGTTTTAACCCAGGACGCATGCCTGTAACCGGCGCCCTTGGCGAGCGCCACCGCATCGGCTGTAGGGGAAGCCGTAGCGGTGCCTCCCGAGGCCTCATAAATTTCATTGTCGAAGAGCAGATGGATGAGGTTGCCGGGATTTTGCGACGCGATGGTCGGCAAACCGCAAAGGTTCATCAGAAACGCGCCGTCGCCGTCAATGGCGATGACTTTGCGGTGCGGCAAAGCCAGAGCCAGACCTGCCGCAATGGACGAAACCAAGCCTAAAGTTCGCGTCTTGAGATTGCCATCGCCCGGCCGAAGCGCCCACCACTCTCTCGCGCTCCATCCGGTGCAAACCACCAAGGCGTCCTTAGCGTCGCCGGCGATGGAACGCAAATAGTCGTATCGCTGCATCACTTTACTCCGAGTGCGCTTTTCGTGAGGAGCACCGCCACAGGTCTTTTCGAATCGTCGGCAAGAATCTGCGCGTCGCGTAAAATTTCGTCGCACTCATCTATCCGGCGCAGAATGGTGCTGCGGATTCCGAGCGCTTTTAATACGGGTTCCGTGACCGAGCCAAGGGTGGTGAAGCCGCGATCGCCGATATCTCCCGCGTAATAGATTAGCAGGAGCGCGGGTATTTGAAACTGCAGGGAAGTCGTGGTGAGCGCGTTGCAACTGTTTAGAAAGCCGGCGTTCTGCATGATCAGGGCCGTTTTCTTACCCGCTAGATAAGCGCCCGCACAAATGCCGATCCCTTCTTCTTCGCGACAGAGCGGAACGTGCTTCAATCCCGGGTCGCGCTCGACCGTGCGAATCAATTCGAGCATTTTTTCGTCCGGCAGCGTTGCGACGAAATCGATGCCGGCCTTTTTTAATCCCGCAACGATTCGAGCGGCGCGCTGTTTCGAGGCGGTCGTTGTCATAGCGCTACCTGTTCTTAAGAGTTTGGGCAATTCAATAAATCTTGAGTTTCGGGAACCTTTTTATCAAGCGAAACTTGTCGAGGGACATACTGCGAATCCGCTGGTTTTGTCAAGATTAATCCCAGCCGTAACGCATCGCTGAAGTGCATTTATTGCTCTTGACAGGGAAGCGACAACCCATATAGTAAAGCCTGCGAAAACGTCTATGGATAAGGATGTCAAAGTTAGTGAGGAGCACATTTGGGTCGGGGTGGTTGATGAACACGTCTATTTGGGATTGACGAATTTTATTCAAGGGGAACTCGGTACGGTCATCTGCGCGGAGCTGCCCGAAGTCGGTGACATAATCGAAGAAGGCGAAGTGTTCGCGGAGCTGGAATCGGTTTCCACCGTTCATGAGCTGATATCGCCGGTGTCGGGCACGGTTCTAGCGGTGAATCCTCAACTGGAAGAACGCCCGTCCATTATTAACGAAGATCCTTATAATGACGGTTGGCTAGTCGAGATTCAATTGAAGGACGACTCTGAGCTCGATTCGCTCATGGACATGGATGAGTACTATCACTTCGTTTTCAAAGATAAATCGTAAACTCTTTTTTCTCTCGCCCTCATTCGCCTTAAAGGTCGGTTGTCCCCAGCGCGATCATTTTAGGTTGCGGAGTTAAAAAGCCGGGACCGAAAAGGCGCAACCCGACGCCGCGCGTCACCGCTGTCGTTTTTGGTCCTCGGGCAAGCGCGACTCGGAAAAAGAGTCGCTCAACGCCCTGGGCCGGTTGCTCCGCGGTTGTGAAGACGGAAAACGATAGATAACCTCTCCGGGACGGACCAGGTTCAATTCCTCCCGAGCAATTTTTTCGAGATAGGAATCGTCGGAACGCAGCCGAGTGATTCGCTGGCGCAACGCTTCGTTTTCATTATGGAGACGATAGTTTTGCTCGTCCATTTTTATTTTCTCTCCGCGCAGACGCCATAGATGAATAGCGCCGCGCTCTCCGAGAATCGCGTAAAGGGAGAGCAGGACAATTGAACAAGCGAGAAAATAGAGCAACCAACGAGACAAAAGGTGAACAAGAAGCTTCATCGGAATGCCACCGCGAGAATGGTAATATAACATGTTTTATGCTTTTGTGCTGTTAATTACCTTTTTGGGAGGCTAGCGATGAAAATTCAACGGGTACACGCGCGCGAGGTCTTGGATTCCCGCGGACAACCGACGGTCGAGGTCGAGGTATGGCTCAAGAACGGTGTTGGGGGGCGCGCCACGATTCCTTCCGGCGCTTCTACCGGCGAGCACGAGGCGGTCGAGTTGCGCGACGGCGGCAAGCGCTTTCTGGGAAAGGGCGTCGCGCGCGCGGTGGAGAACGTTAACCGCAAAATCGCGCCGCGTTTACGCGGCAAAGATGCGCGCGACCAGGCCGGCATCGACCGGATTATGATCGATATGGACGGTACTCCTGATAAAGGAAAGATCGGCGCGAATGCCATTCTGGGAGTTTCGTTGGCGACGGCTCATGCCCAAGCGCGCACGCAAAAGGTTTCGCTCTATCGTTACTTGGGCGGGCCGGTGGCCAAGACACTGCCGGTGCCAATGCTTAACGTAATGAACGGCGGTGCTCATGCCGACAACAATGTTGATGTGCAGGAATTCATGATCGTGCCTTATGGGATGAAGAATTTTGCTGAAGCCCTGAGAGCAGCCGCGGAGATCTTTCAAACACTTAAAAAAGTCCTGCAGGATCGCTCATACTCGACGAGCGTTGGCGACGAAGGCGGATTTGCCCCGCGCCTGAAGAGCAACGCTGAGGCCATCGAGCTGTTGCTCGAAGCGATCGCTCAAGCTGGGTATAACATCGGCACGCAAGTCGCGTTGGCGTTGGACGTGGCCTCGAGCGAACTCTTCCAAGACGGGAAATACGTTTTCAAGAAATCTGATGGCCAGGCACGTGACCGCGAAGAGATGGTTCGCCTCTACGAAGATTGGGTGAAGCAATATCCCATTGTTTCCATTGAAGACGGCTTTGCCGAGGACGACTGGGAGGGTTGGCGCATGATGACCGCGGCCATGGGCAAAAAAATCCAGCTCGTCGGCGACGATATTTTTGTCACCAATAAGGATCGGTTGAAACGGGGAATCGAGTCCGGAGTGGCCAATTCGATTCTGGTGAAAGTCAATCAAATCGGTTCGCTCACCGAGACGCTTGAGACGATGGCGCTCGCGAAGCAGTCGGGTTACACCACTGTCATTTCTCATCGCTCAGGCGAAACCGAGGACGTAACGATCGCCGATTTGGCCGTGGCGACCAACGCTGGACAAATCAAAACCGGCGCTCCGTGCCGCGGCGAGCGGACGGCTAAATACAATCAGCTGTTAAGGATAGAAGAGGAGTTGGGCCGGCGCGCGGTTTATGCCGGCAAGAGCGCCTTTCGCGTTCGCCGGGGAAGCTGATTTGCCGCGACTGCGCTCTAACCGGCAAGCCAAATCGCACCGGTACAATAGAGAATCGATTCAGGAAAAAAGCGCCAGGCAAGCGCCATTGCTGAACGGCTTGCCCTGGCGTATCGCGAAATTAAAGTACCGCTTCAGCACAAAAGTACTTTCGAGCTATTGGTGGCGGTGATCCTCTCGGCTCAGTGCACTGACGAAGCCGTTAATAAAGTCACTCCTGCTCTGTTCCAGCGTTACCCCGATGCCTCGGCGCTCGCGCGTGCGCCCATAAACGAGATTGAAAAGGCGATCCGCACGCTTGGACTCTTTCGCGCCAAAGCGAAGTGGTTGCAGCGTTGCGCGCGGCAGTTGATCGAGGAATTCGGCGGCAAGGTTCCGGCGACGATGGCAGAATTGATACGCCTCGCCGGCGTGGGGCGCAAGACGGCGAACGTTAGTCTCTGTGACAAAATAATATAGACATTTCAACCAATTTCTTCTATGCTGGGTGAATGGAGGAGCGCGCAAAGGTACTCCGGTTAAAACTAGCGGAAGTTCTTCCCTTCCTCAACGAGAAGCAGAGACGTGTTCTGGCCG
>JBGPIK010000114.1:0-16750 GCA_041484845.1 Binatia bacterium | reverse complement strand
AGCGCCGGCCTGTTCACGGGCAACGCTCTCGCCACAGGATTTCAAAATGGCAGTGACGTCAGCCAATTGGCCCAGTCCAGTGCCGACCAAGCGGTCCGATATCTCTCAGAATTCTTTGCCCAACAAGGATGGATTCGCTCGGATCAGGTGAAAAAGGCCCGGATCGGGTATTAAACGAACCTAATTTTGGCAAGTCTTACCGCGCCGAGCGCCTGTCCATGTTCGGTTTCCGCCGCTACACAACAAGTCCATTTCTGATGAGTTTGGCAATTTCGCCGAGCGGTAAACCCGTATCATCGATCCGCATGCTTTCTTAGGCCCTTCAACACGCAATTGACTCTTGTGAGCATTGCCAGCGCTTCTCACAACGGGACAGTGACGGAAAATCGGCAGTGTCATAGGACAGAGAAACAAATGATCCGCTATTTTTATTTTAGATAATTTTGCCGGTACGCTAGCCTTGATTATCTCGTGCTCAGTCAACTTAAAGCGCCAATTTTGGGTGAGCCAAGTAACACGGGCACGGCGTAGTAAGTTCTGGCCCGCATTTCTCACAGTGCGAGGAAACGGATGACACTGTGTCGATCGAGAGGCGAGATCGGAAGAGCGAGGCATAGAGGCGAACAGTTTCAATGCCGTGTTCGGTGCTCGGTTCGCCGCTTGCGCTTTGCCACGGGCGTTCGCTCCAGCAACTCAGTTTGCGGGCTGCTCCAAGGCACAGGCTCATTGCCTCGGTCTGGAGAGCTCGCCTCTCGATTGACTTTGATGTGAGAAATGCGGGTTAAAGCTGCGGAATGCGGAGGCGGAAGTTAGCCGGGTCTTAAAACGTTTGGAAGAGTTTGAACGACTGGAACGATTGGAACAGGTCTAACGCTGCGCGTTAGACCTTCTTGCGCTGGTGTGAGAGGTAATCGACCAGGAGATATTGTCCCAAGTGGTCCGGGCGGGTGTAGAAGGCGCGGCCTTTGTTGATGCGGGTCAAGTCGTCGACAAACCCCCGAAGAACGGGGCTGTCATCCAACATAAAAGTGTTAATCGTAATTCCCTTGCGCGTAATGCGTTCGGCCTCTCGTAAAGTCTCTTCGGCGGCGCGCTGGCTGATGCCGCCAAAACTCAGCGGCCATTCGCAATAGAGCCGTCCTTGGCGACAATAGGCCGTCGGTTGACCATCGGTGATGACGATCATCTGTTGATTGGCGCTGGGTTTTCTCTCGAGCAGCTCGGCGGCCAAGTGCAAGCCATCTTGAAGGTTGGTAAACGGATCTCCCATATTCCAGGTTGCTTGCGGGAGATCCTTGGGTTTCAATTCGACGGCGCGGGTAAAGAAGCCCACGATGCCGAAATAGTCGCGCGGATGCAGCGAGCGCACCAGGCTATCCATCGCCAATGCCACCTTCTTTGCCGCGGCGAAACGCCCCTCCCAACTCATCGACCAACTCATGTCCAGTAGCAGAACGGTCGCAGCGCGCGTGATATGCTCGGACTCATAAACGGCAAAATCCCCCGGGCTAATCCTTACCGGCACTCCCCCGCCGTGCAGCAGCGCATTTTTCAGCGTCTGAATCATATCGATGTGAAGCGGATCGCCTTGAACGTAAGGACGGCTATTCTCCGTGATCAGCTCCTGGCTGCCGCGATAGCGGCTGGAGTGGCGCCCCATGGCGTCGCGCTTAAGCTGCTGGTAAATGTCCCTCAGCGCGAGCTGCCCGACACGGCGCACGCCCCGCGGCGTAAGCTCGAAACGCTCCCCTTGCTCCATGACATAGCCGCCTTCTTCGAGCAGGGATTGCATGCGCATCACGCCTTCGAAATCTTCCTTGGGATCGCCGCCGAGAAGTTTTTCCAGCAGTTCCTTATCGACATCGCGCAATTGCATGCTCGAAAGTTGCCCTTCCAAACGCCGCAAGTCCTCCATCCGCTCCATCATCTCCATGGATTGTTGGAATTCCATCGGCTTTTGACCGCGAAATAGATTACCCTCACGGCGCAGCCAATTCTCCAGCTTGCGGATTTGTTCCAGCTGCAGTACCAGTTGTTGGAATTCTTTTTCGGCGGCGGAGTTCTCGAAACGGTAAGAGGTCAGTTTCTCGACCGCTTCGCTGGCTTTTCCCGGCAGGTCATTCAGAAATTGTTTTTGGGCCTGGGTGTCTTGTCCCGCCTGATCCAGATCTTCGAGGGTCTGCTGCTCCTGCTCTAGAATCGAGTCGAGCTGCTGCTGGATTTCGTCCATCGCCGACTGCAGGCGATATTCGTCGTACATTTTGCGCATTTCGCGCGCAACCTGAGCCAGGAGATCATCGATCCCCTTGGTCTGCTTTTCGTCCCGCTTCATGCCCTTTTGCATGAGGCGGCGCATCGCCTGCTGGAGATCGCCGGTGTCGTTCATGTAATCGTTGAGCTGATCGAAAACCGAATCGGAGTCCAAGGAATCTCGGCGGCTCGAATCCCACCGGCTGTAGCGAATGTGAACCATTGGGGTTTGTTGAAATAGGGAGTCGAACCGCAGTTCGGGGTCCGGTTATTTTCCGTAGGTGACCCTGCCGCCCTCGATTTCTTTATTCAATTTCTGGTGCAGATGGAGTCCTTCTAAAACAAACTCAGTCGCGGAGGCCATAAGGGAGGGCGATTCCTGGATTCCTAGCGAGCGTATCGCCTCTTTCAATCCCGGGATTTCCTTGATGCCTTCCAGATAATCCTGGGCCGGCATTTGGTCCGAGACTTCGACGCCCCAACCGGAATTGAAATATTCGACGACTTTTTGCAGTGAATTGAGGCTGAAATGCTGGTCGAACACTTTGACGATCGAACGGTTGAGAAGTTTCTCCACCACTTCATCTTCCTTCTTGTCCTCGCCGACGTATTCCATCTCGATCTTTCCATTGGTGGACGCCAGGATCGAGTGCAGGTCGCTCACCCGCGGGACGATCTCGCCTTCTTTGCAACGGAGCGCTCGTTTTTCGGCATTGCTGATGATGCTTTCATAGTTGTTGATGGTGACGCGAACGCTAACGCCGGAAGACTGATTGATCTCATTGGATTTGCGCGCCTCGAAAGTCATATGACCGAGGATCTCTTTCATGAAACGCGGCACTTCGACCTTGTGGCTGCGGACATCGGTGGGAGCGGCTTCTTGCTCCATGATCGCGAGTTCATCCTCAATGCTCTTGGGATAGTGGGTGCGGATCTGCACATCGAAGCGGTCTTTAAGCGGCGTGATGATGCGGCCGCGGCTAGTGTAATCCTCGGGATTGGCGCTGGCTACAATAACCACGTCGAGGGGCAAGCGAATCTTATAGCCTTTGATTTGAACATCCTTCTCTTCCATAAGGTTGAAAAGTCCGACTTGCACCTTCTCGGTCAAATCGGGCAGCTCGTTGATGGCAAAAATCCCGCGGTTTGTGCGCGGCACGAGACCGTAGTGAATCGTTTCCTCATCGGCCAGGTAGCGCCCTTCGGCGACTTTAATGGGGTCGATCTCGCCGACAAGATCGGCGATCGAGACATCTGGAGTCGCGAGCTTCTCGCCGTAGCGCGCGTCCCGCCCGATCCACTGGATGGGTAACGCGTCGCCCAACTCTTCCGCGCGCTTGCGACAAACGCGGCAGATGGGCTGGTGCGGATTATCGTTGATCTCGCAACCCTGGACAATGGGAATGCTCTCGTCGAGCAGGCTCACGAGTCCACGGATGATACGCGATTTGCCCTGTCCCCGTTCACCAAGAAATACCATATGATGACCGGATAAAATGGCATTTTCGATTTCCGGTATAACCGTTTCATCATAACCGACGATTCCCGGCAGGATACGCGTGCCGCTTTCCAGGCAATGAACGAGGTTTTTCCTCATTTCCTCGCGCACCGATAGAACGGCAATCCCGCTTTTTTTGAGTTCTCCGAGTGTTTTTGGTGTTTTTAGCTCGCTCACGTGTCCGGGCCCCCCTTATGAATGATTATGGCAGAATTTTTACTGCACTTTCCACTCACGGCGCCGAAAATTTACTTTCTGGAGCGCGTGCGCCTTTAGAACACATTAAACCGAGAGGCTTTCGAAATGAGACTGCAGTCGATCGTAGCTGTCGAGGAGGTGCTGAGGCATGACCCGGGTTTCACCAACCACGGGCATGAAATTGGTATCTCCTTCCCAGCGCGGCACCACATGCCAATGCAAATGGTCCTCGATGCCCGCTCCGGCACATTTTCCGAGATTCATGCCCAGGTTGATTCCTCCCGGATTTAATATCCTGCGGATAATGTCTACTGAACGCCGCAAAGCTTCACTGAGATCGCCGTATTCTTCCGGTGACAGGTCGGAAAGATTTTTCTCGTGGCGCTTGGGAGCGAGAAGAAGGTGCCCGTTGTTATAGGGATACTTGTTGAGCATGACCATGGAATGTGGGGTTAACGCCAACACTAGACTTTGACGGCGATCTTCGGCTTGGAATTTATCACAGAAGATGCAGCCCGTCTCCGTCGAGTTTTGGTCGATGTAGACCATCCGCCACGGCGCCCAGAGTTGCTTCATTCAGAAACTCCCTCATTGACTTCCTTTCCGTCGACGCGGAGGCGAAGCTCTTTGCCGACCTTGAAGAAAGGCACACGTTTCGCGGCCACGGATACGAGCACCCCGCTCTTGGGGTTTCGACCTTGCCGGGCCCGCCGATGCTTGACGACGAAGCTGCCGAACCCTCTAATCTCGATGCGATCGCCCTGCGCGAGCGCATCCACCATTGAATCGAATATCGCATTGATGATCACCTCTGAGTCTCTTCTCGACAGATGAGGAAATCTCTTGTTCACTTCGTCAATCAAATCCCTTTTCGTCATATCGTCCCCCTCGCGATACAAGCCGCAATCTATTTCTCTTGGAATAATAACAATGGACCCGTTCGGCTCACCCTACCGAAGTAGTGACGGCGACCATTCATAGCGGAGCCAGCCCTGCTCGGCGCGATACAAGCGGTGTCCGGTGACGGAGAAAAATATCCGTTCCCACCAGCGCTCCTGTTCCGGTTGGGAATAGTAAACCGCCGGATTTTCTTCGATGCCCGCGCGTTTGGCCGCAAATTCAATCGCGTCTTCCAAGCTGCCCAACTGATCCACCAATCCCAACTCCTTAGCCTGGGCGCCGGAATAGACCCGGCCGTCGGCGAGCTTCCGGACCTGCGCTTCGTTCATGCCCCGCCCTTTGGCCACCGCCTTGACAAATTGGCTATGGACGTTATCCACCAGGGCCTGGAGAATCTCCCGGCCCTCGCTTGAAAGCGGCTGAAAAGGCGACCCGATGTCTTTATTCGCGCCACTCTTGATGTTGTATCCTTTCACGCCGACTTTTTTCATTAACTCTTCAACGTTATTCAACTGCATGATGACGCCGATGGAGCCGGTCAGTGTTCCCGGGTTGGCGATTATTTTTTCGCATGCGCTGGCAATATAGTAACCGCCGGAGGCGGCGGTTCCACCCATCGATGCGATCAAAGGTTTCCTTTTCCTTGTCCTTTGAATTTCATCGACGATTTCCTGGGTCGGCGCCACAGCCCCGCCTGGGGAGTCGATGCGCACGACCACCGCTTTGATCCACGGCGCTTCGCGAAAACGCTTGAGCTCGTCTAACAGCTCACGTGAATCGTCGATGGTTCCTTCCACCTGGAGAACGCCGACGCCGTCGCCCGCGAGCATTGAAATGACTTTGGATTCACCGCCGGTGAAATAGGCGTAAAAAAACACGCCGACAAATACCACGAGAATAAAGATGCCGAGCACTCCGAGGCCTTTTAATATTGGATGTTTTCTAGCCATTGCGCTCCTGAAGCGATACGGGAACCCTAATCTTCATCTTCCCTTGCGGCCCGACTGCCCCTCTTCGTCGCGATCCAAACGAAGCTCGTCGTTGAGAAGCGATTCAAAAGAGAACCGGCCGCCTTCCTTTTCTTTCTTGAGGTAGTTTTCCATCTCCTGTCGTTCTTCCGAGCGCCGCAAAGCCCGGATGCTGAGACCGATTTTCCTTTCCGCCGGATCGATATTGATCACCTCGGCTTCGACTTCGTCGCCGATTTTGAACAGACTCGAGGGTTTCTCGACGCGCTCGGTACTCAGCTGTGAAACGTGTATCAAACCTTCCACGCCTTCTTCGATGCGCACGAAGACGCCAAAATCAGGGATACTGGTCACCTGCCCCTTAATTTTCGAACCCATGGGGTATCGGTCGGCGATAATTTTCCAAGGATCGGTCGTGAGTTGTTTGATGCCCAGCGAGAACCGGGCATTTTCGACATTCACGCCCAGCACCTTCGCCTCCACGATATCCCCCTTCTTGTAGAGTTCGGATGGGTGCTTGAGTTTTTTGGTCCAATGAAGATCGGATATATGGACCAGGCCGTCGATACCTTCCTCGATGCCGACAAAAATGCCGAAATCGGTGAGATTGCGAACCGGCCCTTTGACGATGCTTCCCACCGGGTACTTCTCTCTCGCCTCTTCCCAAGGATTCGCCATGACTTGCTTCAATCCCAATGAAATTCGCCGATGACCGGGATCGACATTGAGAACCACCACGTCGACGGTTTGACCGACCTGAAGGATTTTCGAGGGATGCGCGATCTTCTTCGTCCAAGACATTTCTGATATGTGAATGAGCCCCTCGATGCCGCTTTCCAATTCCACGAAGGCGCCGTAATCCATCAGGCTAATCACCTTGCCCTGCACGCGCGTGCCGGCGGGATATTTTTCCGCCACGGTGTGCCAGGGGTCCGGGCTCAATTGTTTGATGCCGAGAGAAATGCGTTCCTTCTCCGGATCGAATTTCAGCACCACGACTTTGACCTTTTCGCCGACTTGCACCACCTCTGAGGGATGATTAATGCGTCCCCACGACATGTCGCTGATATGAAGAATCCCGTCGATACCGCCCAAATCGACGAAGGCGCCGTAACCGGTAATATTCTTGACTGTGCCTTCCAGGATAACGCCTTCTTCCAAAATTTTAAGAATCTCCTGCTTCAGGCTGTCACGTTCCTTTTCCAGCAATGCCCTGCGCGAGAGGACCACGTTGCCGCGCGCGCGGTTGTATTTGAGAATCGCAAACCGATCGGTCGTTCCGATGAACTTGTCCAGGTTACGGCTGGGACGAATGTCGACATGAGAGCCCGGCAAAAATCCGGGTACGCCGACGTCTACTTTGAATCCTCCCTTGACCTTCCCAAGGATATGCCCTTCAATGCCATTCCCTTCGTTGAAGGCTTTTTCGATGTCCTCCCAAATTTTCATGTTTTCGGCGCGCTGGCGCGATAATACAATGCCGCCGTTTTCGCCTTCGGAAGAATCAAAGTAGACGTCAACGTCGTCGCCGACTTTGACCTGCACGTTGCCGTGACGATCGGTGAATTCCTGTAGCGGAATTTGGCCTTCGGATTTGTAGCCGACGTCAATAAGGACATGCGTAGAGGTAATGCCTACGACGCGGCCTTTTACGACCCCGCCCGGCTTTACCGTGCGCAGGCTTTCTTCGAATAGAGCTTCAAAGTCGTTGGCGCCGCCTGCGCTTGCGCCCTTATTCTGTTCTTCGTTTTGAGCCATTTAACCTAAACTCCGATCTTATTTATTTTCTAATCTTTTTCGCTTAATTTCGATCATCACGCGCTCCCTCACTACATCGGCGCTGAGCGCCGAGGAATCGATAGCAAGCGCGTCTTCTGCTTTGCGCAACGGTGCCAAATCGCGCTCGCTGTCCCGTTTATCCCGCTCTTCCATTTCGCGCAGCGTTTCCTTTAAGGTTACCTCCCGGCCAGCGCCATGCAACTCTTTAAAACGCCGGCGCGCCCGCTCTTCCACGGACGCGTCGATGTAGACTTTAACGTCCGCCCGCGGAAAAACCACCGTACCAATATCACGCCCCTCCGCCACTACGCTACCGCGCTCTCCGAGCGCCCTTTGCAATTCTAACAACCGCTGCCGCACCACCTTAAGCGCGGAAACTTTTGACGCCATTTGACTCACTTCAGGTGTGCGGATCAATCCTGAGACATTCACGCCTTCCAAAAGAACTTCCACATTGCCGTCGTGTTCGACTAAATCTATATCCGTCGCGGCAACCAGGGCTCCGACTTTCTCCTCATCAGCTAAATCCAACCGTTCCCGCAATACCTTTAATGCCAGGGCTCGATACAGCGCTCCGGTATCCAGGTAGGTAAAGCCTAACTCTTTCGCTATGCCTCTTGCTAGGGTGCTCTTTCCGGCACCTGAAGGCCCATCAATCGCAACGATCAAACGATTCACCTTTTCGGCAGTGACTATCCGTCGTCTTCAGTCCTAATGCAAACAAATTTGACCCAATAGTTCAAAGAAGCTTGGAAAGGAAATACTCACGCAATCGGAGTCATCTATCTCAATTCCGCCTTGGCTTGCAAGCCCGGCCACGGCCAGCGCCATCGCGACCCGGTGATCAGCGTAGCTTTTCACTTTCCCACCGCGCAGCGGTCTGCCGCCTTCGATGGCCATACCGTCTTCGCGCTCTTCCGCGGCCACCCCCAAGCGGCGCAGCCCCTCGGTCATGGCCGCGATACGATCCGATTCTTTATACCTCAGCTCTTTCACTCCAACCATCGTTGTTCTGCCATCGGCTGCGGCGGCCGCCACGGCCAATACCGGATACTCATCAATCGTGCGCGCGGCCATCTCCGGTCCGATGGCCACGCCTTTCAAGCGCGCTCCCCGCACCTTCAGATCGGCCACCGGCTCACCGGTTTCGACACGCGCATTCATCGACTCGACATCGGCTCCCATACGGCGGAGGATTTCAATGACGCCGTCGCGCGTCGGGTTCGTACCCACGTCGCGAATGATGACTTCCGAACCCGGGATGATCGCGGCCGCGACAAGAAAAAAAGCCGCGGAGGAAATATCGCCGGGGATATGAACGTCCCTGCCAATCAGCTTTTGACCCCCGGCAATGGAAACCGTTTGGCCGTCAACGGCCACCTCGCCGCCGAACCCCTTGATCATCAGCTCCGTGTGATCGCGCGAAGCTTGTGGCTCCTCGACCGTCGTTACACCCTCGGCTTGCAAACCCGCCATCAGGATGGCGGATTTGACCTGGGCGCTGGCAACCGGCATCGCGTAACGGATTCCTTTGAGTTTGCGCCCGCTTATTTCCAACGGCGCTAATCCCTTGTCTTCCTGTGCGCTGATTTTCGCGCCCATCCGGCTAAGCGGATCGATGACTCTCTGCATCGGACGACGGCGCAGCGAAGCGTCTCCGTCCAAGCGCGATGGAAACGGGCGTCCCGCCAGAACGCCCGATAATAGCCTCATGGTCGTGCCGGAGTTGCCGCAATCGATCGTATGGCTCGGCGCCGACAGCCCTTCCCACCCTCGTCCGTCCACACACAGGGCAGCCTCTTCCCGCCACATCTTAACGCCCATATCCTTGAACGCTTGAACCGTTCGCCGGTTGTCCTCGCCACCCGAAAGGTTAAAAATCCGACTCCGGCCTTCGGCAATGCTGCCGAAGATCACCGCCCGATGACCGATGGATTTATCGCCGGGCACACAAATCTCACCTCTTAGAACCGTTTGAACTTGCGCGATACGTTTCATTTGAAGCTTACGCCATCTCTTCGCGAATAGCGTTGGCGCGCGCGAACTCCTTTTCAAGCGAATGGCCGTCACTGTTATCGATCCCATGCTTCATGCGCTGTAAATTTTTGATGTAGTGCCCCAAGGACGTCGAAAGGGCTTTGCGATTCAGCAGGCAGATATCGCGCCAGAGTTCTGGGCGACTCGAGGCGATTCGAGTAATGTCTTTGAATCCACCGGCGCAGTAGCTCTTAATGTCGACGCCCCCTAGTTTTGTTAGATCGAGCACATTGACGAGGGCGAAGGCCGCGACATGCGGCAGGTGGCTGACTACGCCGAGGACGCGATCGTGCTGCGCGGCGTTCATGATTTCGACCTTGGCTCCGACGCGTTGCCAGAGAAGTTTCATCTTCTTCAGCGCGGCCCGCTGCGTCCTTTGGGTCGGCGTCAAAATACAGCGCCGCCCTTTGAACAAGTTGGTATAGGCGGCTTCGGCGCCCCATTGCTCGCTGCCGGCGATGGGATGGGCGCCCACAAAATGAATTCCCGTCGGCAAAACTCTTTCCATGCCTTTCACAATCTCGGCCTTAACGCTGCCGACATCGCTCACGATACATCCCGCACTAAGCCGCGGCAGAAAAAGCGCCGTTAGCGGAACAATGGCCTGGACGGGCGTGCCCATCATGAGAAAGTCCACGTCCGTTGGAATTTCCGACTCACGCAAGAAGTAGCTGTCGATCATGCCCTTTTTTCTTGCGAAACGAAGGTTCTGCTCGCTACGCCCATAGCCGACGATCTCCTTAACCAGCCCGTGCCTGCGCATGTCCAGAGCCAGGGAACCGCCGATTAACCCAACCCCGGCGACAACCATTTTATTAAACATAACGGCCATTAACTTTTTACGCCTCGAGCCTTGGCCACCGCACCGGTGACTAGTAGGCCTTTATGATTTTCTTCAATGCTTCGATAAACCTGCGGTTCTCTTCCATCGTACCGACCGTCACTCGCACATGCTCGGGAAAATCATAGACCCCGACGGGCCGAACGATCACCCCTTGGGCAAGTAACTGTTGAAACACGTCGTTGCCGTTTCCTACACGGATTAGAATAAAGTTTGCCCAACTGGGAACTTGCTCCAGCCCGAGCGCGGCGATCTCCTTGCGGAGATACGCCATTCCCTGGCGATTGGTCTCCAGGCTTCGGCGCACGTGTTCGCTGTCATCCAGGGCCGCGAGGGCCGCCCACTGGGCGGGCGCGTTGACGTTGAACGGCTGCCGCACCCGCTGCATCAAATCTATGATTTCCTTTGCCGCAATGCCGTAACCTATGCGTAGGCCGGCCAAGCCGTAGAGCTTGGAGAACGTGCGCAGAGTCAATAGAGGCCGACCGCTTCCCTGGGAAAGGAGCGAGTCGGGATAGTCCGGATCGTCGACATATTCGAAGTAGGCTTCATCGACGATCAGTAACACCTCCGGCGGCATCCGTTGGAAAAAACGCTCCCACTCGGCGCGGCGGAATATGGTTCCCGTGGGGTTATTCGGATTGGCGAGAAAAACAATCCGGGTCTTTGGCGTAATCGCCTCGGCGATTGCGTCAAGGTCATGGGTAAAGTTCCGCAGCGGCACGGCCCTGCCGACACCGCCGGCCGCTTGAATAACCAGCTGGTAGACCACAAAGGCCTGGCGAGCCATCACGGCCTCGTCGCCCGGTCGCATAAAGGTTCTCACCGCCAATTCAATCACTTCATTGGAACCGTTGCCGAAGATAAGCTGTTCCGGGGCCACCTTTAACTTTTTGGCTAAGCCCGTTTTCAAATAGAAACAGTCGCCGTCGGGATACAGGTGCAGTTGCGCGAGCTTCTGCCGAATTGCTTCGACCGCTTTCGGCGAAGGCCCGAGCGGATTTTCGTTGGAAGCAAGCTTGATGGAATTCGTGATTCCGTATTCCCGCTCGACCTCTTCGATAGGCTTACCCGGCGCATAAGGCACCAGCCGGCGAATATATTCGGGAACTTGATCGACGGTTTTCATCTTCCGCTTGGATACGAACCGAGAATTTTTAGAAAATCACAACTGCTCTCGAGAGTTTTGATCGCCCTTTTAATTCGTGGTTCATCTTTATGGCCGCGGCAATCGATGAAGAACAGGTACTCCCACGGCTTATTTTTTATGGGTCTCGACTCAATCTTTGTCAAATTGATCCGGCTGCGCGCAAACGGCTGCAACATGCGGTGCAAGATACCGGGTTTGTCCTTAACCGAAAACACCAGCGATGTTTTGTCATCGCCGGTCGGTTGCGCCCCGTCCGTGCCGATAACCAAAAATCGGGTAATATTCATGCCGTGATCTTCAATGTTAGCGGCGACGATCTTCAAATCGTACACTTCCTTGGCGACCACGCTGGAAATCGCCCCGATGGTCTTGTCCGCCGCTGCAGCCATCGCGGCGTGAGCCGTGCTGGCGACCTCCTCCACGGCAACCTGCGGGAAATGGTTGGCCAGCCAGCTGCGACATTGCGCCAAAGCCTGCGGGTGCGAAACGATTCGCTGTATGTCGGTCGGCTGGCCCGATGAGAGCAGGTTGTGATGGATGTCGAGATATATTTCCGCGCAAATTTTTAACTCGGAATCCACCAACACATCGAGCGTATGCGCCACCACGCCTTCCGTGGAATTCTCGATCGGCACGACCCCGAACGATACCTTCCCCTGACTCACCTCTTGGAACACTTCGCCAATGCTCGCCGTCGGCGATAAGGCCACCGAGGAGCCGAACTTTTCTCGTGCGGCGAGATGAGCGTAAGTCGCTTCAGCCCCGAAAAAAGCAATCTTTAGCGGCGCCTCGAGCACACGGCAACCGGAAATAATTTCTCGAAAAACAGAACGAATCGCCTGTTCGGAGAGCGGTCCGCGGTTGAGCTGTGAAACCCGACCTAGAACTTCCTTTTCACGGCCGGGAACATAGATCTCTTGACTGTTTAGGCTTTTGGTAGAACCAACACGCTTCGCAAGAGAAGCCCGATCGTTTAGAAGGCTAACGATTTTTTCATCAATCTGATCGATTTTTTTTCGCAAAGCATCGACCGACTCGTTTCGACTCAATGACGACCTCACCCAGGCGCAACCGAAACCCGACGCAATTCCTTAGCGCCTCACGTAACCTATCTTAATGTTTGGAGAATTGCAAATATTGGCGGCCGACGGGCTTGACGAAACTCGATTACTGCCGCTATTTGTACGGTGTGCATCAAGAGATAATCTTTCCAAGCGGCGAAAGTCGCAAGACGCTAGAGAATTTTCTCAAGAAGCGCTTTCCCATCGGCTATGTAAGAAAGCTGTTGCGGAAAACCGGCGTGCGCGTGAATGGTCGCAGGGCAAAGGCGGATGATCTCATCGAGCCGGGTGATCGTCTGCAGATCTACATTCCGTTTGAAAAACCGCCCAAGCGCTCTGCCGCAACAAATCATTTTCGACCGCAGGTCGAAACGATATTCGAAGATGAACGCCTCTTGGTCATCAACAAACCCGCGGGGATGGCCGTGCATGAAGGCAGGGAAATACTCAAACGCGACACGGTGATCGGGATTTTGGAAACCCGCTATCGGAGTCACGGAATCACGCCGCGGCTCGTTCATCGTCTTGATAAAGACACCTCCGGCGTGCTCGTGGTCGCTAAGAATGAAACGGTCGCCGAAAATCTGGAAACCTATTTCGAAAGAGAAAAGGGCGATAAGGAATATCTGTGCTTAGTTGCCGGGCGCATTCAAGAAAAGGAAGGAAAAATCGATAGCCCTTTGCCGGGTAGAGAGGGCAAGCCCGTCCGTGCTTTGACGCGCTTCAGAATCGAAAAGACATTTCCCGAAACCACACTTTTGCGAGTTTGGATCGCGACCGGACGCATGCATCAGATTCGCCTTCATTTCGCGAGTCTTGGCTACCCCATTGTTATGGATGATCAGCATGGCGACTTTAGATTTAACAAACGGTTTCGCAAATTGTACGGTCTCAAAAGACAATTCTTACATGCCAACCGGCTGGGTCTGGAATACGGCGGCAAAAAGCATGTGTGGACGGCGCCGTTGCCTGTCGACTTGCAACAGACATTGGATGCTTTAAAAGTAGTAAATGAAAAAAGTCACAAGCCATAACTCCCGATGTTCCCATCCGCCGACTTCCGATCGACTCGCACGGCCGTTTAACGCCTCCTTCACACGGATAGATCCCTCGAAGCCTGCCCTTCCACCGGCAAAAATTTGCCGCCCTTGGGTCGAGGACTACGTTAGCCGCCGATGATTTTACAGCGCAGGCAATTGGCGCCGCCGCGCCTGACAACGGGTAAGGAACGCCGCTGGCTCGATCCGAACAGGGGGCTGCTGAAGAGGTTCGAAAGGGAGATCGACTTTGTGGCATCCCGCTACGTCTATCCGCACCTACTGGGGCTCTGGAATCCCTACAGTTCAATTCTACTCAAGCGTTTTTCGCTGGCCCAAATCTCCCTCGCGCCACCCCTATGGCCGCGCCCGCTTCCGGCGCTCAAGATCCTTCTCTTGTCGGACATTCATACGGGGATTTTCCTCAAGCCTGCGGTCCTTTGTCTTATCGTCGGCTCTCTGATGGAGCTCGAGCCCGACCTCGTCGCCGTAGCGGGCGATATCGTCACCGGCCAATCGAGCGATCTCGACGACTTCCTTGGCATGCTGGCTCCGCTGGCACGCGCGCCACTGGGTGCGTGGTACTGTTTCGGCAACCACGACTACTTCGACGGCGATCCCGGCGCAATTCGCAAAAAACTTGAATCCGTGGGAATCCTCACTCTGGCGAATGAATCCGTGGTTGTAAGGCATGGCTATGGCCAATTTGTCTTAGCGGGTATCGATGATTTCACTCTGGGCAACCCCAATTGGGACCGCGTCTTAGCCGCCAACGGCACGCCGCATCTTCTGCTTGCGCACCATCCGGATTTCTTTTATCAGGCGGCCGCCAGAAAGATTGCCCTCACCCTGTCGGGTCACACTCACGGCGGACAAATACGGCCGCGCTGGACGCCGCCGCTCGTACGCCACAGCGAGTTCTGCCTGGATGAAGGAGCGTATGCACACCAATCTTCAATGATCGTTGTTTCCCGCGGCTTGGGAAGCGTCGGCCTGCCCATACGTTACGGCGCCGATCCGGAAGCGGTTTGGATTGAGGTTCAGAGCGGCGCGGGAGCGCCGCACGATCCGTAACGCGGCAACCGTTAGGCGGTTCGCCGTATTGGGGGGGGTGTGAGCCCCACGGTTGCGAAAAGACATTGTCATGGTTTGCCTCCTTAGGTGTCGGCTATATAAGTTAATCCCCTTTTGCGGCCATACCTTTAGCCATTTCACCGCGTCAGAGCTTCAATGCCAGCATGATGCCGTCGCGAACCGGCAGCAACACGTTTTCAACTCGCGGGTCGTTGCGGATTCGCTTGTTGAGGGCATCGATAGCGACGCTTCCAGGGTCGCTCGGCTCGAGCACTTGTCCGCTTCTCAACATGTTGTCGAGAATGATCAACCCTCTCGGTCTGAGCCGCTCCATACAGGCTTCGTAATATTCCGGGTATGACTCTTTGTCGGCGTCGATAAAACAAAGGTCGAAGGGACCGCTCACGAGCTTTAGCGAATTGAGCGCGGGACCCAGCTTCACGTCGATCTTATGGCCATGCGGGCTCTCTGCAAAGTAACGTTTCGCGATCGCCGTGGTTTCTGGATTAATATCGCAGGTTATCACCTTGCCGTCGCGCGGCAGTGCTTCAGCCCATAAGAGCGCGCTGTAGCCGGTAAAAGTGCCTATCTCGAGAATCCTGCGAGCACCGGTCATGAGGACCAGCATCTTCAGGAAGGCGCCTTCGAGCGCCCCCACCATGCGCTTAGAGCTGCGTGTTTTCGAGTAAGTTTCCACCCAAAGTTTTTCATGGATGCTGGACACAGGCTTGCTGTGGCGCTCGGCGTACTCCTCAATGCCCAGCGGGCGCAATTCGATCATAGCAAACCCCACGCCGCTGGACCGCTTTTCTGTTTAGTTATCATAAGGGCTCCTTAGCAATATGAACGTAAAGATTAGCAGTGCGGTTCATGGTCCCGTCAGTCGCATACCCCCATCGACCGGCAGAATGGCTGCGGTTATGAACGCCGCTTCATCCGAAGCGAGATAAAGGGCCGCATACGCGATGTCCTCCGGCTCGCCGATGCGACCCAGGGGTACGCGGCTCTTGTACCGAGCGAGCTTTTCCGGAGTAGACGTATCAACCATCGGCGTTCGGGTGGGCCCGGGACAGATACAGTTGACCCTGATATGGTTGGGCGCATGGTCCATCGCCATCGCTTCCGTAAGCGTAACGAGGCCGCCTTTAGAGGCGCAGTAGGCGGCGCGCCCGCCCTGGCCGAGCATACCCGAGCGCGCCGCGATGTGGAGGATCACTCCGCCGCCGCGCTTTTTCATTTCCGGAATCGCGAGCCGCGATACGACAAAAGCTCCCTTTAAATTGGTATCCAAAGTGCGGTCCCAGGCCTCTTCCGTGATTTCGGTAATGCTGCCATTGGTTCGAATGCCGGCGCTATTGACGACGATATCGATGCCGCCGAATCGCTGGACCGTCTGATCGATGAGAGCTTTCATCGCGCTTGAATCGCCCACGTCGCCGCCGCCAAACAGCGCCATCCCTCCGCTCCCTTCAATCATGTCGACGGTCTCTCGCCCCTTCGCTTCGGTCTTGGAGGTTCCGGCCACCGCCGCCCCTTCGTGGGCGAACATAACGGCAATCGCTCGCCCCAATCCGGATCCGAATCCGGTAATGAATGCCACTTTTCCTTTGAGTTTCATGTTAAACGATCCTCCCGGAAACAAACGCCTGTCGCTCGTACAAAGTTGACTCCGCGTCGGCTCATTGTTACCTTTAGAAAACAATCCCAAAGGGAATTCAAGTACATGTCGAAGATTGAACAACCGAGAGTGCCCGTCACCGTTCTCACAGGCTTTCTCGGCGCCGGAAAAACGACCCTTCTCAATCGTATTTTAACTGCCGAGCATGGCCGGCGCGTCGCCGTCATCGTGAACGAATTCGGCGAGGTCGGCATCGATCATCATCTGCTCATCTCCTCCGACCAGGAGATCGTGCAAATGAGCAACGGCTGCATCTGCTGCACCGTGCGCGGCGATCTT
>JBGPIK010000113.1:0-16789 GCA_041484845.1 Binatia bacterium | reverse complement strand
CTTCGCGTATCGACTTTGAGCAAAATTTCGCTTGCGAGCTGACGAACGCTTTTGTCTGTGCCCTCACTAGAGGCGGTCACCGCTTTGAATCCTTGCTCCTCTTAGGAACTCTATCCCGGAGAGGCGGTTTTTGTTCTCCAATTGCACTTCTTCAAGGCTAAGCGCGCCGGAGGCACTGGCCACCCAGAATCCGCGGCTATCAGCTCTAATGACTTCGCTCGGGCTGCCTGCCATCTGAGCCTCAGCCACAACCGCGGCGCGGTGCACTTTCAGCAGTTTACCCCGAATGTAAGTGTATGCCGATGGCCAGGGATTGAAGCCGCGCACGCGCCGTTCAATTTCAGTCGCGGCTCGCGTCCAATCGATCAGCCCATCCTCTTTTTTAAGTATCGGGGCGAAACTCACATGAGCATCTTCCTGCGCGCGCGGTGCCAGAGACCCATCCTTGACTCTTCGGATGGTTTCCAACAGCAAACGAGCCCCGATGGGCGTGAGCTTAACTTGTAACGAGCCAGTGGTTTCATCCTCCGCGAGCGCCACTTCTTCCTGGAGATAAATGGGACCGGCGTCCATTTTTTCGACGAGTTGCATGGTTGTGACACCGGCGATCGGTTCCCCGTTAATAATCGTCCAAGCCGCGGGTGCAGCGCCGCGGTACTTGGGCAATAGCGAATAGTGAACATTCAAGCATCCGTATGGTGCCAACCGAAGAATGCTCGCCGGAAGGATCCGGCCGTATGCGACGACGACGATCAGTTGAGGCTTCCACTCCTGGAGCGTTTTTAAAAAAGCCGGGTCACGAATTTTTTCCGGAGCAGCCACGGGAATCCCGTGAGTTTCAGCTATACGCTGGACTGGAGATGCTACTCTTTTCTGTCCTCTGCCGGCCGGCCGGTCAGGCTGCGTAACGACTCCGACTACGGGATCCGGACCGTCCATCAGGCGCTCCAGCGTAGCTGCAGCAGGTTGGGGAGTTCCCATGAAAACGATCGAGCAAGCGCTGATCATATAGTCAATCTTACAAGTTCAGGTCAAAAACTGAATTTGCGTAGAGTTCCGAAGCTAAATCATTACCCCCGGGCGCTCCGCCGCTGGGGCGGTGCCGCTGCGAAGCATTTTCTTACGCCGACGGGTGTAAAGTTCACGTTTGAGGCGGCTGATACGATCGATAAAGAGCTGGCCGTCCAGATGGTCTATCTCGTGCTGCAATGCTACGGCGAGAAGTCCTTCGGCTTCGATTTTGACTTGTTTCTGATTTTCGTCGAACGCTATGACTTCAATTTGAGCGGAGCGACGCACCTCGGCCGTAAAGTCAACCACGCTTAAGCAGCCCTCTTCCCAGACGACTTCTCCCTCGGCACGAGTGATCACCGGGTTAATGAGCTTGTAGACTCTCGTACCGGGGTTGTCATGGTCGATGTCCAAAACGATGATGCGCTGAAGTGCGCCGACTTGGGGTGCGGCAAGTCCAACCCCGGGCGCCGCATACATGGTCTCTATCATGTCATTAACCAGTTGCGCCGTTGCACCGTCGATATTTTTAACCGGCAAAGACGTGCGTTTTAATGCACCATCAGGGTATTTTAGGATTTCGAGAATGGCCATACGCAAATAAAATTCATAACATACTGTACGGATCTACATCAATGTGGAGGCGGACACGGCGAGATTGGGGCAAAAACGCGCGCGCAGCATCTGCAAGCTCACGCAACGCCGAGACCGGCTTGCCTTTGAGAAGCAATTGCCAGCGATAGCGATTACGAAGCTTGCGGATGGGCGCGGGAGCGGGGCCAAGCACATCGATTTGCTCGCTCAGTCTGGGATCCCTGTCTAGATTGTCGTGCAAAGCCATTGCCAGTTTTTTGGCTTGCGCCTCGATTTCGTTGGCTTCGGGTCCCTCTAGTCGAAGATGCACGAGGCGGCTGAACGGTGGATAGTTCAATGCCCGGCGGAATTCGACCTCTGCGGCAAAAAAGCCTTTGTAGTCGTGATTTATCAAGTGCTGAATCGTGTAATGATCCGGCGCGTAAGTTTGGACGATCACTAAGCCGGGATCATTCCCGCGCCCTGATCTTCCTGCAACCTGGCTTAGAAGCTGAAAGGTTCTCTCTGCGGCGCGGAAATCGGGCACGTTCAATGACAAGTCCGCAAGGAGGGCACCGACCAAGGTTACGCCGGAGACATCATGGCCTTTCGTGATCATCTGGGTTCCCACCAGAATATCAATTTCGCCTCTCTCCCAGCTGCGAATTAATGTGTCGTGAGATCCCCTTTTGCTGGTTGTATCCCGATCCATGCGTGCGACGCGCGCCTCAGGCACGAGCTGATTAAGCGTCCGTTGGATCTGCTCGGTTCCGGCGCCTACGCCGGCGAGGCTTAAATTGCCGCATCCAGGACAGAGCTCGCTGGCGACTTTGCTAAAATTGCAATGGTGACAGCAGAGACTCTTCTGCTTGAGATGTAAAGTAAGCGTCACGCTACAGTTGGAACAACGCAGGACGTAACCACAGAGGCCACATTGGAGAAAATTGGAGAATCCGCGGCGGTTGAGAAAGATTAAGCTCTGCCGCGATCTTTGGAAATTGTCTTTGAGCAATTCCGCGAGACGAGGTGAAATCAGTCTCGGTTTGAAGTTCTCTGACTCTCTTGATCTTTCTTTTCTGGCAAGCTCATTTTCATCAGTAAACGCGCGCCGCTCATGATTGAATTTAGACCTGAGGTCAATGATTTCGATCTGCGGTAGAGGTCGGTCTTGGATTCGCAGCTTCATTTCCAGCAGTTTGTAGCGACCCTGAAGGGAATTCTCGTAACTTTCAAGGGCTGGAGTGGCAGAGCCGAGAATGACCGGACAAGGCGTGAGTTTGCCACGGATGACGGCAACGTCTCGCCCATTGTACTTTAGCCCTTCTTCCTGCTTGTACGAGGAGTCGTGCTCCTCGTCAACGACAATAAGTCCGAGATTAGGCAGCGGTGCAAAAACTGCCGATCGAGCGCCCACCACAACATCGACATGACCGCGAACGATATGCCACCAATAAGCCCAACGCTCGGCAGCCGTTAGAGCGCTGTGCAAGATGCCGACGCGCCCGGGAAATCGCGCGTTCAAGCGATCGATCAACTGCGGTGTCAAAGAGATTTCCGGAATCAAAATGAGACTTTGCCCCCCTGTCTCGCGCACCCGCTCCATAGCGCGCAAGTAAATTTCCGTTTTGCCGCTGCCCGTGACGCCGTGTAGAAGGAAAGTCTCAAATCCGCCTTGGGTAAGCCGATCTTCGATGGCCGCCCACGCGTTTGTTTGTTCGAAACTTAGTTGGAGCCTGGGGGGGCTTGGCGATGAACCCGATTCGTCATCCAACAGAATCTTTTTCCTGTGGCGCTGGCCGATTAACTGTTCGCGAATCTCAATAGCGCCGATCGATTCTAGCTTAGCCAACGCATGATAGACATTGCTGCCACCGGAAAGTTTTCGTGTCATGCTTTTGACGGTGACTTTGCCACCGTTTTGACGCAATAACTCGAGGATCTCATATTCCAATCCGCCGCCACGATAGGAACTCCCCGACTTGGCAATAATAATCCTTCGACTCTCATTTCTCAGGTTGGGCGGCAACAGGGTCGCCAATACCTCTCCGGGTGTCGCCAAGTAATACTGGGCGATCCACTGACACAATCGCAGCAGCGCCGGGTCTAGGACCGGGCGATCATCACAGAGAGCGATTATTTCTTTTGTCTCGGTGCGTGAGCTTTTGCCGAGGAGCTCAAAGACAACGCCAGTCAGTTTGCGTCTCCCGACTGGCACCAGTACCCGCATGCCGACTGAGATCTGTTCACGAAAGGGTAATGGGACTGAATAAGTCAGAGGGTGTTTTAATGGCGAAGGAATGACGACGCGGGCAAAACGTTGCCCCTCAGCTTTCATGGACAGACTATTAACGGTCGGTGCTCGTAAAAGCAACTCACTGGTTTGGTACGTTTGCGATCATTAATGTGTTACAAAATTGTCAAACTTTTCAGAAAGTGTTCTTGTGCGGCAGGTAATGTCCGATGGACTCGCGTCGTTCGGCCATCTCCAGACAGGTATGAACGTGAAATCCAATCATTCTAGCGTAGAGGGCTTAGTAAATCCGATCTGGCAATAACTTTGCATCGAAGCCAAATGGCGCAGCATAATTATACATAATTGAATTTAATTCTAATTGACATCGAATTTGCGATTAGGTAATTAACGGCAGTCTCGTGCCTACGAGACATTGCGCTCAATGGGATGGTGGAGGGATGGATCAAGTTAATAATGTAAAGCAGATGCGCGAGGAGAAGATGCTAAGTAAATCCGAGCTTGCTCGACTCGCTGGCATTTCGCCTCTAACTCTGGATCGCATCGAGAAGGGCATGGCGTGCCGGATGGCCACCAAGAGAAAAATTCTACTGGCATTAGGTCTCAAAATCAGCCAAAAGCAACAGGTTTTTAGATTGTAGCCATGTTCAAGTTACTGAATTACATGAACTTCAGCTCTTTCGCCTCCTTGGGGGGTGGCGATGGCTTCGTCGCTCTTGATATCGGCTCGAGCTCGATCAAGATGGTTGAAAGCTCAATCGAAAAGAGCCGCTATCAGCTGCTGAATTTGGGGACCGTGCCGCTGCCGCCAAAAGCCATCCAAAACAACATGGTCATTGATCAGCGCTCCGTAGCGGACGCCATCCGAAGAGTCATCCAAGAGTACAATGTAAAAGCGACAAGAGTTATTTCCGCAGTCCCCGGCCGCGCGGCAATTATGAAAAAGGTGCAGATGCCGAGGCAAGAGGAGACTGAGTTAGAAGCCAATGTCGAATTTGAAGCCAACAGCGTAATTCCGGAGAACCTGGAAAACGTGAATCTGGACTATCAGGTGCTCAACCTTGCCGACGGCGGCAGCAAGATGGATATTTTGCTCGTGGCGGTCAAAAAGGAAATCGTTAATAGCTATACCGATGTAATTGAGCAGGCCGGTCTCACGCCGGCGGTGATCGATGTGGACTATTTTGCCATGGAAAATATGTATGAAGCCAGTTACGCCGGAGAAAAAATCAATGGGGTTGTAGGGCTTATTCACATAGGGGCCCATTACACGAGCATCACGTTCTTACAAAACGGAGTCTCCACCTTTACCGGTGACCTTCCCATCGGCGGGGAAGAATTCACCGAGGGTTTGCGAAGGGAATTGAGCCTCTCCAACGAAATAGCCGAGAATTTCAAACTCACAGGTGTAATCGAGGGCAAGAAGGAATTGGATCTTCAAGTGTTACTCAGACCGATTGCAGAAAACATCGTCGAGGAAATCCGCAGGACCGTTAGTCTTTACGGCGCTGTCGGCGCTGACGAAGGCGACGGCCTTAAGCACATCTACTTAAGCGGTGGGAGCGCCAAAGTTCCGGGGTTGCATACGCTATTGGGAGAGAAAATGGGAGTGCCGGTTAGCTTGGCAGAGCCGTTCCGTGGTTTTATCGTGAACAAAAACATCGATAAATCCTACCTCGCGAGTTCGGCGCCTCTGTTTGCTGTCGGGGCCGGGTTGTCGATTCGGAGACCGGGGGATAAATGATCCGCGTCAATCTGCTGCCGGTAAAACAAATCAAGGCCGAGGTAAGCCGCCGGCGCGATCTGATCATGGGCGGTATGGCTTTGGGTCTTACCGCGCTGATTATTCTTGGAGCCTATATATATCAGTCTTACCGGATATCGAAGCTTCAGAACGAAATTGCTATTGCGCGGGGAGAGATTAAAGCTCTCGACGTAAAAGTTAAAGAGTTCGGCGAGCTGCAAACAAAAATTAAGGAATTCGAAAGCAAGCACAAAATTATTGAGGACCTCAACCAACGAAAAGCCGGTCCTGTACGCGTGATGGAAAGTCTTTCGGCGGCCACTCCAGCAAGCCTTTGGCTCACGGAATTCAAAGAAACCGGCGGCAAATTGGTTATTACGGGTGTGGCCGTAGACAATCAAACAGTTGCTGATTTTTTAAAAGCGTTGGCAACATTCCATTATTTCAGGGATGTCGAGTTGATCGAGGCAACGGAAGGGGCGCCCGGAGGCGGACCGCTAAAGAAATTTTCTCTGAAATCTCTTATTTCCTATCAGCCGCCGGCCACAACGATTCCAAAGGGCGAGGGCAAAGACTCGGTTAAAAAAGAGGAGACAAAGCGTTGAACGAATTGCTTAACGCTATTCTTGAACGATCCCCGCGACAGAAAATCGCGATCTTGGCCACTGTAATTATTTTGCTTTCGGCCCTTTACTTTAGTTTCGTTCATGAGCCTCGATCAGACGCCATCGCCAAATTAATAGATGGTGTTGAGATTGCCCGCAATGAGAAAGCGCTCAAACAACAGAAAGCGTCCAACCTTCCGAAGCTCCAGAAAGATCTGCAGGAATGGAACGTAAGACTCAAAGAGGCGGTTGCTCAACTTCCGGATAGCAAAGAGATTCCCGAACTCTTGAGCAACATTTCAACGAAAGCGCGGGAAGCGGGTTTGGAGATTGTGTTATTCCGCCCGCGTGCGGAAAACTTCCGGGAATTCTATGCTGAAATCCCGGTAGACATCGTTGTGCGCGGCGGTTTTTATAACGCGGTCACCTTCTTTGACGAAGTTGGAAAATTCAACAGACTCGTAAATATAGACAATATCGACTTGAAAAATCCAAAAATCAGCGGAGATCAGGTCGCTCTTGATATTTCCACCCTGGCTACCACTTACCGGTTTTTGGATGAAGCCGAGCGAAAAAAAGTTGCGGAAGAAAAGGCGAAAGCACCCAAAAAGTAGAACGATCGTGGCGGCTTTAAAAAAGACTTGCGTATTTCTGGTTAGCCTGATTGCTGCCATTCAAGTGCACGCCCAGGAAAACATCAAGACTCCATCGCAGACAACTAAAGAGGCCGTGGAAAAGCTTTTGCGAACTCCGGCGACAGTCGAGAAACACCTGCAGGGAATCGCCAAGGCGGCCAAAGCCAAACTTATCGAATCCTTGTCAGAGCCGACCCATCCAAGCCCGGATTCGGCGCTGGCAAATGAACAACAGTCTAATTCGCCGGAGAGAGTATCGGCTTCTCCGACGGTCAGGCGTGATCCGTTTCGTCCTTTTACCTTGAACGTACGTTCCACTGTGCGGCGCCGGGAAAATCTTTCGCCTTTGGAGCGCTACGAATTAGGGCAGCTCAAGCTCGTAGCGATAATTTGGAATTCAAAGGAGCCGACGGCGATGGTAGAAGACTCGGCGGGACTCGGCTACGTGGTCAAGGTAGGCACCCCGATTGGCGCGAGCGATGGCACGGTCAAAGCCATCAAACAAAATGAAATTACTATTGAGGAGTTTTTTGTTGACTTGTACGGCGCCAGGAAAAAGCGCGAGGTCAATATGAGGATTTTGGCGGAGAGTGCGGAATGAAGAATTTAAAATATATTGACGTTTTCGGAATCGCCCTGTTGGCGGCGTTGACCGGATGTACATCCATTGGCAACCAACAACAGAACGTTCCGGTAACCAGTGCAGCGACCGCGTCAAGCGAAAAATCTCCACAGGCACCGTCTACGGCCAAGCCACAGACGCGGGACATTCAAGCGCTCAGAATTCAGGAGTTGTCCGCCCGTGAGGAGCTCGGGCAGACGATCGTCGAGATCAAACTTTCAACGCCGATTTCCCAGTATCGTCACTTTCCCGTTACACAGCCATCGCGCATCGTTCTAGATATCTTTGGTGACGGTAGTCCGGCGGCGGAAGTGGAAACTTTCCGGGTAACCACGGATCTGGTGGGGGCAATGCGCCTCAGCTATGGCGAAGGATACCTTCGCTTGACCATTGAAACTACGCCGAGTTCGGTGCCCGCATACGTCGTCACACCTGAAGGAGGCGGACTTAAGATTGTTGTGGGCGCGGCGGATCCCAAGGCAACCGCCAAGCGTGAGCTCATTCTCGTGCGCGGCGCAAAGCGCGTTGATGTTGCCAATGCAGCGGTCAAGGCATCGAGCGATGCCAAGGGGCAGGTTCCAATTAAAGACGAAACGACCGTCGAGGCGAAAAAATACACGGGACAAAAGCTATCACTTGATTTTAAAGACGCGGATATCAAAAACGTGTTTCGTCTGCTAGCCGAAGTGAGCGGTCTCAATATTGTGGTAACCCCTGACGTTGCCAGAAAGGTAACGCTGCGGCTAGTCGAGGTTCCGTTGGATCAGGCACTCGACCTACTTATCGCTACCAATGGGCTAGATAAGGAACAGATCGGTAATGTCGTGCGCATTTCAACGGCAACTCAACTTAAGACGGAACGCGATCAATTGGTTGCCGCGCAAAAGGCCGAGGAGAACCGGGAACCGCTGCAAACGGTTTATTTCAACATCAATTATGCCAAGGTGAAGGATCTCGAATCGAAGGTAAAGACACTTTTAACAAAGCGGTCGGATGCCGCTCTTGTCGTCGACGAGCGCAGCAATACAATCATGGTTCGAGATGTTAAGAAGGTCGTCGACGAAGTAAGTACGCTGGTGGCAAAACTTGATGCGAGGACACCCCAGGTTCTTATCGAGTCGAATCTGATTGAGACCACGCCCACCTTTGCGCGAGCGTTGGGCAACCGGCTTACCTTTCAACTAGGCGGTACGACCTTCAGTTCGGCGGCCGGCGCCGACTCACCGTTCACGGGTAATGACGCGACTTTTCCAGGCGCTCCCACGGGTTTAGGAGCAACGATTTCCGTTATCCAGAAAAACTTCTTAGGTTTCAAAAATCTTGCTAACACTTTAGAGGCTGCGGAAAAAGAAGGAAATGTACGGATCATCTCTCGTCCGTCCGTGGTAACGCTGAATAACGTGGCTTCGACCATTCGAAGCGAAACCATCAAAAGGGTTCAATTGCCCACCTCCACAAATATCGCGAGCGGTTCCGGCGCGTCAGCGGCAGGTTCCGCTGTGGCGACGGAAAAAATACCGATTGGAATTATTCTGACCGTTACTCCCCAAGTCTCCAGTGACGGCTATGTCTTGTTGAATATTAACGTGAAATCCAGCACGTTTGCTAATACATCGGCCAGCGGTGCTGTTATTCCTTTTGACGAACTCAACCGCGAAGCCGTGGCGAATGTGTTGGTCAGGGACGGGGAAACGATTGTCCTCGGCGGAATTCTAAAGGACACGAGTATTACTTCGGAGAGTGGAATTCCCTATCTCAAGGATGTGCCGATTCTCGGATGGTTATTCAAGAGCATGAGATGGCAAAAAGATTTTGAGGAGCTGATGGTTTTCATTACCCCGCACATTGCTTCGGCCGGCTCCGAGAACCTTCCTGCCGCCGAGCAGCTCTGGCGTGAACAGATGAAGAAAACAGAGGGAGACAAAGCCGGGTTCCGCTCAATGAATCCGTAATCAGCTCGATCTATAT
This sequence comes from Binatia bacterium, assembly GCA_041484845.1. GTDB lineage: Bacteria > Desulfobacterota > Binatia > UBA9968 > UBA9968 > JBGPIK01. The sequence goes on along the minus strand of JBGPIK010000113.1, from coordinate 7,380 downwards.
AATTGGCGACAAGGCGTGACAATAGAGGCATGCCGAGACATTGTATTGGGTCAAAACCTGTCGAACTTACAAATAGTGTAAACCACCTTCGGTGAGTCCGTCTTACGGACGATTCCCTTTTCCTTACCAAGAGTTCCAAATTTTCGTCAGCGTGAGTAACAAAGGCCAGCGACTTTAGCGACTGGCACACTTCTAGCTCTTTAGCGGGTTAGAAAAAGTTTTCCATATCAAGCGTCAAGCAATCGGCCGATATTAACGCTATGCGCAACAACAAATTTCGTCGTAACAATGGCGGCTTTACGCTAATTGAGCTTTTAGCGACCATCGGGGTGGCGTCGATTCTCATGGCCATCGCCATTCCGAGGTTTTTCTCGACACTGCCTGGCTTAAGGCTTACGGATGCCGCGCGGCAGGTAGCGACCGATCTCCAGCAGATTAGGATGAAAGCCATTGCCCAGAACATTCCTTATCAAATCAGTTTTTCAACAAGTACTTACGTAATGCAGAAATGCAATGGGACATGCACCAACGATGGCGGTAACATCGCGTTACCCCAAGGCATTACAGTCACGGCGTCGACTGCGCCTCAGTTTCAACCCCGTGGAACCGCTGCCGCAGCCGCCACGATTACGCTCAGCAATGGATCTTCAAGCACGCTGGTTTGTGTAAAAACCGTCGGTCGGGTCAACATTCAAAATGCCAGTTGCTCGTAGGCTGTCATGGTGTCTGGGTTAGACGAATGAAAATCAGCAACAACGGCGGTTTCACTTTGATCGAGATCATGGTAGCGGTAACCATTTTTTCATTTGCTGCTTTGGGGTTGGCCATAGGCACAGTTTCCGTCATACAGACCAATCAAAACAGTCATTTACAGACGAGCGCGGTCAATCTCGCGCAGGCGAGATTAGAAGAACTCAGAGCAATGACGGGCACGGCGTTTTCCGGCCTGTCATGTCCGCCCCCTTTTCCGAGTGGTTGCTCGGACAGTCCGGTCGCATCCGGCACGACATTCAGCCGTAGCTGGCAAATCACGGCTAACTCACCGGTAACGGGTGTTAATCAGATTGACGTAAGAATCAACTGGACAGATTACGCGAGTCGCACTGTGACGATTACTGCATCGGTTCCCCAGTGAAGACGACGAAAAGGTCGCACCATTTAAAACAGGGGTCATTTTCGTGAGACTGCAAAATCAAAAAGGATTCACGCTTATCGAGCTCATGGTGTCCGCCGGCCTGTCGTTGGCGGTTTTGGCGGCGATCTATGGCCTCTTCCGCGCCCAGACCCATACGATTAGAGGACAAGAGGGCCGTATGGAGGCCCAAGAGTACGCGATGTCGGTGTTGGACACAATGGTGCGCGAAATCAGAAATACCGGCTATTTCCCCACGGGAACTGCCTGCGCAACACCGGCGAACACCGCGGGGATTATCGCGGCAACGGCTCAGAGTTTCAGGCTGGTGTATGACACGAATGGCGATGGCGCCTGTGAGGAGGACGTATCTTTCACGTACGACGCAACCAGTAAGAATATCTCGCGCAACGGCGCGCCGCTTACCGACGGTAATGCGACCGCCATTCAATTTACCTACTATCCTCAGCAAACTTCCGGTACCGCGCCCGTCCCTTACTGCTTCTCCGCTGGTAATCCCACGGGATGCAGCGGAGACCTGGCAGCGAATTTATCAGCCGTCCAAAAAATTACGATCTCGATCACCGTCCAGTCAAAAAATACCGACGCGCAGTTCGGCGGCCTATCGAACATCACGATGTCTTCCAGCGCGGATCTCCGTAATCATAACCTGCCGTCATAGCGAGACTACTGACGTATGACATACGGGATCGAACAAGGTGGCACAATGAAACCCAAATTAAAAGACGACCGGGGGATTACCTTAGTTGTAATTCTGATGGTCATGGTGATCTTGCTGTCCGTTATCGGAGCCGGACTTCTCTTCAGCGGTATAAACACTAAGATTACCGCCAATTATCAAACCGGCACAAAAGCCTTCTACGCTGCGGATACCGGAATTAGTGCAGCCCTAAATCAACTCGCGCTCGATCCGACCACCGCCACTGCCGCGTTTTCACAAAACATCGGAAATGGGCTGGCCTACCGCAGCGGTCATCGCACTGACACGACTCCGCAGCCGCTTCAATTCCTGCGCACTACTTCTCTGGCGGGCTACTCTCTTGGCAACGGAACGGGGTACAACCCGTCCGGCTACAGTTTCTATGAGTACCAAATGAACGTCACGGGAACCTATACAACCGCTTACGGGACGGAGTTAGCAGGCCGCGAGATCGAGGCCATCGCGGCCTACGGACCTGTACCCAAGTGAGAGAGGCTCAAATGAAAATTAAAAAGGCATTAGCCGCAATTCAGATCCTATGCTTGGTCTTTCTGAATGGCTGGAATGTTCGCCTCGCAAGGGCGGACGACAGCGATATCTTCGGGACAAATATTCAGCCCAACGTAATGATCCTTTTCGATCAGTCCGGGAGCATGGCGGATACGATCTTTTCTAATCCATACAATTCGACAACAACCTATAACACGCCCCTTACCTACAATACCGCTAACGTCTTCCAACAATTCACCAGCAAAAACAGTTGTAAACCCGATCCCAAACCTTGTTACAAGTTTTATGCTGCAACTGTTTCAGCCGTGAGCAATTCCTCTGCACAAACCGCGTTGAATGCAACCGGTTACTGGACCGGCAAAATCTCAGGATCGAATGTCAGCCTGTTTACCGGTAACTATCTCAACTGGCTCGCCTGCTCCACTTGCTCGGCGTCCGATACGAAAATACACATCGCGCAGCAAGTTATTAGTAACCTTCTGGGCAGCGTTACAGGCGTCCGATTCGGCATCATGGAGTTTCAAAACTCTAACTCCCCGGAGGGGGGCACCATGGTCGCTCCTATGGGAACCGACACAACGACCATGATCAATGCCGTCAATGCGATTACCGCTAATGGCAATACCCCAACCGGCGAAGCGCTTCGGGACGTCGGCAAATACTTTAGCGGCACCTTCGGTTCATACAGCAGTCCCATTCAGTACTCCTGTCAACCTAATTTTGTCATCATCATCTCTGATGGGATGTGGAATGGAACGATAGATCCGGCAACACAGGCGACTACAGAATACACCACGGATCATTCAAGCAGTTTTGCCGGGACACAAAACCTCATTATTGATACCATCGGGTTCAACCTTCCCGCGGGGGATTCAGGGATAGCATCTTTGCAGAGCATCGCCCAGAATGCCGGCGGAACCTACTACTCGGCTAACAACTATGCTCAATTGGAGACGGCTCTGCACAATGCCATTCAGCAGATCATCGCCGCGACGTTTTCGTTCGCCACGCCGGTCATTCCGACAACCGCCACCAGCGGCAGCACGCGCGCTTATCTAGCTTCCTTTCAATCTAGTCCTGCAAGCGTTTTTTGGCGCGGTTTTCTCAAGGCGTATAACCGAGACTCTAGCGGATTGATTCCTGTCGATAGCAATGGCATTCCTACTGGCACTCCGGCCTGGGATGCGGGTCAGCTTTTGAGTCAAAAGGCGGCGAGCAGTCGGACCATTTACACGGCGGTTAGCGGCACGAGACAGAATTTCGTAAAAACAAACTCGGCGATCACCAATACGCTATTAGCCGCTTCTTCCAATGCGGAGCATGACGCCATTATCGATTTTATCCGCGGCATCGACACGTATGATGAGAACGCGAACGGGAACACGACTGAGGAGCGGGCCTGGAAGCTGGGCGACATATTTCACTCAACTCCCGTCGTCGTTTCTCCTCCTTTCTTGCCCTCCAATGATGCGATGTACAATAGTTTTAAGACGGCGAATGCGAGCAGAACGACGATCCTGTTAGCCGGCGCAAACGACGGCATGCTTCATGCCTTTAGAGAGAGCGATGGCCAGGAGTTATGGGGTTTCATTCCCACCGATTTACTTGACAATTTAAAGGAGCTCACCGCAACTTCCGGAAGCCATGAATTTTTCGTCGACTCGAGCCCTGTCGCGGCCGATATCAAAATCGGATCGAGTTGGAAAACCATCGCGATATTCGGAGAGCGGCGCGGAGGAAAGTATTATTACGCGCTCGATATTACCGATACGACGAATCCTCAGTATCTCTGGAGCTTCACGGATTCCAAGATGGGCGAATCGTGGTCCGAGCCTGTTGTCGGAAAGGTCAAGATGGCCGATGGCACCGACAAATTTGTCGCCTTTATTGGAGGCGGATACGACACGTCGCAAAACAACAATTCCGGCAAGGCATTCTTCGTAATCGATCTATCCAGTGGCGCGAAACTGTGGGAATATTATCACAGTACCGGCGCCAGTGACGACAGTCAGTACGTGAATTTCAGCCTCGCCGCCAATCCAACGGCGGCAGATTTAGACAACGACGGTTATATTGATCGCGTCTACATCGCCGATGTGGGAGGTCAGCTCTGGAAATTCAACACGGCGCCAACGGGCGGCGCGACGGTTTCGGGCGGCCTGGTAAGTAACTGGGCGGGTAAACGTTTATTCGCCGCAAATATCTCTCAGGCCAACCCGCCGGCGAGCGGCGAATATTACCCGGCCCAGGCCATCTACGTTCCGCCGGTGTTGAGTTATGACAGTACGGGAAACCTTTGGGTTTATTTTGGCACCGGTGATCGGAACCATCCCAACAACACAAGCACCAATCGCTTTTATGGCATCAAAGAAAACACTGCGATGACCAATGGCAGCACATTGACGGAATCGTCTTTAACCAACGTAACAAGCGGAAGCGGCACCGTCACGCAAGGTTGGTATGTCGTTCTGGCCAATAATGAGAAAGTGCTCTCTGCATCGGATGTGTTCAACAATGCGGTATTCTTTACGTCGTTTACGCCGGTAACGGCGGCCGCGTGCGGCACCGGCGGAGGTGACGCAAAACTCTACGCCGTTAATCTCGACACCGGAGACGCTGCCATTAACTTGACTTCCGGCGCGGTTGTGTCGCCCGGTCAAGCCGCGTATACGGCGGCCAAAGCCATCGGCACGGGCATACCTTCAAGGCCGATTGTAATTATCAATCAATCCGGCAACGTCGGTAACCCTTTTGTTATAACCGGCACCACCAATCAGCAAATATCGAGCACGCCTGTTCCTCAGGTAGCAATCCGACGATTAGTTGCCTGGCGGGAGGTGTTTTAAAAGTGAAATGGCTGGTCGGGCGATTCGTTCTCTGCGGGCTGCTGTTATTTCCGATTACTGCTTTGGCCGCTTCCGAAGGGGCAGTGGAGCGTAATAAAATAGGAGCCAAGCTGCTCGAACAAGGCAAGCTGGATGCCGCCATCACCGAATTCCAACAGTCCGTCAGGCTCGACGCAAAATATTTTCCGGCGCGTCTCAATCTCGCGTACGCTTATGAGAAAATGAATCGGATCGACGAGGCCATCGACGCGTATCGGAAGGCCATCGACGCTCAACCGCAGAGCTTTTTCGCTCACAACAATCTCGCCGTTCTCTACGACAAGCAGGGACTCTATGATTCGGCGATCGCCGAGTTTGAAACCGCCCTCCAGATCGAAACGGACAACTCAATGGCGCGTAAGAATCTCGATATTGCAAGAAAAAACAAATCAACAACTGAGAAGCGGGAAGGCGAAGTCTTGCGCGCCGAAAAAGACGCACAGGCAAAGCCTAATGATCCGCGCGCTGCGTATAACGTAGCTCGCTTACATGCTTATTACGGTAACAAGGATGCCGCTTTGCAGTGGCTCGCCAAGTCGATAAAGCTGGGCTATAAAGATCTTGCCTATTTGAGAGCCGATCCTGCCTTCAGTGGTCTACGCGAAGACCGAGATTTCGAACAACTGCTCATAGAAAAGTAGATCAAGCCGCCGGCCGGGCGAACATGAAATGCAGGAGACGGCAATGCACAAGGCTGGAAACCAAATCGCGAATCACCAAAAACTTGCGAACGATTGTATCTCGGTCCATGGGTGTGCCGAAAGAAAAGACGGCTTCTCGCTCGTTGAGTTACTGGTGGCGATTACGGTTGTCGCGGCATTAGTTGCTATCGCGCTCCCACGATTCGAGAGTTATCGCGAACAATCGCGCATTTCTAAAGCTAGCGGAGATTTGCGCATTTTGGACAACCGAATAAATTCTTTCAAGTTGTCTAATGAAATATGGCCGTCATCGCTGAGCCAGGTCCCACAAGGGAATATGCTCGATCCGTGGGGGAATTCGTACCAGTACTTACAGATCGAAGGAAATAGCAAAGCCAAAGGATCCGAGCGGAAGGATAAGAATCTCGTTCCAATCAATTCAGATTTCGACCTTTACAGCATGGGGGCCGACGGCAAGACTGCTCCTGCCCTTACCTCCGCTAGTAGCCAGGATGACATCGTTCGCGCCAATGACGGCCGCTATTTTGGCTTAGCATCCAATTATTAACTCTATGAGACATTTGTAATGAAACTGGAATCCCACTCCCTGCGCAGTAAAGTGGCGCGGCGAATTTTTGTCGTTTTCTTGGTATGCGCGGTTATTCCCTTCACCGGACTCTTATTGACGTCGTATTACCAAGTCGCCACGATCTTTAAAGATAGAAACCAGCAGCAGCTTCGAGCCCTAGCCAAGATCATAGGGATGGAACTTTTCGAAAAGCTTACGCTGCTCGAATCTGGCCTAAAAGTCATTCGTTCTGCAACTTTAGTTTCCGAAGGTGTTCCAACCACGACGGCAATCGAAAATCTCCCGTTTAATCCGAAAGACCGTTGGATATCGATATTATTGCTATCGAGTAGTGGACTGCGGCATCCTTTGCTCGGTCAGATGGCACCGGTACCCGAATTTAGCTCGGCCGATCGGGGAAGGTTGGCAGCCGGTAAGACGTTGATGAAAATCATCTCGACGGCTGGCGGCACGAGCCGCATTTTCATTAGCTTGATTACAAAAACGAGACAGCCTGAACCTGATATCCTGATTGGCGAGGTCGAGAATTCTTACTTGTGGGATTTCGAAAAATCGCGGTTACTGCCTAACTATGTGCACCTTTGCATTACCGATCAAAGCGGAATCACGCTCATGTGCGACCCTCAAGAACGCGCCGGCGTAGGCGATATCGAGCGGAACGGCCACACGCAAAATAATATCGCAAGTAGATGGAACCTCCCCTTGAAATTCGAATTTCAGACTCCAGGTTGGAACATTGCTTTGGAGACGTCGAGCGAGGGAGCTTTCGCATCCATCGCCGAAATTAAAAGACCCTTTTTTCTGGGCATCGTAGTCTCACTGGGCTTGTCCATACTCTTCGCCATTTTTAGCATCCGGAAAAGGCTAGTTCCGGTGGAGCAGCTCCAAGAAGGAACCCGACG
>JBGPIK010000112.1:0-16796 GCA_041484845.1 Binatia bacterium | reverse complement strand
ATCGAATTCGTCTCCGACCCAGCGGTGGCTGCCAAAATGGACTTCCGGGTCAACGACCCCGGGAATTAGCGTGCGGCCTTTAAGATCGATCGTCTTGAGCGCCTGCGGGGCCGTGTCTCCTTCGCCGACGGCGACGATTTTGTCCTTATCAACGGCGACAAAGCCGTCGATAATTTTTCCCGCAGTTACAATCTTTCCATTTTTAAAAAGCAACTCCACTTGGGCCATTGTCACCTCCGCTGTTTTGAATTGAGCTTTATTTCATTTTTTTTGCTTGGCATCTTTAACTAAAAAACCTTCGTTCACAAGCTCCTGAAGCACAGAATTGTCATAAAAATCCTCCAGGCTCAGGCCGCTCGCCCGGTCCGGCGGAACGACATTCTTCAGAACCGCAGGGTCCGTGAACGGAACCAGCGCAGTTCTTCTGGCAAAATAATCGTACGATTTCGAGAGCACCTCGTGATCACTCAGCCTTGAATACTTCTGCATAACCTTCAGGGCAAAGTCCTTGTGATCAACAAAATGACGTAAGCCCTCGACAAACGCCATAAACTTTTTCGACAGAGGCCGATTCTGACCTTGACAAGATTGAACCCTGGATCGTCGAAGTCCCTACGCGATACTACCACTTCTTGGAGGAACGCAACCGCTTTGCCCGGTACATTGAGCAAACCGAAAATATTTCCGTGCTGCGCCCATCCAAAATCCAGAGAAGGGATTCTTCCAAATGGAAGCCAGTACAGTAACAGAACTCCTCGCATCCACTCCGGCTACTTCCCTTTTTTTGTCACGTTCTCGACGAATCCCTCATCCACCAGTTCCTTGACCAGCGAGTTATCGTAGAAATCCTCGAGTCTTCGCCCCGCGGCCTTATCGGCCAGGGCATTCCTGATCGCGATGGGATCAGTCAGAGGCACCAGCGCCGTGTTCTTTAGAAAATATTCGTGGGCTCTTGCCATGGCATCTCGGTCTTTCAACCGCGCATATTTCTGCATGACGCCAAGCGTAAAGTCCTTGTTGTGCGCGTAGACATGGAGCCCCTCGGTAAACGCCATGACAAATTTTTTTACGGTCGGCCTGTTCTGAGCCAGGTAAGCGCGTCTGGCCACCATGACCGATGACGGGTATTTGATGCCAAGGTCGCCGAGATCGGCCATCACCTTTAATCCCAGCGACGTTGCAGCGTAGAGTCCCGGTGGCGCAAGGACCGTAGCGGCCACAGCCCCCGACTGCAGCGCGGCGATTCTCTGCGCATCCGGCCCCGCCTGAATCAGCGTCATGTCCTTCGGTCCAAAACCTAATTTTTCAAAGGTTAGCTTCGCGGCAAACTCGGTAATGCCACCCAAGCGCGAGACGGCCATGCGCTTGCCTTTTAAGTCTGCCGCAGAACGAATGTCTCGATGAACCACGAAACTGTACGGCATTAGGTTGTAAGACGAAGCTATGATCACGAAGTCAGCGCCTTGAAGCGTCGCCTGGATGGGAGTGGTCCCCGCCGCGTTGGTAAAATCGAGTTCGTTGGCCAGCATCGCCTGAAGACTTGCTGCATCTCCGCTGATCAGGATAAGCTCTGAAGTCAACCCATATTTTTTAAATAGACCTGCGTCCTGGGTTACCCAGAGAGGGACGTTGTATCCGGAGGTTCCTCCGTAACTGATCCTAACTGCCTGGGCATAGCCGAACCAAGGGGTCATCAACAACATCAAAAAGAGAATGATCATTTTGCATCGAAGCAACATGGGAAGCCCTCCTCTGCGCTTTCAGGCAAACCTATCTCATAGCCACCTTGAGGCCTTGTCCGTTTCTCAAACTCAACCTACGCCAGCGCTTCAGTAAGAGAGAGAGTACGGTTCCATATGTGCTACCGAAACTCTGGCACTTCCTTCATATGACCTCTCGATCAGAATCTCGCCGTTCGCCCGGATCGTCGCCCGCTGCGTCGAATTAGAAGTCGCGTTAGGATCTCCGCAAGCCAGACTAAATCGGATAGAGCTGATGGCCCGGTTTGCGCGGGATGTAGCGGCCTGAAGGCTTTTCTCCCAGGATTTTCGCTCGAGGCGCTCCCTCAGGCCATTCCATAATGACCTGGCCTCGAAGGATCGTCATCACGGGCCAGCCTTTAAGTTCCTGGCCCTCCCATATGGACCACCCGGCCGAGCTGTAAATCATGTCCCGGTGGACCCTCATAGCGCGCTGAAGATCGACCAGCACAAGGTCGGCGTCCGATCCCACGCTGATGGTTCCTTTCTTGGGATAAATGCCAAAAATACGCGCAGGATTTTCGCAACAAACCTCGACCACCTTTTCTAGAGAGATCCGGTTTTTGTGAAACCCTTCGGTCAACATAACCGGCAAATAGGACTCCACGCGGGAAGGGAAACCGCTGCTGGTTTCCCAGACATTCCCTTTATCCATCTGTTCGCGCGACATCCCCCAATCCACATGATCGGTACCAAGGCAATCCAGGTTACCTGCCCGGAGAGATTGCCAGAGGTAAGCCATGGTTTCTTCGTCACGCAGCGGAACGTTAATCTTCCATACGTCATGAGAGAGAGTCAGATAGTGGTGCCCGGTTTGGGCATATATCTTGATGCCTTCCGCCTTGGCCTTTAGAATTTCCTGGATCGCTTCCCTGGTAGTGGTGTGGACGATGTAGAGCGGGCAGCCCGTGACGCCTGCGTAATAGGCGTAGTTTCTAACGTGCCCAGCCTCGCAGAAATGCGGAGAGCGCTCATCCCAGGCGGCCATATCGATGCGCCCAGCGTTCTTCAAACGTTCCTCAAAGATGCGCGCGATCTCGTAATTTTCCGGGTGGATACAGATCAAGCCGGGAGGCCCGATCTCCGCCGCCTTCTCCATCCCAAGGTAGATGGTTCCGTCATCAAAGCCGAGCCATCCTCCTTTCTGCCTTCCGGACCAAGCGGTGTGAGTCCTCGGTCCCTGCATCATATGGAGATAGTATTTGAAAGAGGTCACACCGAATTCCCTAGCCACCCGGGGAATGTCGAGAGCCTGCTCGTCCGTGGTGATAAAACCCGTGAGGAAAATGTCGACGCAAGAATGGGTTTCAACTTGCTCGATGAACTCCGGCATGACCTGTGAGAAGGGGACCACGTCCTCAGGCCGGGGCTCGTCGATGTGCTTCTTGCGCAGTTTCGGGCTCGCCTGCATCATCCCCCAAGTGGTGACACCGCCGGCCGCCGCCGCCTTTGTTTCGCTGCTGAGGCTATCTTTTAAGGGCCGGTGTGTGCCGAGATGGTTTTCCGGATCAACCAATCCGGGAAGAACATATTTGCCGCTGGCGTCAATGACTTGCCGGGACGAATCGAAACCTTCATCTGGCCTTAAAGCGACAATCTTTCCGTCCTTCACGCCGATAGCGATTTTCTTAACGCCCTCAGTGGTGACTACCTGTCCTCCCTTAATGACCAGATCCAAGTTTGTATTGACCATTAGTTTGTCCTCCCTTGGCTACAGCCTCTACAAAATGAAAGAAAAAAAGTTTGGAAGACTTCAAATACAGAAAAGCCTTGATTAGCGACTATCAGCGGGTCTTTCTTCCTTGAATACTCGCTCGTAGAGTTTGCCGATTGCTACTTCGGTCTTGTCCGGAGCTTGCTGTGCGAGTACAGCGTATAGCTTTCGCATCTTCTCACTAATAGGTTCAACTTTGGAAACCAGTGTTTCCTCCCGGAGCCGGGTGAGTCTTCCTCCCCTGACCACGACTCTCCCATCGACCAAGACCGTATCGACCGAGTGACCTCCCTCGCAGAAAACCAACTGAGAGACAATATTATTTAAAGGCCTCAACCGAAGGTGAGGCCTGAGAATCAAGAGATCCGCACGAAATCCTTTCCTAATCTTGCCGATCTTTCCTCTCCATGCGGGAACCGCCTTGGCGCCGTTGACGGTTCCCATTTTTAAAGCGTCGGAAGAGGTTACCCAATCTTCGGGCCTCTCCGTAGTCAGGCGAGAAAGAAAAGCGGCGAGCCGCATCTGCTCGAAGATTGAATAACTGTCGCTCGTATCGCCCCCATCAGTTCCGAGCGCGACGTTAACCCCACGTTTCTTGAACGCAACGACGGGAGCGAGCCCGCTGCCAAGCTTCAGGTTGCTCGCCGGGTTATGAACGGCGCTCGCACGTGAGGACGCCATAAGATCAATTTCTTTGTCGTTAACCCAGACACAATGAGCGGCCGAGAGACGAGAAGAAAGGAAACCCAGCCTGCGCAGACGTTCGCCCAAACCCCTCCGATAGAGTTGAGGGGCACCCCAGCACTGAAGCCTCGTTTCAAGTAAGTGCGTGTGAACTCCTAGATCGTATTTCTCAGCGAATCGAACAATCTCCCGAAGAAGGAAGTCACTACAATTGAATGGAGAGGAGGGACCCAGCATTAGATTGGAAGTGCGACATGATGTTTTGAGATATTCCAGAACCTCAAGGATCTGTTTTTGCCAGGACAGATCCATGCTCGTATGCGACGTCTTGGTGTTGCGAGATTTTGCGGTGAGGACTCGAACGAAATCCTGATCGCTCAAAGAAGGAGCCAAGACGCCACGAATCCCCGTCTTCTCAAAAGCCCCGATAATCGCCTTCATCTTCGGTACGGAAAGACCGGGACGCGTCGAAAAGTGATCCACTACCGCAGTAACACCGCTCTTGAGCATCTCGGCGCATGCCAGTTCAGCTGCGATGCCAATGTCCGCGGATGTCAGATTCGCCATCTCTTCAGTACGCGCGCGATAGCCCTTCCAAATTTCCATTCTAACATTATCGCGAAAGCTCCTTTGAAGAATTTCCGTTAGATGGGAGTGAGCGTTAATCAAGCCGGGCATCACGATTTTTCCGGAACAATCCACTCGCTCTTCAACGGCAGAATTTCCAATGCTAACGCGTTTTCCGATTTCGGCAATAATACCATGGTCGATCAGAATCTGCTGCCCATGCAAAAGCGGCAATCGCTGATCTAACGTCACCACAAGAGCATTTTCACACAAGATCGCCATACGTCGCACAACCGAGATTGTACCCCGGGCCATAGTATTTCAGCTCTGTTGCCTCATAGCTAAACGGGATGCACTTCTTGAGAACGGAGTTACTTCTAGATTCCACGGAATGACATCACTCACAGATAACCAACGGGTCCTTAGCAGCCGGATAAGAATCCTTCGGCCTCAGGCAATCTCAGTGTGGAAGATGGATATCTTCTCTGTGGCTTCGACATGCCTGACAAATCGTGTGAGCGCCTCCCGCGGGGGTACCCTCTTTCGTGGCGCTGGAACTTTCGACAGCTCCACTTTGACCACTATGAATGCCAGTCCTTGAGTAGTCAGCGCAGCCCGGGCGAGTTTCTGAACCGACTCCAGGTCGCTGACAGTTTGAGCATCCCGCACTCCTGCGCCGCGAGCTATAGCAGCGATGTCTGTCGCGCCCGCAGTGGCTGTTGGCTGGCTGCCTGTTCCCTCATAGGCTTCATTATCGAAGACGAAGATCTTGAGATTGGGAGCCGGATGCTCTCCGAGGGTGGTCAGAGCCGAAAGCAACATGAGCACGCTGCCATCCGTATCCAGAACAATGACCTGGCGGTGAGGGAGAGCCGTCGCTAACCCCAAAGCAACCGGGATATGGTGACCCATGCCGGAGTCAAAAAAATTGCCGTCGCGCGGGCAAAGGTCCGCCCACTCCTCAGCGATCCGGCCGAGACTTAGAACAACGAGTTGGTCTTTGATGAAAGGAGCCAAAGCTTTGATGCAGTCTACACTGTACATTCGTTACTCCCGTAGCCAGCGTGATAGCAGGATTTTCAGCGCCGTGCTAAAGATCCTCCACACAAACTTCGGCCCCCATGATGAGGGCAACATGGTAGTTGGTGGCGCTCATTGTCGTGAGACAGCGCCGGATTCCCTGGCGGATCGACCTCTCGTCCCTAACGATGAGATAGGGTATCTGCAGAGCTTCAAGGACCGGCAGCATGGTCTTGCCGTGGGCGACAGCATAGGTCGGTTTGTCACCGATATCGCCGCGATACGGTATGATCATAAAGCACGGCAGTCCCACGCTCATCCCCAAACGGGCGAGCTGATCGCAGGCCATCCTGACCCCGGTATTTTCCATCAGCATGACCGCCTTCATGCCGCCCAGCCAGGCTCCGCAGCAGAGGGCCACGCCTACCCCTTCGTTGGAGACCGGCCTGGTGATAAAATCCGAATCCTCGAGAAAGCGGAAATAAATTTTCTTGAACCAGCTATCCGGCAGGAAAGAAACGAATTTTACGCCGGCCTCTTTCAAACCGTCGATAACCTCATTCACCACACTGTCCTTCACAGGTTTCTTCCTCTCCTCTTCGTTATTTAGGATCCCAACTCTCTGGCAAAAGAGAAATCAACCAGCCGATTAGGGTCGGACGGCTTGTTGGTCAGCCCGCGCTCCACCGCGCTATCCACGACGAGTTGGATCTTGTCTCTGTCGACAACTCCGCTCGTGCTCAACGACGGCATTAGCCTGCGGTAAAACTCCTCGGCAGACGTCCTATCGAGTTTGAAAAGGTTGCCGATGTAAGCGACGACGTCCTCCCTATTCTGGGGATTCTTTATGGCTCTTGAAGCTCCTACAACGGCGCGAACGACTTTCCTGACTTCGGCCGGATCTTCATGGATTCTGCTTACGGTGGTGCTGACGCCGCCCATCGGCGCTCGGTAGACCGACCCGACGTCCAGGAGGATTTTGAACCCCTCTTTTGCGGCCAGGATGTCGCCCGGCGCGGCAATAACCGCCGCATCGATTGCGCCCTTTTTCAGTGCGGCAACGCGGGTCAGAGTGTTGCCTATGGCCAGGAACGTAACCTCTTTCGGGTTGAGCCCGAAATGCTTGAGGACATATACGGCGCCGCTGTAAATCGTGCCACCGAAAGAGCTCACACCGATTTTTTTCCCTCTTAATTCGGAGACCTGGTTGACGTTTTTGGGTACCACTAGGCCCCACACGGGCTGCTCGTTGGCTACTGCAACCAGCCGGAACGGCATGCCCACCAGGGTCGCCTCGACGGCAGAGGTGCTGAAGGTTGTGTAGCCAAGCTCGCCAGCGGAAAGTGCGGCCAGGATCGCTTCCGCTTTGACAATGATCATTTTGGGATCCAGACCCTCCCTTTCAAAGAGTCTGCGATCCTTAGCGTAATAAATCGAAAAGTTGGTAGAGGTGACATCGCTCGTGCCGATACGGATTTCCTTGAGCGTCTGGGCTCCGGCTGCTGAGAGATCGCCAAAAGAAAATATAAGAACGGCGAGGATCGAAACTAATTGAATCGTGGAGCCCTTCGTCTTCAAGCCCATAATCCCTCCTCTGCAGACACGCAAAAGACAGCTCTGTCGTCGCCGGAAACACTCTTCGCTTCTAGGACACGAGGCATTTACTGGTTATCTTATCACTCCCACTTCGTCAAGGCGATTATCTGCCATGATAGTAAGTTGGTTTTGCAAGCGCGGTCCAGGCGCTTTGGGTTGACAGCTTTCTTGACCGAATGTACAAACACAATTCTCCGCAGGAAGGAAGGTAAAGCCCATGAAAGACGCAGTGAGAAGACTCAATGACGAATACCGATTTAAACTGACCGACAAGGAAATCGATCTGGTGGCCCATCAGGCAGAAGAAGCCGCGTTATTGTTCCAGCCGTTGTTCGACGTCGATCTTACGGGAATCACACCGCTGACGAAGATCGACAAAAGGGTAATAAAGACGGCCCCTGCCAAGAAAGGCAAAAAATGAAGACGTTAGATCTCGAAGGACTGACGATCGGTGCGATTGCTCCGCTGATCAAAAAGAAGCAAGTTTCTCCGCTGGATCTCACCAAGGGTTATCTCGAAAGAATAAAAAAACTCAATCCCACCCTCAATGCCTATCTCGCGATGGCAGAGGAGGGCGCCCTTGCCGCCGCCAAAAAAGCCGAGCGGGAAATTCGCCAGGGCAATTACCGCGGACCGCTGCACGGTATTCCTTTTTCCATCAAGGACAATATAGCCATCAAAGGGGTGACGACGACAGCCGGATCGAAGATCCTGTCGGATTGGGTGCCGGAATTCGACGCGACCGTGGTCGAGAGGCTCAAGAAAGCCGGGGCCGTCATCCTGGGCAAAACCAACATGCACGAGTGGGCCAAGGGCAGCAACAGCATCAATCCCTTTTACGGCACGTCTCATAACCCGTGGGATACGGCCAGAATTCCCGGAGGATCGAGCGGCGGCTCCGCGGTCGCGGTTGCGGCCAGCCTTTGCCTGGCATCGCTCGGCACTGACAGCGCCGGATCGGTCAGAAACCCCGCAGCGTTATGTGGCACCGTTGGACTTAAGCCGACTTTAGGCAGGATCAGTTGCTTTGGAGGGGTCGCCGGAACCGGCGGTTACACCGTCAATCACTTCGGCATACTTACTAAAACCGTCAAAGATTGTGCTCTGGTGTTAGCGCATATAGCGGGACACGATCCCAATGATCCGCTTAGCTCGGATGAGCCGGTTCCCAATTACACCAAGCCGATGAAAATACCGGTGAAAGGAATGAAAGTCGGAATCATCAAGGGATACTTCGACCAATGTTGCGTCAGCGAAGTGGGGCGAGCATTTGAGGAAGCCGTAAGGATGTTAAAAATCCTCGGCATGAAAACCCAGGAGATCACCATTCCGCATATCGATCTGGTTCCGGCATTGCAGGCCGCCAGCACCCGCCCGGAAGCCAACTCCGATCATGATCGGTATCTGAGAACGCGTCCTCGTGACTACAGTCCGGGGCTGCTGTACGGACTCATCGCCGGGCTTTTGATTCCCGCTCCCGTATACGTAACGGCCCAGCGAGTCAGGCGGCTGCTCTGCCAAGAATTCGATGCTGCCTTCGAGAAAGTGCAAGTGATTGTCGCGCCGACCTTGTTCAGCCCCGCTCCGACCATCGACGATTGTACCCGTGGCTATATAGAGGCAGACGGTAAAAGAATCAACCTCGCGGATCAAGCTGGAAACTTTTTGACCCGGTACACGATACCCTTCAACGTCACCGGGCTGCCGACCATAAGCATTTGTTGCGGTTTCTCGTCTTCAGGTTTGCCCATTGGCATGCAGATTTCTGCGCCGTCTTTCCTGGAGGGTAGGTTGTTTCAAGTGGCGCATGCCTATGAGAGGGCCGCTCAATGGTATAAGAGAACCCCGCAACTGTAGCGCCGTGCCTCTCCGCGGGGTATTTATGACTTTTCCTCGTTCCGCTTCGTCTCCACGAAGTCGGTATCGAGCAGCGCGGCGCACGAGGGGCAATAAAATTGCCGCATCAGGTACTGGCCGTCCAGTATGGACATGAGACTACCCGCCTTGTTCGGCGGCAATAAGCGAATCTTGCAGAACTCCCGCCAATCTTGGCCGGCGCGGCAGTATTTGAATTGACACCTGCTGCAATGAATCCAATCTGCGCCGGTTGCGTCAGCGATCTCCAGATTTTCTCGCAAGGGATGTTTCATTTTGGCTCCTGCCAACGCTCCTTGCGCAGATCGTCGCGCAACTTTTCCGTCGCCGCTAAATTCAGCGCCGGCTCATCGCCATCGATTGCGACGCCGTAAATGTCGCGCGCTTCCTGCCGTGAAATAATGCCGTCTTCAACGTCACGTAGCACCCGCTGAGGCTCGCGCTCAAGCGGGTCCCCGTAGCCGCCGCCGCTCGAGGAGCGCATGTAAAGAATGTCATTGTTGCCGATGTGGAATTCGCAATAAGGCAAGAGCCTGCTGTTGCCGCCAAGATTGTCGAGCTGGTCAGGGGCTATTTGCTCGGCAATGGTTTCCTCGACGCGGGCTCCTTCTGTAACCATCAGCAAACTCGGTGCGCCGGGATAACCGCCGAATAGTCCCTGGCCGGAGTTTCTCAGCCCGGCAACTCCAAGCGCCACACCCTTGATCTTGCCTTCGGGGGCGTCGTGCACCGTCAACGCCGATTCTCCGCCCGTACCGCCGCGGTACTTGCCTGCCCCCGCACCGCCTTGGGTGTTGCGTCTGAACAAATAAAGCAAAGGGAAGTTTGCCTCGAGCCATTCAATATTATGGCAACTGAGGCCGTGGCCCGTGTCGTCGCCATCCCTGTAGGAACGAGCTCCGGTGCCATCCAGCGCCCCTTCGGAAAGCGTGGAGACGTAATAATTGCCATGCTGATTAACGCCGGCGTGGCGCGCCAATCTATGGCCGGCGTTGAGCGCCATGACTTCACCTTGCCATTTCTCGCTGGTGGCCAGCATCTGCATGATCACCGAATTGGCGACATACTTCACTGTCGCGCCGGCGGAGGTAGTATTCAAAGACACGGGCGCGGGCGGTATCGAATTCACGACGGTCCCTTTTGGCGCAATCACCTCAATCGGATTCAGCGCGCCGTGATTCTTCGGGAGGTCGTAGGCCAGCGTACCCAGAATGGCCTCATAGCACGCGCCAAAAGTCCCATGGTAGGGTAAGTTGATGCCCCTTTTGGCTTGCGGGCTGCTGCCGGTGAAGTCGAACAGCAATCCGTCGCCTTTCTTATGCAGAGTCACATGGACGTTCCAGGTATCGCCCGCTTCAATGGTTCCCGTCTCGCTCCAGGTGCCGTCAGGAATGTCCGCGATTCTTTTTCGCAAAATCGACTCGGAATAATGCAGCATCTCCTGGGACACGGCGGTAACCAGCTCGGGACCGAACTGCTCGAACAATGCTTGCATTCTGGATTTCGCGATATTGTTCGCAGCGATCTCGCATTTGAGATCGAGACCGACCATGACCGGTTGCCGCGTCATATTGATAAACGCGTCGAACAAATCCTTTCTCAGTTCTCCGCGGTCCACCAGCTTGATCCCGGGAATACGGATACCTTCGTGACAGATCTCGGTGGCGCCAGGAGAATTACCGCCGGGCGACATGGCGCCGATGTCCATTACATGCACGAACGTCGCGCTCCAACCCATAAGCTTGCCGTTAAAATGAATCGGCGAGATCATGTAGACATCGGACTGATGAATCGCCGCCACGTAAGGATCGTTGAGTAAAAAAATGTCATCGGGATTGATGCCGCCGTCATTTTCGAAGCGCTCGATGATGCGCTTGACGGCAAAACCGGCGCACGCGACATGCCAGCCCATAGCATCACCTGCGGATAAGACATCGCCGTTGGGTAAATACAAGGATGCCATGTAGTCATGCATCTGCGTCGTGTTCACGGTGCCACCGACGCGCTCCAGTGTGCTCCCCATCTCCCTGGAGATCTGGTAAACCCGGTGCGATAAAATCTCGAATGTAATCGGGTCGACGCTGCTGACGATTGGACTCACACTCATTGCTATGCTCCTAAATGGATTCTGATGTTGTGGTATTCATCCATGGCAGCCCGGTCGCCGGGATTGACCACCACTGTGGTGACCGGAGTCTCGATGATCGCGGGGCCGCCAAATTCGGCTCCAGGCCCCATCTTGTTGAAATCGTAGACCCGCGTCGCAACGAACTTTTTGTTTTCCTCGAAGTAAACATCGCGTTCGCCTTTGAGCGCAGCGGCGCCGTCGGACTTCGCCACTTGCTCGGGCTTGATGTCGGGCTTTTTGAGCAATCCTGCAGCGGTCAGGCGGAACGTCAGGATCTCCTTTCCCGCTTCGCGGTAACCCGATTCGTGGCCGAACGCCTTTTCATACAGGTCGTCGAACTGAGCCGACAGAGCTTCCATATCGGATTCGGTGATCGCTGCCGTGCCGGACGCAAAAGGCACATTGAGCTCATGAACCTGATAGCGATACCGCATATCGACGCTTCTCATCACCTGAACGTCGCTTGCGGAAAACCCCGCGGCGCGAAGATCTTTGAGCGCCCGCTGTAAAAGGCCCGAGAAGTTTTCGTTCACCCGGAGAGGATCGACGGGCACGACCACGTGGTCGGACTTGCCGTACTCGTAAACCACGTCGGAACTGATGAGCCCTGTCGCGCCGTGAACGGAGGCGGTCAGAGGAATGACCACCTGCCGGACTCCCAATTCCGCCGCATAGCGGCTCGCATGCACCGGCGCGGCGCCGCCGAAAGCAAACAACACGAAGTTTCTCGGATCATGGCCCTTCTCCACGGTCGCCTTGCGAATGAGATCGCTCATATGCGAGTTGGCGATGCGGTAAATGCCGCTGGCGGCTTCGACCTCGGTCATTCTCAGCGGTTTGGCGATATTTTCGCGGATCGCCGCCAGCGTTTTTGGCTTGTTCAGCTTCATTCTGCCACCGAGGAAATAATCTTCATTGAGATAGCCGAGAACCAGGTCGGCGTCGGAAACCGTCGGCTCATCGCCGCCCACATCGTAACAGACGGGGCCCGGCGACGCTCCCGCGCCTTGGGGTCCGACTTTGAGCAGTCCGGTTTCCGGATCGATCCAGGCGATACTGCCTCCGCCGGCGCCGATGGATTCGACCCAGATCTTGGTCGACAAAATACTGTGACGTAGAATAACCGGCTTGTAGTCGCGTTCGACGACGCCCTCGCGCACGACACTGACTTTAAAAGTCGTGCCACCCATGTCGGTGGCAAGAATATTTTTCTCGCCGATGTGCTCGCCCAAAAATCGCGTGCCAACGATGCCCGCCGCGGGACCTGATTCAATAATGCCGACGGCATTTTTGCAGGTGGCGTCGATGCCCAGCACGCCGCCGTAGGCCTGCATGATCAACGGTTCCCGGCCGAGCCCCTTGTTTTTCAGAATGCTCTGGAGGTTTTGCAGATAGCCGGAAATCTTTGGACCGATATAGGCGTTGAAAACCGTAGTCGCCGTTCTTTCATATTCGCCGAGATAAGGCGCAACTTCGCTGGATAGGGTAAAAAATAAGTGGGGATGTTTATTCTTTAAGATTTCCGCCACCTGCTTTTCATGGACATCGTTCATAATCGACCAGAGAAAGCAGACCGCGACCGACTCCACGGCTTTGGAAACTAATCTATCTATCGCCTGTTCCGCCGCCTGAACGTTGAGGCGAATCAGCTCTTTGCCTTTGTAGTCGATGCGTTCCGGGACTTCTTCCACAAGCTTTCGCGGCACAAACGGCTCGGGCTTATCCAAAGCGGATTTATGCGCGGTTTCGTTTTCCGTCAGTCCCTCGGCGATCTTGCCGCGCATCATGTGCAGAGTGTCGCCGAAGCCCCGGGTCATGATCAATCCGGTTTTCGCTCCGGCGCGGGTGATCAGGGTATTGTCGCCGATGGTGCATGCATGAAAGAACAGGCGGGTAGCGCTCAAAAGCTCGCCGGCGTCTTTCAGGCCGAGATTCTTAGCAGCATCGCCTGCCGAATTTAGCGCCCCTAGGGAAAAATCGGGCGGCGTTGAAAGCGACTTGCCAATAGTCACTCTGCCGTCTTCGTCCACCACCACACAATCTGTAAACGTTCCACCGATATCCACGCCAACCACATAGTTCATCATCTTTTCCACTCCGTCGTCTTCATAGAAGTATACACTAACAAGCGTAGCTTCCCCGACAATGAATGCCCATTTGCTTTTGCACTTCCCGCAGAAAACTTAAATCGGTGACTTGCAAGTTAGCCACTTTGTTCGGGTCTACGCCCAATCTCAGCGCGCTCTCCTGCAAGAAAATTCTCATCCCCTTCTAGGCAATACCGCCGGATGATCGGGGCTCATGAATTGACGCACCTGGACCACTGCACGGCCAGCAACGTGCGGATTGACCTTAGGATACTTAGTCACGATCTGCCCCGGCTCGTCGGGCCGCTGGCGAATAAATACCAGCGCACGCACATGGGAGCGTAACCATCTTTTTATCAGATCGGGGTTCTCGCGGATAGAGCGATCGTTTACCGCCGTGCCGGAAAACGGCATTGGAAAGACGTCAACGGAATGCAATAAATTGCGGAATCCTTCGCCCACTAACTCGGCGGCAACGTCAGAGTTATTGGCTGCCGCCGCTATTTGTCCGGCTTCCATTGCGATCACTCTGGCCTTGGCATCGCCGATCGCAATGAACTTAACATCGCGCACCGACTCCAAGCCGAGCTTGGCCAAAATCAGCCGTGCGGCTTGATCGTTGGTTTCGCCGGGAAAATCGAAATGGTTTTTCCTTTGGGGATCTTCGGTTCCGCGGATTTCAGGGCGCACGGTGAATTGGAAGATCGAGGTGATGTAGATAAAGAAGCCCGCCTTCAGCGGCGCGCCGCGCAGGACCGCCGTTATCGACGGCCCGGCGACGCCGAAATGAATTTCATGCGAAAAAAGCGCCGGGACTGAAATTCGGGAATTTATCACCGCCGCGCAAAGCACCGGGTCAAGAATATCCATGCTCGATGTTCTGTCAGCGCAGACGACCATCAAAAGAAGAAACTTTAGACTTCGCAACATGTTGAAAGCGCGCACTATCGATACCACCGTTTGAGATTCTTTAAGTAGATGCCAAAACCTGTAGCGACAATCAAGTACAGTACAGCCCGCACGGCGGCCCCGCCATTAACACTCTCAAAAGAATTCCGGAGCCTCCCAAAATGCGAAAAACACAACGGCCGTGGCAACGAGAATTTTCTGTTCCGTAACGAGCTTCATGATCGAATCATACCAATCATACACAGACACCACAGCGCAGGTGGAACGTCAGCCTAACTGCCATTGGCGGTAACGATTAAACCTATGCAATATAAGAGCGGCAAAACACGCAGTTTTCGAGGTCCTTCGGGCATTGCAGTGAACCCTACCTATTAGGTAGCTTTCATTGCGGCAGCAAAAATCAAGGTTCGATGCACAAAATGGCCTTGAGATACAGTCTTCATTTAACTCTTGACGCAGGATTTAGGTTAATCTCTTAGTTATGGACAAGAGATCTCTCAGGACACCCTCTGAAGATTTCGTGCGCACGATTCTCGATAATTCTGCTTGCCCATTATGGCAGTGGCCAAAACAGCACTCAATTGGTACATATGGTCTCCGAAGTGGTTTCTTTCAACAAGTAGAACCCCGCGAAAAAACTAAACAAAAGAAGATCGGCGCTCTTCATTTACAAGGCGTCTTCGATTGCCACGACACGCGCTGCAATGTCTTTCGCCTGAATCCGTTGACGGAAAAGACTCATCACACAATAAGCATTTTCGTATCATGCATTTCCCACGGCGAAAACACGTCGCCACCCACTTCAGATACTGCCGTGGCGTTAGACCAAATTGACCCTGCACCTGGTGGAACAATTGCAGAGCATTTCCGTCACAGCCGTCCAGACCGTTGCTCGTTAGCTCAACGAGTCCGCTCAAGTCACCTTTATGAATCTTCGGAGTTGTCCGTGGCCGGCCACGTTTAAGTCGCTGGCCCGAGTCTTTGGCCAAGCGCTTAATCGTCCGGCCGGAAATCGCATGACCGAGCACACATCGCATGAGCACGCGAATTTCCGGGGTTGAGAAATTGTACTGCGTCAAGGCTAAGCTCATTACCGCTTGTCGATCAGCATGATGATTTGCACGGCACGGGCCTTTTTTCATCGTATGTTCCCGTCTTACTGTCATTGAGCCTTTCCGATTTGCGAGCCCGCAAGGATTTCGACTGCATCGAAAAACCATTTGACGAGTTTGGCCGGCTCAGCTTTTCTTGGCCGGGGGAGAGGTTGGTCTTTGAGCAGTTTTAATCCCTGGACCTTCGACGCGGGAATCCCGAGAGCTCCTATACAGTAGGCGTCAAAGCTATCGTAACCGGAGTCTCTATAATGCTGCCACGCATCGATATCGAAAAGGTTGCGGCTGAGTTCCACGAGGGATTGGCAGATATCCTCCAATCCCCGGTAGAGTAGTAACAGCTTTTTTTGAGATGCTTCCGGCGAAATCTCGCTGAGAATCGTCCGCAGCAAGCTCGACATAATGAAAGCCTCGCCAACACTCCCTTCTTTCAAGAGCGACTCCAACCGTCGCAGTTCCGTTGGAGATGCGCCTTCTTGTCGGAGGATTTCAATCGACTTCCGCGCGAGCTCGGCCATCCCTTGCTCATCTAAGAAATGTTTTTCCGACGACATGGATCACCTCCCGATCCCACGGGCTAGTTTTTCTAAGATCGCTGGATCTTCGGTGAACTTAAGGCTTTCCCTGATCAGCCCGAAAGCTTCACCCTTTACGTTCATCGTCGCCGGAGCGAGCGGCAAGATCAGCCGATAGAAAACGCCTTTTAGAGGCGCGTCGCGGCGCTGAAGTACGTCTTCGTCGGTCAATATTAAGATGAGCCGGCCATCGGATATGATCGACTCGACCACCTCTAAGAGACCGCCGTGCTTGCCGGTCAGTGTTTCAAGATTGTAGGTGATGTCCATTGGTCCTCATTCCCCCGTTTTCTGGGCGCAATCGCCCGCGTGATGCGAGCGATTCTAGGGAATCAGGACCTCAGAAGTATCTTAGGGACAATTGGATTTTTGTGGGAAATAATCTGAGATGGTTTTAAACTCGCTGCGCTATATGCTCGGCTAGAAATCTAAGACGGCTTGGAGGATTGGACTGAACGATACAGTTCCCTGCACCCGAATGGTCAGAGTTCCGAATATCAAATTTCGTCTTCAGCTATGGACCGCAAGTAATTGTCGAGAAACTGGCGTGGACTTACGATGGGAATCTGTCTGATGGATTTTGGAAAATGCCGGAGATTGCCCGTTACTAAATAGTCAACTTGGCCAGCGACGGCGCATTCCAAAATAATGTTGATCGGGGTCTTTAGCAACTGAGATCCGTTGATTGGGCTCAACCCAGTCCGCCAGATTACAGAGGTGCCGCAAGACAGAATCCCTCTGTCGTTTAGGGAGATTAAACTTTGGCCGT
>JBGPIK010000111.1:0-16843 GCA_041484845.1 Binatia bacterium | reverse complement strand
TTTGATCGGTACGGCAAACTGGCGCGCAAAAAGTTGGATGAGTTGGAGGCCGGCGCCCGCGTCGAGGTCGACGAGCGCAAAAGATCGCCGCTCGATTTCGCTCTGTGGAAATCAAGCAAACCCGGAGAACCCACTTGGGACAGCCCCTGGGGAGCGGGACGCCCCGGCTGGCACATCGAATGCTCTGCAATGAGCACCAAATATCTCGGCCAACCTTTCGATATTCACGGCGGCGGGCGCGATCTTATGTTTCCGCACCACGAGAATGAGATCGCGCAATCCGAAGGAGCCTGCGGATCGCAACTGGCGCGTTACTGGATTCACAATGGTCTGCTCACCGTCAACGGCGAAAAGATGTCCAAATCGCTCGGCAACTACTTTACCATTCAAGAAATACTTGAAGAGAATGACGCCGTCGCCTTGCGCCACTTTTTTTTGGCAAGTCATTACAGAAGTCCGATGGACTTCTCCAAGGACGGATTGCGCGAGGCGGGAAAAGCGGCGGAACGGATTTACGAAACGCTCGAGCGCGCGGGCCGATCGAGTGCCATCGCCGGGGATGAGAGGGCCGATCCTGCATTGCTCGACGATTTTCGCCGCGAGATGGATGACGATTTCAATAGCCCGAGGGCGCTGGCGTTGATTTTTGATGAGGTCCGCTCGCTTAATCGATTGCTCGACGAGAAGAAATTTGACCGCGCGCAGGCGAGGGTGGCGGCACTCAAAACAGTCTGCGAGACGCTCGGACTGCTACAGGGCTCGCCTGACGCGTTTTTCAGCAGACAGAAGGAACGTTGGCTAAAACAGCAAGGTCTAGCCCGCGGGCAGGTAGAGGCTTGGATAGCGGAGCGAAATGAGGCACGGAAAGAAAAGAAATGGCAGGAAGCGGACCGCATCCGCCAGGAGCTCCTGAACAAAGGAGTGTTGATCGAAGACACGCCGGGCGGAACCGTGTGGAAAATAAAATGAGCATGGCGCGAACTCTCCCCGCGCGAATGATCAGCGTTTGTCTTTTAGCGGTGTTTTTTCCATTCGTCATCTGGGGCGCCGAAAGCGGGAATTCTGAGAGCGGTCAGATCACGCTGCGCAAATCAATCGGTGAACGAGTGTACAAAGGCAAAACCGTTGAAGGGGAAGAGCGGCGCATCGCTCCGGGAGATTCTTTGTGGCACATCTTGATTCAGGAGAAGGGACTTTCGAGCAATCGCTTCGGTGACTACATCGTCGTGATCCGCGGCCTCAATCCGCAACTCGCTCCGAACGGCGCATTGCGCGTCGGCGATACTGTGTTTATTCCCCTACGGCCCGATGAGGCACTGCAAGCCCAGAATGCATCGCCTCCACCGCGAATGGCCGTTATCCCGGGCCAAGGCGGCAGGGGGGCCACTGAAGAATACCGGATCAAGGCGGGGGAACATCTCTATCAGATCCTGCGTGAACGGCTCGGCATTATGAACGAGCAGCAGCTCGCCGTCTATTACGCATTGGTAAAAGATCTTAACCCGCAAAAGAAAAATTGGGATTTACTCATAGAAGGAGAAACGATCCGCTTACCGGTATTGGGTAATCCGGCAGAAGCGCGCGCGGCGGCGAGTCGCCCGACGGTTGAGAGCAAGCCGAGGCCGGGTCCAGTTCCGCCTCCGCTGGCGGAAAAAGCCAGGCCGGGCGCCGTCGCCAACGCGCCCAACGCCCGAAGCAGCGAGCCCGAATCTCCGGCCCAGATGGTGGGGGGCGAAAATGCCAAATCGGGCCCCGATCGAGATCGAATTCCGCTGCCGGAACCAGTCAAATCGAACGCTGGGACAGAAGCAGGGAGCGCCCGACACCCTGAGTTCAAAGCGCCGGAGCAAATTGCGGCGCGGGAAAATCTCGCGCTTGTGGCTCAAGTCGTAGAAGCTTTGGGCAATGAGGTGCAACGCGACGGGGAGGAGGTTTTGCCGGTCAAAGAAGGCGTTGTCAGAGTGCAAAAGAGATCCTTTCCTCTCGTGTACAACCGTAGCCTCGACCAGAGAGTCATCCTGGATCCCGAAGACAAAATACCGTCTGCCGTGCGCTCCAAACTCAGCCAGCAAGAAAACACGACAACGGTATTTTCATTATCGAAAAACATGAGCGTTAAGGAAGCCGTGACGGAGTTGCTATCGCGTCTCGGGTATCAATCCCTATCGGCGGATCAGGCTATGGTCGTTCAGGAAGGCGGGCTGGCTTTCGAAGCCAAGGGTGACTGGATCGTGCTTGCTCCGGAGGTCAGCCGTAAACGACAAGAGGTTTTCATCATCAACATCGGCGATGGTGACGACAACATTCCCGACTATCTCCAATCCCAGCTTGCCCTAAGCGGGGTACACTTTAAGAACATCTCGTTAGCGAGTACCGTAACGGCGGCGAGCGTTCCCCCGATACGCGAGTCGAAAGTCTTATTGGCTCAATCCAAGGCATGGCCGCGCGACAAGAAAGAGATTGTCGATGCGCTCTTATTCGCTTACGGAATTCCTTTCGGCGTTTCAGAGGTATTGCCGGTGGAACTGGGGCAAGGGCTCAAGCTTGACACGTCTTGTGATCGCTTGTTTGAACTGCGCGGGCAACGAACCGCCTTGTTTTTTCGCCGCATTGAACCGGAAATCAAACAGGCGTTGGAAGAAAAGCTAACCGTCAAAGTCGTGGAATTGGATCTCACAACCCTATCTTCACGCGAGCTCATTGGAAAATTGTTGAGTGAAGTAGGGGAGCAGGCAACCTATAAAGAGCACCGCTTCAATGTTGCAACGGGAGCAAAGCACGATAATCTCGTGATTGACGCTTGGGGTTTTTTAGTTTCGAAGCCTGCGATGTTTGTCACTGACCGCCGGATTCCTAAAGGGTATGAGCGCTTCTTTTTTGAAAAAGGCTTGGATATTGTTTATTTTCAATAAACGACCAGCAGGCTGCTGAAAAAGACTCATATGCTTCGTTGCGCGAAATCGCCTCGCTACAACGTACTGACTAAGTACGCCTTCGCTCGTCGATTTGTCGCGCGCCTTGCCTCTGAGATCTTTTTGAGCAGCCTGGATTCAAAATTTTCAGTAACCTGATATAAAGTATCTTTCGCCTCTGTGCGCCCGTAGCTCAACTGGACAGAGCATCAGACTTCGGATCTGAGGGTTGGGGGTTCAAATCCCTCCGGGCGCGCCAATGAAATAAACAAGTTACGCGCCGCAAATTTGATTTTCCCTCAATTATTTCTAACTTTGTTTTGACCGGGTTGCTCATGCCGTTTTGTCGGCTCGGGTCGCTACAATCTACTCTACCCGTAGGCGTACGCCGTTTCCCCTTAGTCTTGTTGAGAAGGAACACTTGCTTGTGCTATCATTTTGATATCACTTAAGGCAGAAGGAGTCTGTCATGGGGCAAGTGTTGGTGAGAAACCTTCATAAAGAGATCGTTAGAAAACTAAAACTGCGAGCTAAGCAGCACCGTCATTCTCTGCAAGTGGAACTTAAGGAAATCCTTGAAGACGCAGCGCGGCAGAACGCAAAAGATGCCCAGGCTAGGGTCAACGAGGTCCGCAAGCTGTTCGCGGGCCGCAAATTCAGCGACAGTTCTGAGCTGATTCGCCAAGATCGAGCACGGTGAGCCTCTTCGTAGTCGACGCGAGTGTGGCGATCAAATGGTTTTTGCCCGAAATCCACAGTGACGCCGCGCTTAGGCTTCTCGCCGGTCAGCATACGCTGCACGCTCCGGACCTTGTTTTTTCCGAGTTCGGCAACGTTCTCTGGAAGCGCTTCCGGAAAAGGGAGATATCGGAAAAAGAGGCAAGCGCTACAATCGAAGCGTTGCTATCTTTGCCCCTCCGGGTGCACTCCTCGCAGTCTCTGATTCCGCTGGCGTTGGAAATCGCATGTGGCGAGAATCGCACCGTGTATGATAGCCTTTATCTCGCTGCCGCAATAGTCTATCAGGTCCCCTTCGTCACGGCTGACGCCAAGCTTTATCGCGCTCTCAGAAATGGGCCTTTCTCGGCCCATCTGCTTTGGGTAGAAGATATCCCGCGATAGATCCATTTTTGCGAAGGTTAGGAAAGCCGTGTTTGTCAGATGCTAGTCAACAGCGTTGTCGCCTTGGCTCTTTTCAATCGCTTCGGGTTTGATTCCCCGCAGCTTGCTGCGTAATGAGCTATTCCAGACCTCTGAGAGTCCGTCATTCCCGCATGCTTCTATCGGGAATCCAGGCGAGTCCGAACCTGGACCCCCGACCCATTCGACGTGGCTCAGGGTCGTGGTGAGCACAGTCGAACCACGATTAAAACGTTCGGGGGTGAGTGCCTTTGGGAAAAAATTTCACCGCTATGTTCTGATACCCCGTCAACTTGCTGTGTTAAGTAAATTATCTATCCAAAGTCCGTCATTCCCGCATGCTTTAAGCGGGAATCTAGGCGGGTTCGGAACTGGACCTCCGACCCATTCGACGTGGCTCAGGGTCGTGGTGAGCACAGTCGAACCACGATAAAAACATTCGGGGGGCGTTAACGACGGGACGCCAGATTATACCTTGATTCGGTACGCCTCTGTTGTTGTAGGTGAACGGTTTGTAGAGGCTGGCTAGTCGCTCCCGCAAGAAGCGATAAACTTCCCCGTAGGGTGCGCTTTGCGCACCATCGAGCAAAACGGTGCGCCGGGCGGGCCGCACCCTACGAACTTTTTTGCTAAACTTCGTGCTCTTCGCGCCTTCGTGGTGAACAATATCTTTTTCTGCTTGGTTGCGGCTTTACCGCGCCGGGCCTCTGCGGTGAATACTCCTTTACAGTAAACCCGGAAGAGCCGAATATTTAGCGGCTCCCAATCTCGGAGAAAATACGCGACACGCGCCGCGTATAATGGACGATTCATTTTCTGGCGGCGGGCGGCGCAACGGGCGCGCCTTTATATAAGCGATCGATAAATCCCGAGCTGTCCAGCTCCTTTACAAAAGTTGAATTCACAAATTGCTCCGGTCGCGCGGTCTGGGCCTTGGGGTATTTAGCTGACAATTCGCGGAGCACATTCTGGATGCCTTTCAGCGTTGGATACGGTTTTTCAGGGATGAGGTTGAGACCCACGCTCTCGTAAGTCTCGCGCAGCTCTTCGGTATTGTCGATCTTCAGGTACTTGCGCAGAATCGCCTCAGTTTCCTTGGGATGAGTTTTGAGGTAATGAATTGCTTCCACGTAGGCTGTCAGAACCTTGCGGACAAGATCAGGGCGGGATTTAACTGTCGACTGCATCACCGCGAGCATGAGGTGTGGATACTCCAATCCCAATTTTTGCATGTCGATGAGGACTGGAAACCCCAGTTGTTTTGCTTTCAAAGAGAGCGGGAGTGCCAGCATCAGTCCCTGGATTTTCCCTTCCGTGAGCTCCGCAAACCGCTGCGATTCATTCCCGACCTCAAGAATCGTCACATCCTTCCCTATAGACAATCCGAATCTTTCAAGAGCGTAGCGTGTTGCGAAATCCGAAGATGATCCCAAGCGGCTAACCGCGACCGTTTTCCCTTGTAGCTGATCGGGTCGTTTGATCTGCTTGCCGACAATAAATTGATAATCCATGGTGTTGAGCAGTCCAGCGATGATGACGTTGCCGGCGCCCTCAAGACCGCTCTCCAGAACGGGAGGGCCGGCCGCTTCGGCGAATTGAGCGTCCCCGGAGACGAGGGAGTGCACCGCGGTTGCGCCGCTCACGACAGTAACCAATTCCACCTGCAATCCCTGTTTGTGTAAAAATCCGCCCTCTAGTGCCACCCACGTAGCCATACTTTTGCCGCTAAGTGCCGTGTAAACGATTCTGACGCGCTCCAAAGGCTGCTCGGCCGCGCAGCTGAGGAGAGGCCAAAAAGGCATCAACAGTGCGACAAAAGCCGCACCAACGAAACGTCCTTTCAGATGTGTCTCTGCCATGCGTTTCTCCTTGATCCCACCCTTAGCCAATTAAAAGTCTTGGCAGGGTGAACGTAAACTTCGCCCCTTTTCCCTCTTCGCTCTCAACCCGGAGGATTCCACCGTGGGCCTCCACGATCATTTTGCAAACAACGAGGCCCAGGCCTGTGCCTTTGAACTGGGAAGTCGCGCCGCTGGCGGTCTGTTTGTACTTTTGAAAGATTTGACCAAGCTCGTCGGAAGCGATCCCGCCGCCGGTGTCTTCAACCCAGACGCTGATGTCTTTATGATTGCAACGGGCCCCCGCCCGAATCTCTCCGCCTTCCGGGGTGAACTTGAGGGCGTTGCTGAGGAGATTGTTCATAACCTGCTCGAGCCGCCGCGGGTCGGCATGGACACTTGGGAGCGAAGGGTCGATCTCGTTCTTGAGAAGGATTTTTTTCTGTTGCGCAGTAAGCGCGGAGAGGTCGAGACCCGCCTGGATCAATTGGCGCAGGTCTACTTCAGTTTTTCTCAGGTCGATGTGTCCTGCCTCCAACTTAGAGACATCCAAGAAATCGCCAATCAGTCCCACGGAACTTTGAGTTGTCTTCTCCGCTTTATCCAACCAAGTTGCCTGGTCGGCATTGACCGGTCCGAATACCCCCTCTTTTATCGTCGAGACAATGGAAATCACATTACTCAACGGCGAGCGAAGATCGTGAATGATCATGGCGGTAAAATCCGCAAGTGCCGCTTGCGCTTGCTGGCGCTCAATAATCTGCTCTTCGAGGCCGGCATTGGCG
Organism: Binatia bacterium; assembly: GCA_041484845.1. GTDB lineage: Bacteria > Desulfobacterota > Binatia > UBA9968 > UBA9968 > JBGPIK01. The sequence goes on along the minus strand of JBGPIK010000111.1, from coordinate 10,168 downwards.
ATTTCGATTTGACGCGTGCGCGCGCGCGCCAACTGAAAGAAGTAAGTCAAAAATGCGAGCAGCGCGGTCATAATTAGACCGGAGACCAGCACGGTGTGGTCCGAGGTGGTTTGTAGTTCGTCAAGCCACAAGGGCGTAGGCCAGAGACGCACTTGCCAAGACGTAGGAGCCCAGGCGACGCCGTAGAGTTTTAGCTCCGTTTCCTCGGCCCATTTTTTGTTTGCAAACACAGAACCGGGCTGGGTGTAGATCGATTTCCCACTTTCAACAATCTCCATGTTATAGCGGCGCGAGAGATTGATGTCCCAGAGGCCAGTTATCAGGGAATTAAGGTTTAACACCGCGGCGATGAAACCCTCGAAGCGGTCGGCATGGTTGCCTACCAAGATCGGCGTATAAATCAAAATTCCAGTTCCCCCATGGGGAAGGTCGAAAGCGCGTGTAACCGTAGTCGCCGCCTGGTCGCGCGCCTTTTGCAGGGGTATTTCTCGCGGTTCTCCGAAAGCGGTTTTGGTGTCAATGATATTCCGGCCACCTGTATAAATTGACCACCGGGTGTTAAGGGATGCGTCCACCCACTCGATGATTTCGAAGCCATCGGAATGGGTGATCTGAAGTCTTGCGTCGGCTTCCCATTCCTCCTTGGTTGGCGTGTGAAACTCGCGGCTCTGGGCCATATGAATCAAGGATTGGATATGTGATGTCAAAGCGCTCTCGAGCGCTCTGGATGCTGCCTCGGATTCGCTCTTAACCGTCCGGCGAATCTGATCTTGCTCGCGCGCGTGGATGGAACGAAAAATGACTAATGTCGTGGCCGAACCGCTCACAAGTATCAGAATGGGTAGCCACGAGCCGATCAACCTCACAGCGGCCGCCAGATGCTTGGAATATAAACGCTGAAGCGACAACATTTTTACTTACGGTCTTCTAAGGGCGTCATTTCCGTGTTCAAACTGTCGCCCTGCTTGCACATGGGAATGACGGTAACCGGAACGTTTTTGCCGTCGGCGTATCCCAATTCGGCGATCTTCTTGCGCAAACCATCAAGGATGGTTTGCACCAAAGCGACCGTCGGGAGAGTTTTCATTGGTTTATTGACCATTGTTACCTCGCTGGAGAGTCTAGATGGCGAAGTCATTTCGACTAAAGCGATCTACTGGTAGGGTAACAGTGAATTTCGATCCTTTGCCGACTTCGCTCTCCGCAGTCACCGTGCCGCCGAGAAGATCGCACTGTTTCTTCACGATGAAGAGGCCAAGACCCACGCCTTCGTAAGGCCGCGTGGCTGAGCCGTCCACTTGCTTGAAGATGTCGAAGATGAAGGGCAGGTTTTCTTCGGCGATGCCGATACCGGTGTCTTGCACCATGAATTCAACGTAGCGTGTATCTCGTATCTCGTTGGGCGTGTTTCGTGGCTCGCGCTTCACGATCGATGCTTCGCGTTCGCCGGCCAGATGCGCCGAGATGGTGACCGTGCCGCTTGCGGTGAATTTGATGGCGTTATCGATCAGATTTTGTAGGATGTGTTTCAGCTTTTCGCAATCGGTCGTGATCATGGGCAGACCCTCGGCCGTTTTCCAGACGAACGCGAGGTCCTTCGATCGCTGCGAATCGTACATGGCTCTCAGCTCTTCGAGCAGTGCGGCGGGGTCGACGCCTTGCCCCGTCACGGCGGCGGCTCCGGCTTCGATCTCGGTGGCTTGCATGATCGCGTTGACCATAGCCAACAACTTCGTCGACTGGGCTTCGATTTTTCTAAACGCGTTATTGGGCTCGTCGAGTCCCTTGCTGGCCATTTCTTCTTTGGCTAAGCTTGCGTACCCCATGATGATGTTGAGCGGCGTGCGCAGCTCGTGCGACACCACGCTCAGAAACTCTGATTTGATTTTGTTGGACTTCTCGAGATCCCTATATAATTGCGCGTTTTCGATGGCGATGGCGGCGCCGCTGGCGAATTGCTCGAAGAGATCAATTTCCTGGGCGGTGAAAGTCCGCGGCTCTTTCGATAGGGCGCGAATCACGCCCATGACGTCGCCGTTTTTCGACAGCAGCGGCGCGGCGAGAAATCCGCGCACACCGAAGATGTTACTAATTCGGCCCGGTGTGAACTCCTTTTGTTCGAGGTAGTCGTAAATGGCGATTGGCTTACGGGTTTTGACCACCCAGTCGGTCGCGCCGCCGCGTAACTCGTTGCTTTCAGTTAGGTGGTGGACCAGATCCTGACCGGTGACGATAATGTTGGCCCATTTGGCGCCGGCCAGGAATCGCACGTCGGAGATATCGACCTTGAAGATTTCGCGTATGGTTATGGTGAGCTTCTCCAGTAGCGTATCGACATCCATCTTGGTGATGTTCTGGCTCAGCTCTTTCAAGATGCGTTGGATGCATTCCCGCTCGGCCAACTCCACCGCTTGTTTTCTAGTCTGCTCGTAAAGATCGGCATTTTGAATTGCCACCGCTGCCTGTCCGGCCAGGGTCGAAAAAAATTCTATTTCGTTACTCGAGAAATTGTACTTGACGATCGTGGTGAAGCCCATGAGGCCCAAGATTCGATCGTCGATCTGTATGGGTACGACGAGCAATGACTCGTATCCGGATTTTTCGAAAAATTCGCGTGGCGCCGGCTCAAGCCGCGGGTCGTCGTGCAGATCCGGGATCACGAGCGGACCAATAAGGGCACTGGCGTTGATGAAACTCTCGCCGGTGAAAAAAGCGCGCTTCCACTCTTCGCGCACCATGCCCCGGCACGCCACCGGCTCCAGAGCGCCTGTGCCATGATCGCGCAAAGCGATGCCGACGGCGGCCGCGGGCGGAAACAATTGCGCGATGCTGTCCAAGATCACGGCGAGAACCGACTGGAGGTCGAGAGTTGACGTGATCGCCCGGTCGATCTCGTGCAGAGCGCGAATACGGTCAAAATGTTCACGGGCGCGCGCTTCAGCGACTTTGCGCTCGATGCCCACCGCGATCTCGGTGGCGCCGGAAGCCATCACTTCTAAAATCGGCGCCGGAATCGCCTGGCGGCTAAATATCGCGATCACGCCAACCAGCCGCCGATCGACCAATAAAGGATATCCTGCGAATCCGACCATCCCCTCTCGTTTGATCCACTTCGGATCGTCGACTCTGGCATCACCGACAACAGCGTTGGTCAGATGGGGCCGGCGCTCCAACGCGATCAAGCCGATATTAAATTGGCCGACGGGTATCCGGCTGTGGCAGCCGTCGATGTGTGTGTACAGGCCCGCGCTCGCCCGCAGCTCGAGAACGTTTTCTCTGGGATTGAGTATCCAGATGCGCGCAAAAGCGGCGTCCAGATGCTGGACAGCGGCCTCGGCACATCGTTGCAGCACGGGACGCAGATCGTCGTTGGTGGCTAGAGCGCCGCTGATTTCCGCAATGAATTCGGACGTGCGGACGCGCTCGCGCAGCGCCGTCTCGGCCTTTTTGCGCTCGCTGATGTCGATCAGGGAAGCGAGGGCCATCACGCCTTCGTTGGTCGCCAGTGAACTGATTCCGATTTCCACCGGGAACTCGCTGCCGTCCTTGCGCCGGCCGATCAAATCGCGTCCCGCACCCATCGATTTGTTCTGCGGGCTAGAGAAAAAATTATCGACATGACCCGGATGCTTGCGCCGCAAGCGCTCGGGAATCAGAATCTCGATCGACTGCCCGATCAACTCACTGGTCTCATAACCGAAGTATTCGCACAGCTTGCGATTGACCAGGATCATCTTTTCGGTTGCATCGACCATCAACATGCCGTTAGGCGCGGCTTCAATGGCCGAACTAAATTTTTCTTCGGCTCGCCGCCGGCGCTCCGACTCCAGCTCGAGTTTAGCGGCGTGGCGCTGCAGCTCGTCGTAGAGTTTGACTCGTTGGAACGCCACCGCCAGTTGCGCCGTGAGCGTTACGACCATCTGTTCGTCCGCCTGGGTAAATTCGCCGCTGGCGATCTTGTCCACGACATAAAACCATCCCTGGACGGGAAGCGTTGAGATGATCGACACTCCCAAAAAGGAATGGATGGGAGGATGCGTGGAAGCGAGACCGAGATCTTGCGGATCGCCGCTTGGATTTTGCAGACGGCGCGGTTTTGCTTGTTGCAACAATTCGCTGAGAACTCCCGCTCGGCAAAAAAGCGGCTTGAGACATGTCGCATCACCACCGTCGTTTGCGTGGCCGACGAAATAAGCCAGGGACTCACCGTTGTCATCGAGAATCGCTAGCGCGCCATATTTCGCGCCCATGATGTCCGTCGCCGCGCGGCAAAATAGTTCCAGGAGCCGCTGCGGATCACGATGCTGTGTCAGTTCAAGACCAAGCTCTAAAATAGTGGCGAGCTTCAGACTAACGGCCTGGAGATCGTTCATCGATCGGCGCACTTTGTCAGGGACATCCGGCAACAGCAAGGCTTCGCGTTCGGCGGGATCGTGGCTCTGCTCTATGAGTTCGAGCACTTGCGCCCTCAACAACTTCAGGTCTAAGAAATAGTTGGCCGGATCTTCTTTGAGCTGGGACGTTGGACGGATTCCTGCCACGGCCTCGCGCTCGCGAGCATGGAAGCTGCGGGATTCACGAGGCGCTAGCTGCGCGCTGACCGCGTCGAGAATGATTTGGGGCTCGGACGGTTTCGGAATCACCACCGAGACACCGCAGGCTCGGGCCAGTTCGCTTGCTTCTTGCAGCCGGAAGGTGGCGCTGTAGAAGATAACCGCAGTATCGGCGATAGCAGGCTCGGCGCGCATCTGTTGCACCAGTTGGAAGCCGTCCATGGTCGGCATGAGCAGGTCGGTGATGACGAGATCGGGCCGCTCGCCGCGGATTTTCGCCAGCGCCTCGGCGCCGTCCACCGCTTCCGAAAGTTGATGGCCGGCGTAGCCGAGCAGCGCGGTCAAAAACTGCCGGTTCAGTGCCCGGTCATCGACGATTAGGATTTTGGCCATAGGACTCTATTGTAAATTGCGGATTTCGGATTGCAGATTGCGGATTTCCGGATTCCAATCCGCAATCATCAATCCGCATTCCGCAATGCTTCCATTCCCCGCCGGTAGCGTAAAGGTAAACGTCGTGCCTTTGCCCTCTTGGCTCTCGACCCAGATTCTGCCGCCGTGGGCTTCGACGATCATCTTGCAAATCAGCAGTCCCAGGCCAGTGCCCGGTTCCGCTGAGGATTTTCCGCTCGTGCTCTGCTTATATTTCTCGAATAGCTGGCCGATTTCCTCGGCCGCGATGCCGGCGCCGGTGTCTTTAATCCAAACCCGCGCTTCGTTGCCGGCGAGCGCCGCGCCAAGCTCGATTTCCCCGCCCGCGGGAGTGAATTTCAGAGCGTTACTTAGCAGATTGCTCAGCACCTGATCGAGGCGATCGATGTCCGCTTCAACGGCCGGGGTGGCGCCAGTGAAACGTTTCCGAAAGGTGATGTTTTTCCCCTGCGCCAGAAGCTGATGGTCGTCGAGCGTGGCACTCAACAGCTGTTCTAGATCAGCGGGCTTTTTGATCACTTTCATGGCGCCGGCTTCGAGTTTCGACAGATCGAGAAAATTGGTTACCAAGGTGATGAGCTTGCGACCGCTGGAGACCATTCTGGCGAGCCATTTTTTCTGGTCGTCGTTGAGCGACCCGAAAAGGCCGTCATTCATCATGTCGCCGATGGCGATGATGTTGACCAACGGCGAGCGCAGATCGTGGACCATCATCGCCGTGAAATCGCTGATCTGCCGGTTGGCGTTTTCGAGCTCGGCCAAGGTTTTCTGGCGCTCGATGGCGTAACGGATACCGTGCACGAGAAGATCCGCGTCGACTTTGGCCTTCACGAAATAATCCTGCGCGCCTTCCCTAAGAGCCTGAACCGCGGTAGTCTCGTCATCGAGGCCGGTCAGCACGACGATCGGAGCGCCCGATCCGCCGTCGCGCAGCGTCGTAAACGTCTCGATGCTCTCGCTGTCCGCGAGCGACAGATCGAGCAAGACGACATCGAAGGGCTGATCCTGAGATTTTAGCAGCGCGCGGTCGAGGCGCGTCACGTGAGTCAAGTCGAATTTGCCGCGGTGCTGGGCCAGCATGCCCTGCAACAACATCGCGTCACCGTCATCGTCTTCGACGAGCAGGACTTTCAATCTCTGCTCTTCGCTTTTAGCCATAAGGTTTCCATTGCAGATTGCGGATTTCGGATTGCGGAATGGAAGAATTGCGGAATGCGGATTGATGATTGCGGATTGGAATCCGAAATCCGGAAATCCGCAATCCGCATTCCGCAATCCACATTTTCACTCCCCTCCCAGCGCTTGCTAATCGCCGCCATAAGCTCGTCGTTATCCGCCGGCTTTTGAAAAAACGCCGATGCACCGGATTGCAGGGCGCGCTCGCGATTGACGGCGGGGTCGCGCGCGCTGACCACGATGACCGGAATCCCGGCGAGGCGTGGCCTCGCCTTGAACCGCTCCATGACCAGAAAGCCGTCGGTGGCCTCAAGCATCCGATGCCCTTGGTAGCCCAGGATGGTGCTGAGAAGCTGGCGGTTGGTCGGGGCGTCGTCAATGATTAGGATGGTTGCCATAGTTTTTAGTCTGCCAAGAATTTCTCGACGTCTGCCGGCGCCACTGCCGGGCTGAAGAGGTAACCTTGAATCTCGTCGCATTTCAGCAACTGCAAGAGCTGTAACTGCTGCTCGGTTTCTACGCCTTCGGCGATGACTTTTAGATTCAACGAGCGTGCGAGAGAAATAATCGCAGTGACGATCGATAGGCTTTTTGGATTCTTTTGCATGTCAAAGATAAACGAGCGATCGATCTTCAGGGTGCTGACCGGTAGTTTTGCAAGATAACTCAAGGAAGAGTATCCGGTGCCAAAGTCGTCAATGACGATGTCTACGCCCAGTTCATTGAGCTTCTGTAATGTCTGGATATTTTGCTCCATATCTTCCATGAGGACGTTTTCGGTAATTTCCAGCTCCAGCGCGCCGGCGCGGCACTGAGCCGCGGCTTCTGCGACACTGACAGCGAAGCCCTTCTGCTTGAGTTGAAGTGGGGAGACGTTTACGGAGACCCGAGGTGGGTGCGCGGCGCGGGACGCCCAGCGCTGGAAATCGGACGCGGCTCTTTTCAAGACCCAGTTGCCGACGTCAAGGATTAAGCCACTTTCTTCCAGGAGCGAAATGAACGCCCCGGGATAAATCAGGCCCTTTTCCGGATGGTTCCAGCGTAACAAACCTTCGAGTCGCGTGGTTCGCTTGGTTTGAGCGTCGAGGATAGGCTGGTAATAAAGGACAAATTCGTCGTCTTGAATCGCTCTCTGAAGGCGGTTTTCGAGCCTGAGTTTCTCCGCCATCCGAGTGTTCATTTGCTCTGTGAAAAACAGATAACGGTCTGGGGAGGATTTAGCCCTTTGCAACGCCGTCTCGGCGTTGCCGAGCAGCTTTTCCGCGTCTTTGCCGTCCGAAGGATAGATGGAGGCGCCACACTTGAGGGTCACCCGCATTTCCTCGCCCTCAACGATAAACGGCGCGCCGGCGATGTCGCGCATCACATCTTCCAGAAAATGGGCAATTTCGGCATCATCCTTGATCGAAGGCAGATAAGCGGCAAAGCAGCTTCCGCTTACCTTGGCCAGCCAATCGGTGTTTTTTACTTTGGCGGTAAGATGTTGGTTCACCTGTTTGAGCAATGCATCGCCGGCGTGACGGCCGAACGTGTCATTGATGATGTTGAATCGGTCCACGTCGAGCACGATCACGCATCCCCGTAGCTTATCCTCACGCGCTACGTGCACAAGCTGGTTGACGCGATCACAAAAAAGGGCCCGGTTGGCGAGTCCGGTCAAGTCGTCGTAGTAGGCGAAGTAGTTGATCTTCTCTTCGTTGGCGATGTATTGCAGGGCGAAGGAAAGGTCCCCGGCCAGGTCCTTCAGTAACCCGATTTCCTTTTCGTTGAAAAAGCCCGGTCTTGCGGCGTAAAATTCGACCACGCCCATGATGTTCTTTGTCGCAACGAGCGGCAATGCCAACGCGGCATGGTGGCCGCGCGCAAGAGTTTGATTTTTCCACCCGTCCATCCGGACCTCTGATTCAATATCGTTGCAAAGGACCGGTTCCTGCCGCGCCAGGGCTGCTTGTGCAAGCTCATGGACGGCTTGGCTATCGGTTGGCAACGGTGTATGGGGACGGTGTCCATAGAGCGCCTCGACTTCGGCGCACGCCGCGCGCGCAAGTTGCGCACTGGCCGAATCTACCAGGCTGATCGCGACCATGCTGAACTGCCCATACTTGAGGGCGACCCTGGTTGCTTCCTGCAAAAGTTCCTGGCGGTTTCGAATACGGACAATCGCCGAATTGATCTCGCTGGAGACCTCGCGAATGCTGCTCAAGCGTTCGATTCGTCCGTAACTCTCCAGGAGCGTCAGCTCGGCGCGCTTGCGCTGGGCAACCTCTTGAGTCAGTTGAAGATTGGCTTCTTCTAGCTTATCTACGTTGTGCGACAATTTGTTTGCCATTAGGCGTAGGTGCTCGCGGTCAAAGGCTTCGGTGAAATGGTACGAAGGTAACGGTTCTTTCAGAAGGAGCGCGGCGTGAACCGTGTCCAGAATTTCTTGCGGCTCGGCGGGCTTGAGGATGACGTGCGACACTCCGCAGGCCTCGGCGAGTTGTCGCGCTGCGCTTTCCAGGTATGTCGCCGTGTAGAAAACCACGCGTGTTTGAGCCAGCGATGCGTCGTCCCGGAGTTGGCGGACAAACTCGAAACCATCCATCGTCGGCATAAGAATATCGGTAATCACGAGATCGGGATGCTCGCGGCGGGCTATGATTAAGGCTTCAGAGCCATCCGAGGCTTCCAGTACGCGATAGGCCTCATGACGCAACACCGTCTTGATGAGCTTGCGGTTGTCCGGATGATCATCGATGACTAAAATAGTTGCCATAAATGTTTGTTCTTCTGGGTTTACTGTGAAGGAATATTCACCACAGAGGCACCGGTCGTGAGAAAAAATCCGTTCATGGTTCGACCGTTCGAGAAGCCTCACGGCAGGCTTCCTCGACGGCCTTCAGTTCCGAGCCCGTCGAGGAATCACCACGAACGCGACAGCGCAATATAAATTCAAGTACATAGCCGTTCGTTCCTTCGTCAAGCTCAGGACGGGCTCTCAGCGCGTCGAAGGGCGATCGGCTATTTTTTCTCACGACCACCGAGTTCGCAGAGGGTTTGTTCAAAATGATTTCCTTAATACGAACTTCTCGGCGACCTCAGCGCCTCCGTGGTGTAATCTCCGAGTCCTTAAATTTTGCTTCAGCCCGATCGTGCTTCACGGATCCTTACCTCCGTTTTGCGCGACCCGCGGCAGCACGGCGAAGAAGGTGCTTCCTTGTCCCGCGACGCTCGCTACGCCGACCTGCCCGCCCTGCGCCTCGACGATTCGCTTTGTCAGAGCCAGGCCCAGACCGGTTCCCGAATATTGTTTTGCCATACTACCGTCGATTTGCTGGAACTCTCTAAATAGCTTGCCCATGTCCTCGTCACCAATACCGATGCCCGTGTCTTCGACATCAATGCGGAAACAATCCGGTTGTTCCGCTCGCAGTTGCACCCGCACGCGGCCACGTTCGTGGCTAAATTTGATGGCATTCGAGATGTAGTTGTAGAGCACCTGCTTTAAGCTTCGTGTATCGGTGACGATGCCGGTCAGCGCAGGATCCAAGTCAATTTGAAGCTGGATCGATTTACGAGCGGACAGGCCCTGAACGATCGCGCGGACTTCAGTGACAATGTTGGCCAGGTTAACGGGCTCCGGCGTGAATTCCATTTTTCCCGCTTCGATTTTCGAAAGATCGAGGACGTCGTTAATGAGCTGGAGCAAATGGCGGCCCCCGGCGAGAATATCGCCCAGGTATTCTTTGTACTCGGGGGAGACCGGCCCGACTCTGCCGTCGTGCATCAGCTCACTGAAGCCGATGATAGCGTTGAGCGGCGTGCGTAACTCGTGCGACATGTTGGCGAGGAATTCGCTTTTCAACCGGCTGGCTTCTCGAATGAAATGGTTTTGTCTCTCTAACTCCTCGCTGCGCTGGCGCAGCTCTTCGCGCGCCTTTTGTTCGGTGAGATCGCGCAAGAAGGCGGTGTACATCGGCGGTCCGTCGGAGACAATGCGCGTGACCGTAATCTCAACGGGCAACTGC
>JBGPIK010000110.1:0-16859 GCA_041484845.1 Binatia bacterium | reverse complement strand
CCCCGGGTGCGGGGTCGTGGGTTCCCGACCAATTAGGTTGCGGTGGAAACTGGGTAGATGTGTGGTTGAGACTGAGGTGGAGCTTCTAGCGGAAGCTACGCTGGAAGAAGGACAAAAGGGGAGCCGGATGGCTCCCCTTTTTTTCACAGGGAACCTTCGACGAGTATACGGCAGAGGGTGTCAAACAGATCAGCTTTCACACTGGGATCGCGGCTGTAATTGCGAAAGGTTTCACTCCGACCGAGGGGGTGGGGTGGCGGATTAACGTGAGTCGGCCTACCGACAAACACACTATCCCGGCAGCGAATTCGAGATCGCATCCAGTAGAGCAAAAGCGGTTTACGATAGCTTTAGAAAAGCCGTGCTCGAAGCGTCGAGGGGAAGATTAGAACTCTACGTTGACGTCCATCAAAACGGTAGACAAAAAGACATTGAGGTCGCAACCGTGGAGATCTCGAGCCAAGAAGCGCACGCTATCAAAAAAGTGTATCGAGACATACGAGATCCAACTTTGAAAAACGTCTCCAATGTCGCGTCTGTGGACTTGCTCATCGAGCCAATCGATGGCGTCGAAATAGGAGCGTGGGCCGCAAAAGATTACTTGAGTTCGATGGGACTGTCACCGGAGCGATTCTCGACGGTCGGTTACGGGAAAAAATTGCCGAGATGTCGAGAACAATCGGAAAAGTGTTTCCAAAAAAACCGCCGTGACCGGTTCGTGCTTATCGGAAGCGGCTCCGTGGTCTAAAAAGCGCGCTCACTTTACCGGCAACATGGGTCGAAAAGAGTGTGCGGAAATTTTCTTGATTATCGCTTGACAAAAAACCTCAGTCTAAAGTATAGGACTTAAGACTTACATAATATCACTAAAGTCTTACATAAGGGGGAAGGATAGATGAAAAATCTCACCACAGTTACGAGTGTCGTAGTAGTCTCAGGTCTTTTTGCTCTGGCTTCATGTTCCATGCAAGAAGAGAAGACGGCGAAGCCAGCGGTGCCTGCGGCCGCGGTTCCCGCCCCGACCGCCAAAGCCGAAGTAAAACCGGCTCCGGCAGAAAAGGCCCCTGCGAAAGCGAAAGTGGAAAAAGCGCGGGGCGATATCGGTCTTCTCGATACTGAAAAGAATTACCTGATCCTTGTGACGAAAGAAGGCAAGCTGCTTACAATAGATTTCGACTCAAAGACCAAAGCGACGCAAGTCGTCCCGAGTCCGGGCAAAATTGCGGATATTGGACTAGGCTCTTCGGCGACCGTGACGTATGAAAACGTCAAAGATAAGAATGTCGCCACCGGTCTCGAATATAAGGCAGCAAAAGGTGGGGATTGATCAAGGTCACACGCTAAAGAAGAATCAGGAGGAAAAATCAATGAAAATGCAATCAATGGTTGTGAGCAGTCTAGCTGGCTTGCTGACGGTTGCCGTAGCATTGCCCGTCATGGGACAGGAAAAAAAGGCTGCCGAAAAGAAAGTTGAAAAAGCCAAAGCCGAAAAGGTCGCCGGTGACATCGGTTTGTTGGATACCGAGAAGAATTACATGATCGTGGTCACCAAGGAAGGAAAACTGGTAACCATCGACTACAATCAGAAAACCAAAATTACCGAGCTTAAGGAAAAGCCGGCCAAAATGTCAGATGTCGGTCTGGGGGCGTCTGCCACCGTGGAGTTCACCAAGAAGGGCGAGAAAAACGTTTTATCGAAGATTGAGTTCATGCCTGCTAAAGGCGGCGACTGAGAATTTATCGTAATTCACTCGCGCCGGCTTGGGACCTTCAAAATAGCGGCCCAGGCAATACAATCCGACATGATATGCGGAATTAGCCCGATATCACGTGTCGCCAGGTTCGATGACTAGCGGCAGGGTAAACGAAATTTTTGTTCCTTTACCGGGGGAGGATTGAATTTCCAGTTCTCCTCCAAGTCTCTTAATTCTTTCTTTCATGCTCGGTAAACCCAAGCCGTGATTGTTGCCGGCCTCAACTTGATCGAATCCTACGCCGTCATCGGTCAACCAGCCTCGTATCTCCGCGGCGCTTTGTCTTAAAGTTATGTCAACATGGGCGGCGTGAGAATGCCGGGCGATATTCATTAGCCCCTCTCTCACCAGATAGTAAAGATCTTGCTCCATCGGCGCGGGTAACTCCAGAGACTCGGGTTCAGTATCCAAGATAATCGCTAATCCTAATCCGTCGCGCAAAAATCTGAGATCTTCTCTAAGCGTTTCGAGCAGCATGCCAGGCAGCAGGGCATGGGCTTCTTTTCCTCTAAGGAATTCCCGGATCACTTTCATCGAATTTCTGGTATCGTCCTCAATCGACCGGAGCTCGCGATCCAGCGCTTCGGGCGACTTAAGGAGGTGTCTTCGGCAGGTCTCAAGGCGGAGAATTTGGGTGGCGAGCGACTGGAGCAACCCATCGTGCACGTCTTGCATAATTCTGCGCCTCTCTACCAGTGTGGCAACTTCTCCCGCTGTTTTTGAGAGGGCCAACAGCTTTTGGTTTTGCTTTTTTTCAAATCCGCTGAGAACGCCAAAAATGCAGGCCAAAGCGAAAAGATAAATACTGCGCACGAGAAACGTGTCGATCCCGATCGGTTTCTTTATCGCCTCGGCGGCCAAGGTAATGCGAATCGCTCCATAAAGGGCGACGCCTATCGCCGCAACAGCGATACTGCCCTTGACTCCCCACCGCGAGCTGGCTGTTATGACGGGGAATGAGTAATAAAAAAAGAAAGGCGTGCGCGTTCCGCCCGTGGAAAAAACGATGACTGAGATCCAAGCAAGGTCAAGGCAAGTGGTGGCCAGTCCGATTCTTCCGGAAGCTAACGTTTTTTTCTGTACGAGATAGACGAGGATGATGCTGTAAAGGAAAAACGTGCCGAGAAAAAATATCGAGAGCACCGGAAACAGCGCGACTCTGGAAGGATTGAGTTGAACGACGATCAAAGCTACGACCGCGAAGCCTACCCTCAGCCACGCCAATGCTCTTTCCTTTTGCAAAACCCATTGATCTTGAGGAGTCATATCTCGGGGGTGCAGGGGTGAGAATATAAATCCCGGTTATTTTTAAACCCTTCCGCGACGCGAGACGGTGGAAGGCTCCGGGTTTCTGGGATGTCCCATAATCAGAAGGGCTGCCTTGAATCGATTGTTGACTTTAAGTTTATCGAAAATATTCGTCAGATGAGTTTTAACGGTTTTTTCGCTGATAAATATTCTTTTGCCGATCTCTTCATTAGTCAGGCCCTCGGCCACTAGTTTTAGTATTTCAGTTTCTCTTTTGGTCAAAGTGCTGATCGCACTGTCGTCACTGAGGTTATCGATCTCGCCCAGCTGGCCTTGCGCGATTTCCTCAAACGCATCGGCGGCGGGCATCTCTTTGTCGATCCATACCCCCCCCTTGTGTACTGCTTTTATAGCCTGAAGCAGGGTAGGAAAATCGATTCCCTTTAGGACGTAGCCACGCGCGCCTCCTTTGGCGGCGTTTAATATGTTTTCATCTTCGGAATAGGCGGTGAGAACCAGGACCTTTGTGGGAAGGCTTTTCTCTTTGATTTCAAGAAGCGTCTGCACAATGTCGCCTCGGGGCATCTTTAGATCCAAGAGCAAAACATCCGGCTTGGTGCGCTCAACTACCTTTGTGACTTCGTCGCCCCGAGAGGCTTCTCCCACCACAAGAATATCTTTTTCCAGAGACAAGATTCTCCTGATCCCATCGCGAAACAACGTGTGGTCATCGGCAACTACGACTTTGATAGGCCCCATATCCGTTCCCCCAACTTCCGAGACATACGACACAAAATATCTGAAATCTGTAAGTATGCCAACTATAACTTTGCAGTTGCGCTGGAAAATATCTAAGACCCTAGTCTTATTTTTATGAAATATTGGGTCATTTTAGAGCCAAAAAATACTACGCAATGGGTATTGAGATGAAAAAGCCGTCACGATAAGTATCGTAGGAATTCAAGTTCATCGGGAGTGTAAGGAGGTAAGATGAAAAGTCTTTTTTCGCTAATAGGGGTTGTCCTTGTTGCTATGCTTTTCGCGTTGTCGTCATGCTCGGTTCAGGACGAGATGCCAGCGAAACCAGCGGCGCCTGCCGCAGCGGCTCCGGCGGCTAAAGCGCCGGCGAAAGCCGAGGCAAAAGCCGAAGCTAAAGCCGCGCCCGCGGAAAAGGCCGCTGAAAAGGCGAAGGCGTCTAAAGTCACGGGCGATGTTGGACTGCTCGATCTCGAGAAGAACTATATGATCCTGGTCACCAAGGAAGGCAAGCTGATTACGATCGATTTTGATTCGAAAGTCAAAGCGACTCAGATCGACCCAACGCCAGCAAAAATAGCGGATGTCGGTCTCGGTTCTTCGGCCGTGGTCGTATATGAAAAAGCCGGGGATAAGAGCGTTGCGACTAGTCTCGAGTTCAAGGCTGCAAAGGGCGAATAGTCGCGATTAGGCCCGTCGCTGTTCATTTACTCAATTAGGAGGGACTTGGAATGAGGACAAAAACAATAGTTGTAGGTGGAATAGCTATCCTTTTGGCCGTTGCCGTAGCGTCGCCTATGCGCGCCCAGGAGAAAAAGGCGGAAAAAAAGGCCGACGAAAAGGGTGAAAAAGCAGCACCCGCGGAAAAGGCAAAAGCACAGAAGGTATCGGGCGATATCGGCTTGTTGGACACCGAGAAGAATTACATGATCGTCGTAACCAAAGAAGGCAAGTTGGTTACGCTTGACTTCAACCAAAAGACTAAGGTCACAGAACTCAAAGAGAGCCAAGTTAAGATGGCTGACATTGGGTTAGGAGCATCTGCGAATGTGGAATACTCGGTTAAAGGGGAGAAGAATTTGCTAAACAAGATCGAGTTTACTCCTGCCAAAGGTGAGTGATTAAGCCAATACGGTTTGTTATTTCCCCAAGGATACAGAAGTGGGCTTGAGTTGATCAAGCCCACTTCTGCGTTTATACCGCGAGAGTCTTCAGTTCCCGTCAGCTTTCCCTAATTCCGCTAGTAAGGTCGAGCTGTTGGCCGGGCGCTAAAGGCTTCAACCGAATCGCCGCCCGCCCGGAAGATGGGAATTAAGAGAGGAAACCCCGATTTGGAAACGCCACACGAAAGGCGGCCTAAAAGCCCTCTTCCTCGAAATCATTAATAACGAGCTTTCGATAGCCTCGTTCGTCATCCATCGTTTTTTGGCGTTTGCTCTCTTTCTCGTTTTCTTCCTGGCATTTTACGCAGAGCCGTGTAAAAGGAAGAACTTTCAAACGCCCGAGCTGGATCTCGCCTTCGCAGCTTTCGCAAAGACCGTAGGTTTTGTCTTTGATGCGCTCGAGCGCCTCATCAATAGCGTGCAGTTTCTCGCGCTCCCGATCATTTAGGATGAAATTAATTTCACGATCTCTTTCGTCGCTGGCGAGATCATAGGTGTCTCGTCCTTCATCCTTGACCCCTTCTGTCTCTCCCTTTACGCGCCCCTGTATTTCCTTCAGAAGCTGCTTCTTGGTATCCGCCAACTTTTCTGCGGCTTGCTTAATGAAGTCTTTTCGCTGTTTTTTTTCTTTTTCGAGATCAGTTTTCGGCATACGAAATCTCACTTACCAAATCGTAATCCTGAGCGTCAGTAATTCTTACGTTGAGCATTTCTCCCGGTCGACAATCTGACGCTCGTCCATTTTCTTTCGGGACTTGCACGTAAACTACACCGTCAACTTCTGGAGCGTGGGCTTGCGTTCGCCCGTAGAATTGTCTCGTTGCGTCTGAATCGACGCTCTCAATCATAACCCGCTGGGTCGTGCCAATCAAGGCCTCATTTTTTCTTCGTGAGATCGTTGCTTGAACGTCCATGATCTCTTGCCAGCGGCTCTCGATTTCCTCTTCTGAAATTTTGTCGGGTAATGTCGCTGCTGCCGTGCCTTCCTGATCGGAATATTTGAACACCCCTAAGCGGTCAAATTCCGCTTGCTCGACAAAGTCCAAGAGCTCGTTAAATTCCGCTTGAGTCTCACCGGGAAATCCCACGATGAGCGAGGTTCGCAGCGTGACTCCGGGAATGCGATCGCGCAATCGGTGGATGGTCTCCCAAACCGCGCTGCCACTTTTCCCGCGACGCATGCGTTGCAGAATTCTGCGATTGATATGCTGAAACGGGATGTCGATGTATTTGCAAATTTGCTTGCTTTCGCAAATGACATTGAGGAGCCGCTCGTCCAGGAAGTTAGGGTACGCGTAGAGCAGCCTAAGCCAGAACATTTCGGGGATCTTAACTATTTCGCTGAGTAACTCACAGAGCGTCGCACCGTCTTGGCGATCCCTGCCGTAGGCCGTGAGGTCTTGGGCGATTAGATTTATCTCTTTGACGCCGCATTTCACTAAATTTGCAGCTTCTTTCACTACAGATTCGATCGGGCGGCTTCGATGGGGACCGCGCAACTGAGGAATAATACAAAACGCGCACTTGTGGTCGCAGCCCTCGGACACCTTCACAAAGGCGCTGTAAGACGGCGTCGTTCTTACACGCGGCGTAGCCTCGTTGTAGAGATATTGAGGCAATCCGACATAACTCCGCTGAGTTTTATCACGGTCATGCTCGCGGAGGATCTCAGCGATACGCGGCACTTCGCCGGTTCCGATGAATAGATCGACCTCGGTCAATTCATTGGCAAGCTCGTCCGGGTATCGTTGGGAAAGACATCCCGCTACCACAAGCTTCTTGAGCTTTCCTTCTTCTTTAAGTCGTCCGATCTCAATTATCGTGTCAATCGATTCCGCTTTTGCGGCATCAATGAAACCGCAAGTATTGACCAAAACAATGTCCGCCTCTTCGGGTTGCTGAACCATAATATAGTGATTTTGCTTTAATAGGCCCGCCATAACTTCCGAGTCTACCAAATTGCGAGCGCAACCCAGGCTAACGATGCTAAATTTCTGATCCGCGTTATTCATTGGCCCAATTCCACGACGTCGACGCCATTCGGTATTTGCAAATTAAATAGGGTGTCTTTGAGACCCACCCCTTTGCGAATTCCAGAGAAACGAATCGTGGTCAGATTGCTGCTCGCATCGCGCACGCTGATCCACAGGATGTTGGCCGAATTTTTGCCGACCCCGAGCAGAATTTCGCTGAAGCCACCGGACTCACCCTTGGGCTCCAGCCGAAGGACATATTGGGTGTCGTCTGTTTCCTTGAGAGCAGCGTTAAAGTCTTTTTTCAGGTTCCCAATGCCGAGCAAGAAAGAAAGGGGAATGTCCGTACGGAAGGCATTCTTTAGCGGACTCTTGATGATTTGATTTTGTTCCGGCTGAAAAAAATAGAGATAGTGCCCATCCGCGAGCACGAACTGTCCTTTAGGTTCGTCGTACCGCCAAAGCATTTTGCCGGGACGCTTAAATGACAATTTCCCCCATGCTTTGAGCGAGCGGTTGAGCGTCTTCACCTCGGTATCCTGGCGGAAATCAGCGACAAAGTCGAGCGTTGCATCATAGTTCTTTTGTAAACGATCGACAATCGCCTCGGCGCTTTTTGCGTCCGCCCCAAAGCTTTGCTGGTTGATCGAGAACAGCGCGAGCAGCGCTACCGCGCAAAGAAAATTAAAGGCGCTCTTAGGCTTCGATTTTTCTTGCATAAACTTCGCGCGGCTTGGCGCCGTCCGCGGGACCGACAACGCCGTCTCGTTCCATTTGTTCGATCATACGAGCGGCGCGATTGTATCCTACCCTTAATCGCCGTTGAATCATAGATATCGACGCTTGCTGAGTTTCGGTGACAATGGCGATCGCCTGATCATACATTTCATCGTACTCTTGGTCTGCCGCGGCCGCCTCGACTTCTTTCTTTGCCTCGAGAACTTCAGGGCGATAATTGGGTCGCGCCTGCTGTTTGATGAATTGCATGACCTTGCGGACTTCTTGGTCGGACACGAACGCCCCATGCACACGGGTGATTCGCGCGGTTCCCGGCGGTAGGTAGAGCAGGTCCCCATTGCCGAGAAGCTTTTCCGCGCCAATCGAGTCGAGGATGGTCCGAGAATCAACGCGGGAGGTGACCTGGAAAGATATCCGCGCAGGGAAGTTGGCCTTGATAAGCCCTGTAATCACATCAACGGACGGGCGCTGGGTCGCGAGAATCAGGTGAATCCCTGCCGCCCTTGCCTTTTGAGCCAATCGTGTGATGTATTCCTCGATATCTCGTCCCACAGTCATCATCAAGTCCGCTAGTTCATCGACGATAATCACGATGCGGGGGAGTTTCTCATGCACAAGGGGCGCTTCTTTCCCCAGACTGCCGCCCATCTCCGTGCCCTCTTCCGGCTGTTCTGGTTCGATAAGGTCAATAACGCTTTTTCGGTTGGCTCCCTCCCGTTCCAATGTACGATTGTAATTATCGATGTTGCGCGCGCCCTTATCTCTCATCAGGCGATAACGCCGGTCCATTTCGTCCATGGCCCAAAAAAGCGCCGCCGCTGCTTTTTTGGGATCAGTTACCACAGGGACGAGCAGGTGAGGAACATCCTCGTATACCGTCAGCTCGAGCATCTTAGGGTCGACCATAATGAATTTGACGTCTTGGGGCGTCGATTTATAGAGAATGCTCAAGATCATGGCGTTAATGGAGATCGATTTGCCCGTGCCGGTCGCGCCGGCAACCAATAAATGCGGCATGCGCGAAAGGTCAGCCGTGAACGGAGTGCCCCCAATATCTTTTCCAAGCGCCAGCGTTATTTTAGAGTCGGCGGTTTGATAGGCGGAGCTCTCAATAACTTCTCTAAGAAATACCGTTTCGCGTCTCAGATTAGGTATCTCAATGCCAACCACGGACTCGCCGGGAATCGGCGCCAAGATGCGCACGCTCACCGCGCGAAGAGCCATGGCCAGGTCATCCGCCAGCAGGACAATACGCCGCACTTTGACGCCAGCCGCGGGCTTGAACTCATACATCGTAATGACCGGACCAGGCCGCACCGCGACGACTTCTCCCTCGACGCCAAAATCCGCCAGCTTTTTTTGTAGGATCAAAGAGTTGGCCTGCAGAGTTTCTTTGTCTATCTTGAACTGCTCGCGCTCGGGGGGGTCGAGAAGTTCTAGCGGCGGAAGCTTATAGCCACCGCTGATTTCCGGCAATTTGAACTGTTCCGGTGGAGTGGCGGGTCTCTTTATTGTTTTCTTGAGCGGTTCCTCCTTAATTTCTTCCTTCAGAAGGATAGGGGGTGGGACATAATCGCGGCGTTCTTTCTTGGTATTTTCACCCTTACGCTTCCCTTGGTTTTCTTTAAATTCTCTAACCCGACTCCTTAGGGTTGGACCCAGAGTCTTTTTAATCTCGGCGATTTTTTTACGCGAGCGATTCAATATGTCGAGTAGTGAATTCTGCGTTAACAGCATGAGCGAGAGAAGCAGGGCGGCGAGGGTGATGAGGCTTGCGCCAATGCGACCGAAAAAGGGAACAAGCACGGTTTCTTTTAAAAAACCACCGACGATGCCGCCGCCGTCTCGCGCGTTTTCCGAATCCGCAAGAATACTGATCAGCACGGCTGTGCTGATCAAAAAAACTCCATAGCCAGCCGCCTTGATCAGAGGAATGCCTTTGAATTGCGCGCGGAACAGTTGAACGGCGGCTAAGCACAGGAAAATTGGCAATAGATAAGATGTGACGCCAAATCCTTGTAGCAAGAGATCCGCCATATAGGCGCCGGCAAAGCCACCCCAATTGTGCGTCTCTAGAAGGCCGGACGGCGTATTGAAGGATCGGTCCGCAACGTCATAGGTCAAAAGACTAAAAGTGATAAGGATCGCGGCTACGCCAGCCACGACACCCCAAACTTCACGGTTCAAACGGCTCTTTTCCATATTGCCAAGACGCGTGCCGTTCCTTAAGTTGCGATAATGTAGGGGAGGACGACCGGATGGCGTTCAAGATTTTTGCGGAAGTAGCGGCGCAGCGCTTTGCGAACCTCTTCTTTCAATTCGGCCGGATCCGTGCGTGTTTCCCAATTCGTGCTATTTAGCGTTTCGAGTACCACTTTGCGTGCCTGTTCGAGGACCTCTTCACTCTCTGCGGCGCCCATGAATCCACGCGAAATAATATCAGGTCCCGCCACCAGTTCGCCGGTTTGTTGGTGAATCGCCATGACAGCAAGCACCATGCCGCCCTCAGAAAGGTGGCGGCGGTCGCGAATCACCACATCCCCGACGTCGCCAATGCCTTTGCCATCGACAAAAACTCTGCCAACCGGAACAGCATTGACTTTCTTTGCGCCATGTCCGGTCAGCTCCAACACATCACCGTCTTCCAAGATAAAACAATTTTCTTCGAGCACTCCAACCGCCTGTGCGAGCCGGCGATGTCGTACAAGGTGGCGATATTCTCCATGGATCGGAACAAAGTAACGGGGGCGCGTCAGTTGCAGCATTGTTTTTAGCTCTTCCTGGCTTGCATGGCCCGACACGTGCACCTCTGAAATCTTTTCATAATAAACTTCCGCCCCGCGGCGATAAAGATAATTGATCAGATTGGAGATCGTTTTTTCGTTTCCTGGGATAAATTTTGAAGAAAGGATTACCGTGTCCCCCGATGTTAATTTGATTGACTTGTGGTCGTCGAGAGCTACTCGATGAAGAACGGAGAGAGGTTCTCCTTGACTTCCAGTCGTAAGAAAGGTCAATCGGTCGGGCGGTAACTCCTGCCAGCGTTCGTTCTCCAACATGAAGCCGCGAGGGAGATGCAAATAGCCCAAATCGGCTGCGACTTGGCTATTTCTTATCATGCTGCGTCCGCTAAGCACTACTCTGCGGCCGCAAGCCTCCGAGATATCGATCACCTGCTGAATCCGCGGGATGCTGGAAGCAAACGTCGACACAAGAACTTTTCCTGAGCTGTCTTTAATAATTTGCTCGAGATTTTTGCCCACTGACCGTTCGGAAGGAGTGTAACCGGAGCGTTCGACATTGGTAGAATCCGATAACAGCAGGAGCACGCCTTTCTCGCCATAAGCCGCGAAACGCTGGAAATCGAACATCTCGCCCTCCATAGGGGTGTTGTCGATTTTGAAATCACCCGTATGGATGACGGTCCCGATCGGAGTTTCAATTGCCAAAGCCAAACAATCCATCAAACTGTGTGTGACGCGAATCCCCTCCAATTGAAAGGGTGCAATCTCCCAAGGTTGGCCTGCCGTGATTTCGCGAATATCAGCGCTATCCTGCAGATCATGCTCGCTGAGTTTATTGGCTAACAGTCCCAAGGTGAGGCGGGTGCCGTAAATTGGCACTGCAAAGTGCTTGAGCAAATAGGGAACAGCGCCGACGTGATCTTCATGGGCGTGAGTGAGCACGATGGCTTTGAGTTTTTCGCGATGTTCGAGCAAGTAATTTACGTCGGGAATGACCACGTCGATCCCGAGCAAATCGGCGCCGGGAAACATGAGACCACAGTCGATGGCGATGGCTGAGCCGGCATATTCGATGAGCATCATGTTGAGGCCAAACTCGCCCAGTCCACCGAGAGGGATAATTCTTAAGGGTTCCATTTTGGCCTCAACTCATTCATTACTTTGTAGACGAGTTCTGCGCGAGCATTGACGAATCCTGTTTGGCGGATTGCCGTGAAAGGGGGCTCCCGGCCGCGAGCGGTTTCGCTATGATATCCCGAAGCTGATTAGAGACGGTGAGCAGCTTTCCATGATGACCATTTTCCACCAACAGAGGTTTGCCCACGGTGACTTCAATTTCTCCGCGTCGGATGCGCCAGTCCCCTTTAGGAAGAAGCGCGCCGCTACCGTTGATCGTAATCGGAACAACGGGGGTTTGCGTTTTCACTGCAAGCCAAAATCCGCCCCGCTTAAAAGGTAGTAAACGGCCATCGGGGCTACGCGTCCCCTCCGGAAAAAAAACCAGTGAAATGCCGCTCGCGACGCGCTCGGTTGCTTTCTTTAAGCTTTTCAATGCGTCCGCTCGATTTGATCGATTCACAATGACATGTTTTGCGGCCCACATCGCCCAACCGAAAAGTGGCACCCACAGCAGTTCCTTTTTTGCCAGCCAGCGCAACTGAAACGCGAGCAGAGCCTGAATCAGTACGGGAATGTCGATGTTGCTTTGATGGTTTGCAACGAAAACATATCGCTGCTTCGGATCGATATGGTTTAGCCCAGTGATCCTAAGCGAAATGCCGCAGGCTCTAAGGATTGCCCAACTCCAAACCCGACTGATGCCGTAGACATGCTTGCCATGAGGATCAAAGAGACCAACAAGGAAAGTCAACAAAGCTGCCGGCACGGTGATCATGCCGACGGTAACCAACTTTAAGGCGTAGCGCATTAAGGCTATGTAATTTTGGCCCGAGCAAACAATTGAAAACGTTGAATAATCTTAATTCACAGTATAGCAAAAAGCAACGCGGTATGCAGTATCGGTATGCGATATTATTTCTTATTGATGAGGACGCGATTTAGCGAGGTATAACCATACTAAGATAACTCGATCAGTGTCCATGCTGTCCCGGTCCGGCTTTATCGGTTGAAAGAAGCGCCGATGATTTAGATCTGGGTCGACGGGCAGGACGGCGGTCGAATCGCTCATCCTCGAACGCCTATTGGAGATTGCTCCTTCAGGTCGGTCCGAGAAGTCCTAGTTAATGTTGACTATGGGTTTCGCCGGCGATAAGTTAATCGCACTTTTCTGTTGAGCTGAGATTAATCACCCTTGGAGGCTTCCATGTCGGTTAACAAGGCAATCCTTATCGGTAATCTGGGCAAAGATCCCGAGGTGCGTTTCACTGCCACCGGCCGAGCTGTGGCGCGGTTTCCGATCGCGACATCCGAAGTCTGGACGGATGCGGAAGGCAATCGTCAAGAACGTACAGAGTGGCACAATATCATCGTTTGGGGCAAACAGGGAGAAACTTGCGGCCAATATCTGGCCAAAGGACGGCAAGTATTTGTTGAAGGCAGCATCCGCAGTCGTTCATACGATGATAAGAGTGGTAACAAACGCTACGTGACGGAAATTGTCGCTCAGCGGGTCAGGTTTCTAGGGGGCGGCGGCGGCACGCGCGTGGCGCCGGAAATGGAGTCCGGCGCCACTGATGAGGTGCCGTCGAGTGGCGGCGTGCCGGCGATGGACGACGATATTCCCTTCTAAAAAAAGGGCTGCCAGGTAACCCTTAACCAAAGTACAGTTCTACGCGACCACATTTCTCGGCGTACCGATAAAAAAGCATTCGATATTCTCCGCCACTTCCGAAAGCAAACGCTCCCGTGCTTCGCGCGCGCTCCACGCCGTATGGGGTGTAATAATCAAGTTGTTGAGTTCTCGGCCTGCGAGAATTACGGGGTGATCCGGCGGAGGCGGTTCGCGCGAAATGACGTCCAATGCGGCGCCAGCCAAGCGCTTTTCACGCAATGCATGAATCAGTGCTCCCTCGTCAATGAGCGCGCCACGCGCGGTATTGATCAAAAACGCCGTCGGCTTCATCAAAGCCAAGGTTTGTTGATTGATCAGGTTTCTTGTCTGTGGGGTCAGCGGGCAATGAAGCGATACAATATCTGATTCCCTAAGAAGTTGTTCAACGGGAACCCGGCCAGCAGGAATCGGTCCTTCGGTTTCCGGGCGAGCTGCGACCAGCACTTTCATTCCAAAGCTACGGGCGATTTGCGCAACCGATTTTCCAATGTTGCCATAACCAACAATGCCGAGTTCTTTCCCGGACAGTTCAATGCCGGCCTGATTCACCAGGGCGAACACGGGACTCTTTTGCCAATCCCCGTCTTTGACCGATTGCCGATACCGACTGGCGCGCGTGGCCAATTCCAAAATGAGCGCCACGGTGAACTGAGAGACGGATTGCGTTGCATAACCCGGAACATTGCACACCTTGACGCCAAACTTTCCGGCTGCGTCGGCATCAATAATGTCAGTGCCCGTCGCTGCCACGGCAATAAGCTTGAGTTCACGCGCTTCAGCCGAACTGAGCACCGCTTCGTCGATAACGACTTTGTTCGTAACCACAATGGAATGGCCGCCCAATCGTCGTAAAGTTTCTGCCGGGCGGGTGACCTGATGCACCGTGCACTCCCAGCGGTCGAAGAATCGTTTTAGCGAAACGTTTCCGTACGTTACCGCGTCGAGGAATACCAATTTGTGCCTGTTCATTCTTGATTCTCCGCACGCCGTTCCCGTGCCTTTGCCTCATCCCATAACCGATCCATTTCTTCCAATGAGCACGCCAGCAGAGTCTTGCCCATCTCCTGTAGCCGAGCCTCAATGTGTGTAAAGCGCGTAATAAACTTTTCCGTCGTGTGATTCAGCGCGTCCTCTGCATCAATCTTAAGAAAGCGGGCTAGATTGACCAGAGAAAAAAACAAATCACCGAGCTCCTCTTCGGTGCGCTTTTTCGTGCCGGTGGAGCAAGCTGTTTTCAACTCATTTAGCTCTTCCTCGATTTTTTCCCATACCGGCTTCACGCTCGGCCAGTCAAAGCCGACCTGGGAAGCTCGGTCGGTGATTCTTTGTGCCCGCGCCAATGCCGGCATCGACTTAGGAAGGTTGCCCAACGCTGATTGACTCATATCGTTGGAATTTTCCCGCGATTTAATTTGCGTCCATTGCTGCGCAACGGCTTCGGCATTAGGCAACGCTTTGCCGGAAAAAACGTGCGGATGACGCCGTACCATTTTGTTTTTGAGCTCGGTGACAACATCTACAGCGGTGAACGTCCCGAGCTCGGCGCCGATTTGGCAGTGAAAGACGACCTGATGTAAGAGGTCGCCCAATTCTTCACGAATTTTTGCGCAGTCGCTGTCACCCAGAGCATCTAAAAGCTCATAACTTTCTTCGAGGAGAAATGGCTTCAGAGAAGCATGGGTTTGTCCCTTATCCCAGGGACAGCCATTTTCCCCACGGAGTTGAGCCATGGCCTCTAAGAGCTCAGCGAATTTTTCTCCCGCCAATTTAGAATTCACAGAATCCACCCCCTAGATTTGCCGTGACCGGAACCTATTTCATATTTATCCGTTGCGGATTCTCCTTGTTCGATCGATAGGCCGAAGCAGATCTTACGCACGGGTTTGCCTGAAGTCTAGTGAGGGAGAAAACGACAGGGCGTTAGCCCGCATCACTCACGCGTAGAGACGATTGAAGGCCGAGCGTTCCAGAGCGAGGCAATGGGCCTGTGCCTTTTTGCATAGCGCATGGAGCAGGGAGCCTTTCAGAAGCGTTTGCTGATTTACGCTTAGCGCTTTGCCCTTTGCTCTTTGCATTTTCGTCTCGCCCCTCAATCGACACGGTGTCGTAGTTTTTCCTCTGATCGTGAATAATGCGGGTTAGTCACCAGCGATGGTCTTGCGAGCGGGTAACCAGGGATGGACCGCCCAAGAAAAATCTGGTAGACAAAAATGACTTCGTAAGATTCTTTCAAGGAGATTGAATTATGGATGTGACAGGGACAACCCTTCAGCTTAATACTCCCGACGGAAAGATGGATGCCTACGAGGCGAAACCCAAAGGTGAAGGCTCCTATCCAGGCATCGTCGTTTTGATGGAGGCTTTTGGTCTCAACGATCATATTAAGAAGGTTACCGAACGCATTGCACGCGAAGGTTACGTAGCCATCGCGCCCGACCTGTATCATCGTGAACCCGAAAGACTTGTGCCTTATGGCGAGTTACCAAAAGCGATCGGACTCATGAATCGCCTGCAAGATACCAAAGTGATGGACGAAGTCGGAGCAGCGATCGCTTATTTAAGATCGCAAAGTAATCTAAAGCCGGGTGCCATTGGCGTTACCGGGTTTTGCATGGGCGGGCGTTTCACTTATCTTTCGGCGGCGCATCACCCTAAGGATGTTAAGGCGGCGGTGGCGTTCTACGGGGGAGGCATTCCCATGGGCAAGCCCAGCCCGCTTTCCCGGACCGGCGAAATTTCCTGCCCGATATACCTTTTCTTCGGAGGTAAAGATCCGATGATTCCGCAGGAGCATGTCGCCGAAATCAACAAAGCTTTGACAGAGAATAAGGTAAACTTCCAAATAAAAACATATCCGGAAGCGACGCACGGCTTTTTTTGCGACGATCGAGCCAGCTATCATGAAGCGTCGGCTAAAGATGCGTGGGAGAACTTTAAATCGTTTTTCGCCCAACATCTAAAGTAAGACAAGCTCAACGTCTAGGGGAGAGGGGGGCGCGGTGCCTTCCCTCTTTTTTGGCAATGCGAATCCGATAAGAGTGGGGCTTATGCCGCCAGCTAAAGCTAAAAACCAAGTGACGCTCGGCCTTGTGCAGATGAGTGCCGGGGATGATCCCGAAGCGAATTTAGCAAAGGCCGTCGAGCGGATCTCAGCGGCGGCAAGAAAAGGCGCCCAAATTGTGTGCCTGCAGGAACTGTTTCGCTCGCGTTATTTTTGCCAGGCGGAAGAGGCGCGCAATTTTCAACTCGCTGAAACCATCCCTGGCCCGAGCACCGAAGTTCTGGGAAAATTGGCGCGTGCCAAAGAAATTGTGGTGGTCGCATCGCTCTTCGAGAAGAGATCCGCGGGTCTTTACCACAACACGGCGGTGGTATTTGATGCTGACGGAAAACTGGTCGGCAAATATCGTAAAATGCATATTCCGGACGATCCGTTGTACTACGAAAAATTTTATTTTACTCCGGGCGATCTCGGCTTCCCGAGTTTTCAAACACGATATGCGAAAATTGCCGTACTCGTTTGTTGGGATCAATGGTTTCCCGAGGGGGCTCGTCTAGCGGTTCTCTCCGGTGCTGAAATACTTTTCTATCCGACCGCGATCGGCTGGATTCCAAAGGAGCCGCGCAGCGTCGCGCGGAGTCAGCGTGATGCGTGGGAGTTGATTCAACGTTCCCATGCCGTAGCGAATGGT
>JBGPIK010000109.1:0-16860 GCA_041484845.1 Binatia bacterium | reverse complement strand
GCCATCACGTTTGCGGAAACCGGGCACCTTTGTTTGGGAACGCTCCATTCCAATAATGCCAATCAGGCCATTGAACGCATTATGAATTTCTTTCCTCCGGAACGACATGTGCAAATCTATCTTCAATTGTCTTTGAATTTGCGCGCGATCGTGTCTCAACGTCTTATTCCCTCTCTTGATGGTACACGAGCGGTGGCGCTTGAGGTTCTTATGGATACGCCGCGGATCAAGGATTTAATTAAAAAGGGCCAAGTCGATATTCTCAAAGAAGCGATGGAGCAGGGGATTCAGGAGGGTTGTCAAACCTTCGACCAATCGATGTTCCTGCTCTATGAGCAAGGCAAGATTAGTTTGGAACAGGCGCTGAGCAACGCGGACAGCATGAACAATCTTAGGTTGAAGATAAAGCTGGCAGGTCTGAAGGGGGATGAGGAAACAGAAGAGGTGCAAACGCCACAAAAGAGCAAGACGGGCGTTAAAGCAGAAGTTCTCAAAAGCGCCGGCGCCTTGAGCCTGCGGAGAAACTAAGTGAATTTACAGGGTGGAAGTCTGCTCGCTGGCCGGCGCCTTTCAATAAATATTTGCACAAGGGTTGGCGGTTCT
Source organism: Binatia bacterium (assembly GCA_041484845.1). Taxonomy (GTDB): domain Bacteria; phylum Desulfobacterota; class Binatia; order UBA9968; family UBA9968; genus JBGPIK01. The sequence goes on along the minus strand of JBGPIK010000109.1, from coordinate 16,257 downwards.
TTTTCAGTTATATTGTACGCCGTTAGGGCGGGCCGATCCGGCTCTCGCGCGGCACGAGAATAAAGCCTGTAGGAAAAAAGGCGGGTGGAATGGTCGAGTATGCACAATCTTTGCGGTCGATTGGTCAAGCCCTGGAGTCGCTGAGAGTCGAAGATTTCGATTTGGAGGTCGACGGAGAAGCTTTTCTGGTGCGATGTAGCGTGCCGTGGCCAAAGGAAGCGATAACGGAACAACCTGATCAAGCGAGCCTACTTCGACACATTTGGGGCGTGCTGCCCCGCGACAGTACCTTAGTTCTCAACATGAGTATAACAAGTCGCTTTAAGGCGACTGACATCGATTTGTGCTATACATTGAAAGACATGGATCGCCTCGATGAGGAGGGCAAAGCCAAACGCAGCGATCGCCCGGTCGAAACCCACGCTCCCACCGTGTCTCAGTTTCTGCGGACCATCGGCACATACGTGAGTCAAAAGCCGGCTCGGCTGCTGAAGATTTCGCGCAGAAATGATTCGATCGCGATTCAATATGAGAGCCCATCCGGTGAGAAAAATGACGAATCTCTATCCGAGGGCGATTTATATGATTTATGGATGTGGATGTCCATGAAACGGGGTGGTCGCAGCCGTTCGTAGGGGTTCGTTCGAAGCCGTCTGCCGACGTTTTCTTTCATTCCTTGGAATCCGTTGCATGAACGAAAGTCTAAATTACGCTCAAATACTGCGCACGATCGGGCAAGCACTCGAAGCCCTGGATATTCAATCATTCGTGCTGAGAAAAGAAGCCGGTGATTTAACGGTTTCGTTGCAAGATTCGCGGGTGCGCCGAAGGTTGCGTCGCAAGAAGTTTCTGCGAGTTTCCTGGCGGCGATTACGCGGTAAGGAACTGGGGCCGCGGCTTACCCACAAGCCATCATCCGGCGTAGTTGAACTTCATTATACGGATGCAGATATCGCTCGTGTGGACTCCGAGGGACGGGCCAAGCGGGGAACCACAGCTGGCACTCCGGAGCCCCACTCGCTTTCTCAAATCCTTCGTGCCGTAGGAGGCTTCGTCGATCAGCAACGGGGGCAGTTGTTAACCGTTCGTAGGGAGAATCAGAACGTCAACTTTGAATATGAGTCGAGGTTAAAAACAAAAGTTTGCCAACAGTTTACGGTTCCCCGCTTATACGATTACTGGGTCAAGATGTACTTGCATAGACGCGATCGCCCCGGGGCGCAGAATTAATCAAAAGGGCGAGGATCTATTCCTCGCTTTTCTGCCGTTTCTGGCTGCACCTACTTCCCATTGGGCGTTATCCCCGCGAGCGTGGCCTTAATAAAATCGCCGTTCATCTTGGCAATAAAATCTTGACTTATACTCTTAGGGCAGACAGCCGTACACTCGCCGATATTGGTACAGCCGCCAAAACCCTCAGCATCCATCGTCGCGACCATACGCACGACACGCTCATATTTTTCAACCTCACCCTGCGGCAGCAAGTTAAGATGAGAAACCTTGGCCGCCGTAAAGAGCATAGCCGAAGCGTTGGGGCAGGCGGCTACACAAGCTCCGCAGCCAATACAAGCGGCGGCGTCCATGGCCAGGTCCGCTTTAGTTTTGGGAATGGGGATGACATTACCATCGGGAGCGCTGCCGGTGGTAACGGAGATAAAGCCGCCGGCCTGAATAATCCGGTCAAAGGCGCCGCGGTCAACGATGAGGTCTTTGACGATGGGAAAGGCTTTGGCTCGCCAAGGTTCAACAATGATGGTATCGCGGTCATTGAAGTGGCGCATGTGTAGCTGACAAGTGGTCACGGCCTGGCGTAGCCCATGCGCTACGCCATTGATCATCATCCCGCACATGCCGCAAATGCCCTCGCGGCAGTCGTGGTCAAAGGCTACCGGCTCCGCGCCCTGGGTGATAAGCTGCTCATTCAGTAAATCGAGCATCTCCAAAAAGGAGGAGTCGGGACTCACGCCGTCGAGTGGATAATCGACCAAGCGACCCGATGAGCGGGCATTCTTTTGGCGCCAGATTTTTAGGGTTAGTTTCATAGTTGTGTTTACCCCGTTATTGGTAATTGGAGATTAAATTACCCATTACCTATTTGTAACTGCGTTGTGACAACTTCATATACTCAAACGTGAGCGGTTCTTTATTCAAAATTGGCGCAGCGCCGTCGCCGCTGAATTGCCACGCGGCCACGTAAGCAAAGTTTTCGTCGTCGCGCCGAGCCTCGCCCTCTTCTGTCCGGTACTCCTCGCGGAAGTGGCCGCCACACGACTCGCGGCGATGCAGGGCATCGAGGCAAATCAGTTCGGCCAGTTCAATAAAATCTGCCACACGACCGGCTTTTTCCAGGCTTTGGTTTAGGTCGTTGTTCTCGCCCGGCACGTTGACATTTTCCCAGAACTCAGCTCGAATGGCGGGAATTTTCGCCAGGGCTTCTTTTAAGCCGGCTTCAGTCCGGCCCATGCCGCAGTTGTTCCACATCACGTTGCCCAATTCGCGGTGGAAGGAGTCAACCGTGCGTTTGCCTTTGAGATTGAGCAGGCGTTTAGTCTGCTCGGCCACCTCGGTTTCGGTCTCCTTGAAAGTGACGTGGTTGAGGGCTACCTTGTCCGGCTTGGATTGAGCCAGGTAATTGCCCAGGGTATAGGGGAGTACAAAGTAGCCATCGGCCAGCCCTTGCATCAGGGCGCTGGCCCCCAGGCGATTAGCCCCATGGTCGGAAAAATTCGCCTCACCGATGACAAAGAGGCCGGGGATGGTACTCATCAAGTTATAGTCGACCCACAACCCGCCCATAGTGTAGTGCAGGGCTGGGTAGATGCGCATAGGCACCTTGTAGGCATCCTCGCCGGTAATTTCCGTGTACATGTCGAATAGGTTACCATACCGCTCCTGGATAACTTTTTTGCCCAACCGTTGGATCGCCTCGGCAAAGTCCAGGTAAACCCCGTTTTTCAATTCGCCCACCCCGTAACCTTCATCAACCACCTTTTTGGCGGCGCGAGAGGCAATATCACGCGGCACCAGGTTGCCAAAGGTGGGATAGCGTTCTTCCAGGTAGTAGCTGCGTTCGCTTTCGGGAATATCGTTGGGATTGCGGGTGTCACCCTTCTGGCGCGGCGCCCAAATCCGGCCGTCGTTGCGCAGCGACTCGCTCATCAAAGTCAACTTTGATTGGTGTTCGCCCGCTGGGGGGATACAGGTAGGATGGATTTGGGTAAAACAAGGATTGGCAAAAAAAGCGCCCCGCTTGTAAGCGCGCCAGATAGCCGTAGCGTTGCAGCCTTTAGCGTTGGTGGAGAGATAGCCGACGTTGCTGTAACCGCCCGTTGCCAGAACCACCGCATCACCCACGTGCGAGCGAATCTCGCCCGTCACCATATCGCGGACGACTATACCCCGCGCCCGGCCATCGATGACCACTACATCGAGCATTTCGGCGCGAGGGTACATTTTGACCTGGCCTAGCCCAATCTGCCGTTCCAATGCCTGGTAAGCCCCCAGGAGCAACTGCTGGCCGGTCTGTCCGCGAGCGTAAAAGGTACGAGAGACCTGTGCCCCACCGAAGGAGCGGGTATCGAGCAGGCCGCTATACTCGCGGGCGAAGGGCACGCCCTGGGCCACACACTGGTCAATGATATTGACGCTGACCTGGGCCAAACGATACACATTGGCCTCGCGGGAGCGATAGTCGCCGCCTTTGACCGTGTCATAAAAGAGACGATGGATGCTGTCGCCATCATTGCGGTAATTTTTGGCGGCGTTGATACCACCCTGCGCGGCCACGCTGTGCGCCCGGCGTGGGCTGTCTTGATAGCAAAAACACTCAACATTGTAGCCTTGCTCCGCCAGCGTAGCCGCCGCCGAAGCCCCGGCCAACCCAGAACCGACGATGATAAGGTTGTATTTGCGCCGGTTAGCCGGGTTGACAAGCTTCATTTCAAAGCGATGCTTATCCCATTTGTCTTGAACGGGCCCGTCAGGGATAGCGGAGTTGAGCGTCGCTTCGGTAAAGCTGGGCATGGGTCGTATCTTAACCTGTTGTGTAGTTGTGGCCATAATGAGAAACCTCTTTTAACTGATCAATCCAAACATAACCGCCAGGGGGACAATGGCAAAGCCAACGGCAATAACGATAGCCAGGCACAAACTCAAGGCTCGCAGGGGTCTAGTGTGACTGAGGCCGAGCGTTTGGAACAGACTCGACGTGCCATGATACAGATGAAAGCCAAGCGCACCCATCGCTACCAGGTAAAAAATCGCCGGTAGATAGCCATAAGACCGAAAACCCACCACCAGATTACGATAAACATCCGTTTGGCTGAAATCAGGATGAATGCCGGGCACGCCCCAGGTGAAGTGCATCAAGTGGAAGATGAGAAAGATTAGAATGATAACCCCACCCACACGAATGTACAGAGCAGCCGGACTAGCCTGAATTTTAGTATGTTTGATGTATTTGACTGCTCTGGCTCGTTGGCTGTCTTGGTAGAGTGACCAGGCCGCCCAAACGTGCAGCACCACGGCGGCTAGCAGTACCAATCGGGAAATCCACAGCAGGTGGGTATGGCCAAAAATAGGCGCCCCTAACTCACGCAGACCTTCGGAGTAGTTGTTGAAATATTCCGCCCCGATAAAAACTTTAAGGTTGCCATACATGTGCACGATGACAAAGCCAATCCCAATCAACCCGGTGAGCGCCATAATCACCTTTTTGCCGATTGAGGTTCGGTATAGGTTGATAACCCCGATGCTCAGTATGCCCATGAAAAGACACCTCCTAAATAGGACGCGGTACGTAGTGGATAAATTGAGGCGGGATGTAGCGCGGGCCATGCTGTATAAATCAAGAGCAGCGCCCCCCACCAAGAGTGTTTTCTCAATGTCCGCACATTTTGTAAACCTGGAGTATTCACGGGCCAAACCTCGTTGCGAAGCTATTCAAAAATTGACTGTTGCTAATGCTTACTCATTAAAACTCTGCGGCTTTTTTCTAGATACGGTGAAGGTAAACCGCCGGCGGCTTGGTCTTGGAAGGATCGCTGCTTGAGGGAAGAACGAAGACAGAAAAACAACTGCAACTACTTGGCTGCGACACTCGCTACTCCGCTGTCTTTGGCGTGGTCTGCCTCTTCGAGTCTCATGTAGGTTTCAATGATTTTGGGCAGATCGTCTTTCGTAACCTTCATGAACCAGAGCCCTTCCGGCCAAATCATCATGTTAGGGCCAAAAGTGCAAAGATCAAAGCAACCGCTGCGCGCGACGCGCAGTTTGCCCTTTAAATTCATTTCCTTGGCCACTTTTTTTAATTCCTCAGCAATCTCTTCACCGCCGCTGTAGCCGCACGAGACGTTTTCTCCATGGCGGTTGTTGATGCAGACATATATTTGTCGTTTATAGGGCTGTGGTCTCTGAATCATGAACCCTCCCTAAAATGATAAATTTGTCACTCTGTTGGGCTTATAACAAAAAAATAATCAATTTGCACGCGCGTCGTTCTATTCTTTTTCCGGCATTCCCGGACGAGTCGCGCGCCACGGGTCAAGAATGGCATTCAGTTCATCGTCGAGCACAATTTTTCGCGCCCGCGCCACCTCTCGAACTGTTTTCCCGGTATTAAGCGCGTCTTTGGCAATTTCGGCCGCTTGATCATAGCCGATGATAGGCGCCAGCGCCGTAACCATCGCCAGGCTTTGTTCCACAAGCTCATTGCAGCGCTGTTTGTTGGCCTCGATGCCGACGATGCACTTCTCGGTGAAAATCCTGACAACGTTGGCGCTGAATTCGATCGCTTCAAGCAGGCGCAGAGCCATAATCGGCATCATCACATTCAGCTCAAAGTTGCCAGCTTGACCGCAGAACGCGATGGTGGCGTCGCATCCCAGAACGTGGGCCGCGACTTGAAGCACCGATTCGCAAATGACGGGGTTTATCTTTCCCGGCATGATCGAGGAGCCCGGTTGAGTATCCGGAAGGCGGATTTCACCGATCCCGCAGCGCGGTCCGGAACTTAGCCAGCGCAGGTCGTTGGCGATTTTCGTTAAACTCACGGCTAAAGTTTTAAGGCTTCCGCTGACATAGACAACCGCATCTTTGCTCGCTTGCGCCTCGAAATGGTTCTTGGCTTCGCGAAATTTTACGCCCGTCATTGCGGAAATTCTTCGAATGGCTCGTTTGGCAAATTGGGGATGGGCGTTGATGCCGGTTCCGACGGCGGTGCCTCCGAGCGCGAGTTCTTCCAGTCCGATCGCGGCGGCCCGGATGCGCTCCCGGCTGAGTTCGATTTGACGCGCATAACCGCTAAATTCCTGCCCCAACCGTATCGGAGTAGCGTCGGTCAAGTGGGTACGGCCGATCTTTACGATGCGGTCGAATTGTTTTGCTTTGCGTGTGAGGGCGGCGTGCAATCGTCGGAGCGCCGGCAAGAGCTCCTTACGGATCGCCGTCAAGGCAGCGACATGCATTGCTGTCGGGATCACATCGTTGCTCGACTGATTCATGTTAACGTGATCGTTGGGATGAATGGCCTTGCTGCCCCGCGGCTTCCCGATCATCGCGAGTGCGCGATTGGCAATCACTTCATTGACATTCATATTGGTGGATGTGCCCGAACCCGTCTGAAAAATGTCGACGATAAACTCGCGGCTGTGTTGGCCGTTCATGACCTCTGCGGCTGCCGCCCGGACAGCAGCGGCCATTTTGCCATCAAGCAATCCGAGCTCTTGATTTACGGCCGCCGCCGCGTGCTTGACCAGCGCGAGCGCGCGAATGAAGCGCTGCGGGAATCCTATTCCGCTCACGGGAAAGTTGCCAATCGCGCGCTGGGTTTGAGCTCCATAATTAGCATTCCAGGGAACCCTGACCTCTCCCATCGAATCTCTCTCTATGCGGAATTTTTGCTGAGCCACGCGCGCGTCCTCCCCTAGACCTTCAATATTAACCAGTCCCGAAGGGGAGGGAAAGGGAGCCAATCTGATTCGTAATGGCTTTGGAAAAAATGAGCCACTCCGCGTTAAGCCGCGGCGCATGGTTCAGACTGTATAGCGCGTCGATTGCAGCGCGGAAATCCGGTGTACTTTCTAGCCTGTATTATTTACGGTTCCTCCGAAAGTGGCCGTTCAGGGACAAACCTTCCGGCCGCAGCCGATGGGTCTGTGGCTCAATTGCACCCCTCCCCAGCCCCATGGGTGCTCATTCCAACAGTCCGGGCCTGGCAACACCTGTACGGCTCTACGTCTGCGACCTCCAGGTTTGCCCCTTCGCGTCGAACTTTCATGGGCGAGGGTGAAACAAGCTTTCATGAAAATTAGAGAAAAAACGATGATACGGTGTCGATCGAGAGGTGAGCCTGGAAGAGCGAGGTACAGAGATGAATAGCTTTAATACCGTTTTTGGTGCTTGGCTCGGGGTCCGAGCGCAGGTTCATGCACAGCTCAAAACCGTCCATGCCAGGCATTAGGACGTCAGCGGCAATGGCGTCGGAGCTGCAGCTTCGCGCTTTAGCTAGCCGTTGGATGCCTTTCTGATTGCTGCCTGTCTTTTCAGGTAGCCCTTGATTGAATTAGGTAAGGTGCGCGTATTGATGGGCTTGGGGATGTAACCGTCACAACCTGCGGCTATAATTCGTTCTTGATCCCCTCTCATGGCATAGGCCGTTAGCCCGACGATCTTAATGTCGCGTGTCACCGGGTCGCTTTTGAGCTTGTGCGTGAGCTCCAAGCCATCCATGCCCGGCAACTGGATGTCCATCAGGATCAAATCCGGCCTAGAGCTTCTAAGCTCCGCCAACGCCTCTCTGGCATCTGAAGCGGTGTGCACATCATAGCCTTCGCCGCTGAGCAGGACGCGTACAAGTTTCATATTGGCCGGATTATCGTCGACGATTAAAATTGATGCTGCCATCGCTGACCTCCCTACATGGTGCCCGTTGGAGAAGCGTTACGGTATTCGACGGTTGCGACTGCCGCGTTTGAATACCACAGAGTATGGTTTAACTCATCGATAAGCTCTTGGGCTTGTCCGTCATGACGAGCCATCGCGTGCCGCTCGCGCTCGGGTCGATGCTTAGCCAATTCCGACCCAGGAATCTGATTTCCGGTCCAGACAATGACGGGTGTGATGCGTCCCTCGCCTGATTTTCTGAACTCTTTTAGAAACTCCGAGCCGTCTATTTGAGGCGTAAGGGGATCGAGCACGACCGCTGCCGGATGTTCCTGGGCCGCCGCCTGGAGTGCGCTCGCGGCATCTCGCCGGCAAACCGTTCGGTAACCCGACTGTCGCAGCAGTTCTTCGGCGCGCTGCAAAGTCAGTTGATCGTCGTCCAGTACCAAGATCGGCTGTGAGCCCCCGGGCACGAGGCCAGAGCGTTCCAATGCTTCTAAAAGGTCGCTCTTGGAAGCCGGTTTTTGCAGAATATCATCGACCCTAAAACCGGCCACGGTTCCTTGCCGGTCCATAAGGGTCGCGATGATTACCGGCGTTTGCTGGTTGAGACCCCGTTCACGGATCTTACCCAGGATAGCCCGGCTACTGAGGTCCCGCAGGCTGAGGTCTAACGTAATCGCATCGAAGCGAGACTGATGACAACGGGTGACTGCCTCAAAGCCTGTTGCCACGGTCTCGACGGCAAAGCCGGCGTTGCGCAGCTGTTCCGCGACTCGGGCGCGGTCCTCGGCATCGTCTTCAATGACCAGGACGAGCGGGGTTTCGGTAAGCATCGTGACGGATTTCGTTTCTTCAACGATTTCATTTGACGCGCGCAGGACTTGCGGCAAAACCGCGTAAAAGGTGCTTCCTTTGCCGGGCGTGCTATTTACTCCTACACGGCCTCCCTGGGCTTCGGCTATCTTTTTCGTGAGCGCTAATCCCAAACCCGTGCCGGAATATTTTTTTCCGACGCTCGCGCCCAGTTGCTGAAACTCGACAAAAATGCGCTCTCGATCCTCGGCTCTAATTCCGATGCCGTTATCTTCCACCTCGATGCGGAAGTGATCCGCACCTTCAGCTTTGGCCCTTACCGTGACCACGCCGCCCTCGGGGGTGAACTTAAGCGCATTGGATAAATAGTTATAGAGAAGTTGCTTCAGACATCTCGGATCAGCCTCGATCTGGGAGAGAGAAGCATCGATTTCGCTGCGCAGATTGATGCGTTTTTTCGCGGCTAGCCCGCGCACGATGGCGCCCGTTTCCTGAACAACGACGGTAAGATTAATTCGCGCCGGTCTAAATTCCATTTTGCCGGCCTCCACCTTCGAGAGATCGAGGATGTCGTTGATAAGCTGCAACAGGTGGCGCGCGCTCATCAGAACGTCGCCGAGATATTCCTTATGTTGCGCAGGGATCGGGCCGACCTTGCCGTCGTGCATGATTTCGGCGAAGCCGATAATGGCATTCAGCGGCGTCCTCAGCTCGTGCGACATGTTGGCCAAGAACTCGCTCTTCAAGCGGTCCGCCTGCTGGATGCGGCGGTTCTGTTCACCGAGATCTTGATTGGCGCGTTCCAGTTGCGCAGTGCGTTCAGCGAGCCTGACAGCCATATGATCGAAGGCGCGCCCGAGATCGCCCAGCTCGTCTTGTCGGGTCAGATTGATCGGAGCGGAACGATGACCTCGGGCAAGCTGAGTGGCAACCTCCCGGAGATGAACCAGCGGGCGCGTTACCTTTAGCGCGAGCCAGCCGGCAATGCTCGCAGTGACGAGCAGCAGGATCGCCGTCCACAACTGGCTCTTGTTTAGGGAAGATATTACTGGCGCGAAGGCGGTCTCTCTGGGCTGCAGGATCAACACTCCCCAAGGCAAATTGGGCACGGGAGCAAATGCCGCGAGCACCCAGCAGCCGGCAAGGATAGCAAAGACGCTTGTCGCCCGAGGAATTGAGGGAATGAAGGCGGAGAGCGTTGTGTGGCTTGAGCAGTTCATGACCGGTGCGCTAGAGACTCCTCGCTGTTGGAGGCCATGCCCTCTGCCCATTGCAACAATGACGGACATTGGAGATTCGTCTCAACATTCTCCTTACGGGGAAATCGGCCGGGACCTTATGAACTCGTACTAAAAGTTTTGTCTCCGACTTGATCTCGGGGATGAACGGGTTGGAGTCGTTCTGCCGGGGCGTCGCCGCGCGGGTGGCCGATCGCTGGACCGTCAACCCATTGACTTGAACTTCCGTCTGGTTTTTTTTGGATTTAGCGCGGGGGATCGACACTGCTGAGGCGATGCGGAATGAAAACCGTAAAGACGCAGCCGCTGCGAAATTCCGCGACGCAACCCAGTAGCCTCTTCCCATCTTTCGTCTCTCATGCGAGGAGCAATCCCGGCGCTTGATTCAGCAAGCGGTGGAACGTTCGCTGATTTCATGGATCGTTGTTGTAGTGTTCTTCATGACGGTCGTGAGGCGCTACAGTCCCTCTGGAAACGATCGACAACTTCGCGCCGACCAAGCTTCCAAAGAAAATCACGATACAAGAGAAGGGAAAAAAGGGATATCGGTAAAATACCCTAGAAGGCCGCAATATAAACCTGAGTCACGGCGTTCACTTACGGCCTGATGGGGGAATTTAAGAGCAGTTTTGTCGCTTCAATCTCTGTTGGTTGATTCCCAGCAGCTTGCTGCGTTAAGTAAACTGCCTATCCGAAGTCCGTCATTCCCGCATGTTTTAAGCGGGAATCCAGGCGGGTTTGGAACTGGACCCCCGATAAAAACGTTCGGGGGTGACGCCTTTAAGACAAATCTCATCGCCGAGTTCTGGATACCCCGCAGCTTGCTGTGGGGTTATTCAATTAGTGATTACGCTCTGATCAAACCGGTCCTGATGGCGTAGCGGACGAGACCCGCCGTTTCATGAATGTCCAGCTTAACCATTAGATTTCGCCGATGAGAATCTACGGTTTTGACGCTCATGCCGAGCTCCTGAGAGATTTGTTTGTTTGACTTACTCTCGGCAATCAGTTGTAGAACTTCGCGCTCTTTTGGGGTGAGTGGATCCCGTTCTTGCTCGTTCTGGGTCAAGGCGGCCTTGACCACGCTCTCCGATACCGCCGGGCTAAGATACAAGTCTCCGTGGAGAACAGAACGGATCGCTTGAACCAGCTCGGCGACGGCCTGGGTTTTTAAAACGTAGCCGTTGATGCCGGCACGTAGCGCTTGAAGCACGTGAGGTTCGTCTTCGTACATGGTCAAGAGCAGCGTCTTTGTCCGCGGCGTTGCCTGGTGGATCTGGCGAGCGGCATCGATCCCGTTAAGTAGCGGCATGGCGAAATCAAGGATGGCCACATCCGGAAGCAGCTCTTTGGTCATCTGCACAGCGTCTCTCCCGTTGGACGCTTCACCGACGACCGCAAAGCCTTCTTGAATAAGAGAATACTTTATCCCGTGCCGAACGATGGCATGGTCATCCACCAGCAAAACGCGATGGCTCATGGCGCTTCTCCTGAGATGTCCGAAACGATGTGTTTGCCAGATAGTCGCACAAGGATGATCCACTCAGGCTCTTCGGTGCTGGTCGAGATTAGCGTGCCAAACAAGGAGTGGGTGAGTTAAAACATCACGGATTCCACTTCTTCCGAGTTCCGTCTAGTGCAGCGCTGATCGGGACGCTCGCAATCGTAGGAGCGCTGGCGATCCGTTCGAATAGAACCTCATTCGCCGCTCACGGGTTGTTCTTCGACCTCACCCGCCACCACGCCAAGATTTTGCATTTTGTACGAGAGAATGCGCCGAGTAATCCCGAGGGCGGTGGCTGCGCGAGTCTTGTTCCAGTTGCATTTCTCGAGAGCCGCGAGAATCATCGCCCGTTCGAATCGCTCCACCGCCTCGATCAGGTTCTCGGTTTGGGTTGTCTCGCTTGCAAGGTCGGAAACAGGCGCCAGGGCCGTTCCGCGCAGTACCGCGGGCGGCAGGTGGGAGGTTTGGATTTCCTCCTGGTCGCAGACCGTCAAAGCCCGCTCTATCGCGTTTTGCAGTTCGCGCACGTTGCCCGGCCAACCGTGCATGCAAAGCGTTCTGAGAGCGGCGTCGGAAATTCCTTGCGCGCGGTACTTGCCCGAGCGGCTCGCGACGGCGAGAAAATGGCGCGCGAGTTCCGGTACCTCGGACATACGGTCGCGTAACGGCGGCACTTCGATTGTAAGAATGTTGATCCGATACAAGAGATCTAAGCGAAACAGGCCCTGTTTGACCGCTTCCTCAAGATCGTGATTGGTGGCGCAGATGACGCGCACGTTTACGGCAATCTTTTCATCGCCGCCAACCCGCTGAAAAGTGCGTTCCTGCAGCACTCGCAGCATTTTAGCCTGCGTGCTGAGTGGCATATCGCCGATCTCGTCAAGGAAGAGAGTGCCGCCATGGGCTTGTTCGAATTTGCCGCGACGCCGGGAGATAGCGCTCGTGAATGCGCCGCGTTCGTGACCGAACAGTTCGCTTTCAATCAGCGTCTCCGTCAAGGCCGCGCAATTCACGTCGATAAACGGCTTCCCTAGCCGATCGCTCGCATAATGGAGCGCCTTGGCAACGAGTTCCTTACCGGTGCCGCTCTCGCCCTCGATCAGTACGGTGCCGTCGCTCGGAGCGGCCTGCCGGATCAAGTCCCGAATCTGATCCATTGCCGCCGAGCTGCCGATCATGTGCTCGAGCTTGTAAGTCTCTTTGAGCTCCGAGCGAAGTTGCGTGAGATCATGCTGCTGGCGCAGAATTCTAACCGCGTTGGCCAGGGATACGACCATCCGCTGGGTATCGACCGGTTTGGTGAGATAATCGATGGCACCGCCTTTGAGGGCCTTGATCACGTCGTCAACCGAATCTGAAGCGGTAACGACAATAACCGGCGCGCCCGGCAGCCGAATGCGCGCTTTGGGAAGCAACTCTAATCCGGAGCTGTCCGGGAGATTGAGATCGAGGAGCAGAAGATCGGGCTTCTCATCGGTGAGCGCCGTCAGAAACTCCCGGCCGGTGGCCACAACCTTTATCGAATATCCTTCCGTTTCAGCGATCGATTGGACGAGCCGGCCCGAGGGTGGATCATCCTCGGCGTAAAGGATGTGCACGGCGCCGCGATTGCGATTGACTGCCATGGGCAGTAGCCTACCTAAATGGCCACCGGCAGGCAAGGCTATGAACAAAGTCGTAGGCTCCCGCCCCGTCAATGATCCGTATCGATTGTTGCACTGTCGCCTCCGCGCTGGCGTTGAATTTCTTCGCTGCGCTCCGCTTATTGCACAGGCGCGGTTCGCGCTCGCAGAATGGTATTCAACTCGTGAATGAGCTGATTGGCCTGATGGTCTTTCTTGGCGATCGAGGTGACGGAAGATCGGAGCTCGGCACGCTCGCGCTCGTTGAGGTCCTTGCCGGTCCAGACAATGACCGGCGTCCGCCTCCCGCTCCTGGTCTTTCTAAAGCGCTTAAGAAAATCAAATCCGTTCATCTCAGGCATCATGAGATCGAGGACAACCACCGCAGGACGTTCGATGGACACGGCCTTTAGCGCGCTCGCCGCGTCTTGCCTGCAAACCGGCCGAAAGCCGAGTTGCCGGAGCATCCGGTCCGCAACCTTCAGCGCCGATAAGTCGTCGTCAATAACCAAGACGATACGCCGGCTGTTGGGCGCGACGCCACAGCGCTCGAGTGCTTTGACGACCTCGCCCTCGGAAACCGGCTTGGCCAATATGTCTACGACTTGGAACCCGGCGACCATTCCTTTTTGAGCCAGCAGGGTCACAATGACTACAGGCGTCTCCTGGTTGAGCCCGCGTTCGCGCAGCTTTTCAAGCACGGCACGACCGCTCATGTCCGGCAGTATCATGTCGAGCGTTATCGCGTCAAAATGTTGTTCGCGGCAACGGATCAGCGCCTCAGCGCCCGTGGCTACGGTTTCAACGCCGTAGCCCGCCCTTCGTAGCGCACCCGCGATCCAGACGCGGTCACTGGCGTCGTCTTCGACAACGAGAATGAGCGGCGTCCCGGGCGCAACACTGATCGATGGCTCCTCTCCAAGCACGCCTCCGCTTGCCCGGAAAGCTCGCGGCAGGACCGCGTAGAAAACGCTGCCTTTCCCGACGGTGCTGTTCACGCCGACTGTCCCGTCCTGCGCCTCCACAAGTTTTTTCGTCAGCGCCAGCCCTAATCCCGTTCCGGGATATGTTTTCCCTGTGGTCGGATCGAGCTGTTGAAATTCAACAAAAAGGCGCTCCAGGTTGTCGTGGGTGATGCCGATGCCGTTATTTTCCACCTCGATGCGGAAGTGGTCGGCGTCTTCGGCTCTGGCGCGGATGGTGACTTGGCCTTCCTCCGGCGTAAATTTGAGCGCATTGGACAGATAGTTGTAGAGGATCTGCTTGACGCTTCTTGGATCCGCATCGATGGCCGCTAGCTCCGGAGCGATCTCGCTGCGCACCGTGATCCGTTTGCTCGCGGCCAGCGTGCTCATGATCTCGCGCACTTCTTCGACGACGAGTTGGAGGTTAACGGCCTGCGGTCTGAATTCCATTTTGCCGGCTTCGATTTTGGCAAGATCGAGCACGTCGTTGATGAGCTGGAGCAAGTGGCGCCCGCTGGTGAGAATGTCGCCGAGATATTCCTTGTGTTCATCCGAGACGGGACCCACCCGGCCGTCCTGCATGATTTCCGCGAAACCGATGATGCCGTTTAGCGGAGTGCGCAGCTCGTGGGACATGTTGGCGAGAAATTCGCTTTTGAGCCGGTTCGCCTCCAGCGCCCGGCGGTTCTGTTCCTCCAGCGCATTGTTTTTCCGACGCAACTCCTCTTCCAGTTTCGTTCGCTCGGTGATATCCCGGATGGCGTTCATGGCGAAGACGCCTTCTTCGGTCTTCAAGGGGCTAAGGCTGATTTCGACCGGAAATTCGGTGCCGTCTTTTCGGATCGCAAAAAGCTCGAGACCGGCCCCCATCGTGCGTGTCTTCGGCTCGGCGAAATAGCGTGTCCGATGGCCAATGTGACCCTCGCGAAATCGCGCCGGCAAGAGGATCTCTATCGGACTGCCCAGCAACTCCTGTTTTTTATAACCGAACAATGTCCTCGTCTGTTCATTGATCAATACGATTCGCCCGGTATTGTTGACCATCACGATTGCATCGGGGACGGTTTCGAGCAAACCCCGGTACCGGGCTTCCAGACCCTTTCCGTCGCTAAGCACCTTGAGGTGGGTTACGTTCTTTTGGCTGAGGGCGATAAATCTAAGCTCGTTGTGATGGTCACGAAGCGCCTTGGCGGTAATATCGACGTGGATGACGGAACCGTCTTTCCGGCGCCGAGTAGTTTCGTGTACGGTCAAGCCGCTTTTGATCGCCTCGCGCGTAATCTTCTTCGATTCTTCGATAAGATCCGCGGGTACGATCAAATCATGAAGGCGGTATCCGATTGCTTCAGCCTTGGTATAGCCATAAACCGCTTCCGCGCCGGCGCTCCAAAACAGAATCGTGTGGTCACGTGCGACGGCTATGAGTGCATCCGGAGAGTTTTCGATAAAAATCTCGCGCAGCTCGCGGTCAAATTTCGCTGCGGCGGAGGGCTCGAGGGCATAACGTGTTGTTTTCGGCCTGGTTTGTTTTTTCGTCATTCTCGCGCCGCTATTTTTGCATTCGGTATGCGCACGGTAAAACTGGATCCCTTCCGGGGTTCGCTTTCGACCTGAACCTCTCCATGAAGAAAATCGGTGAGTTCCTTGACGATATGAAGCCCGAGCCCGACGCCGCCATAGCGCCGGGTGTCGGTGTTATCGAGTTGATAAAATTTTTCGAAAATCGCCTCCTGCGTCTCTTTGGGTATGCCGATTCCGGTGTCGCTCACCGAAAATTCCACTTTCTTTCCGTTTCCCACTTTTCTCGCCGATAGTGTTACGCTTCCTCGATTCGTGAACTTGATGGCATTGTTAATCAGGTTGTGCAGAATTTGTTTGAGCATTGCCGGATCTGTAATTATCTGGAAGGGCGTGGCGGAATGACGGCAACCCAGTTTGACGCCTTTGTTGTTTGCCCGGCTGTCGTATTCCGATTTTAGAGTCTCGATCAGATCCTGCACGTCTACGAGCTGGTATGTCGGCACAATTGTATTCGCCTCGAGCTGGATGGTTTCGAGGATGTTATTAATGATGTTAAGCTGCTCGCTGGTGGATCCAAGCATACGTTCCAGCGCCTCTTGCTGTTCCTGGTTAAGCGCACCGATCGCCCCGTTCTTGAGCAGTTCAGCGTAACCGATAACGACGACGAGCGGAGTTTTCAGCTCGTGCGACATGACGCTCAGGAAATCGTC
>JBGPIK010000108.1:0-16964 GCA_041484845.1 Binatia bacterium | reverse complement strand
ATATCCCATTTCAAGCGCTTCAGAAAACTCATCGACCGATTCATCACTCTCTCGATTGAACGATCGCAGCTCAGGATGAAAATGGATAAAGAGCAGTGAAAGGAGGGTGTCAGATTACTGAGAACTCGGTAGTCTTGAGGTGATAAGTATGAGGCTACTTAATCACTTTGTCCGCCTGGACCAGCACGTGCTGGGGTATCACAAGGCCAATTTGACGCGCCGTCTTCAAGTTGATGAAAATCTCGAATGTGCTCGGCAGTTTCACCGGCAGATCGCCAGGTTTAGCGCCCTTCAGGATCTCGACGACATACTCGGCGGCGCGCCGGTATAAATCGGCCGCACTCGCGCCATAGGAGATCACGCCGCCGGCATCGACGTATCGGCGTTCCTCAGTCATCGACGTGAGCCGATATTTTGTCGCCAGCTTAAAAACTTCCTTTGCGTGCTGAGCCGTCAGAGGATTACCGACGACGACCAGCGCATCCACACGCGCCGTTTTGGCGGCTCGAAAAGCTCCGGCTAAATCAGGATTCGGCCCGCGTATTTCAAGAGACTGAAACTCCAATTTAAAAGCCCGTGCCGCCCCTTCGTACTCCTTAAAAGCGATCGCTGGTCCCGGACCATTCGCGTCCCAGAGAATT
Organism: Binatia bacterium; assembly: GCA_041484845.1. Lineage (GTDB taxonomy): Bacteria > Desulfobacterota > Binatia > UBA9968 > UBA9968 > JBGPIK01. The sequence continues at coordinate 16,323 of JBGPIK010000108.1, read as the reverse complement.
CCAACTCGCGACATCTTCGGCAAGAGTTCCTTAAGCAACTCCACGCGCTTCGCGCTTAAATCGCGACCAAGGTTGGCAAGCCCAGTAATATTTCCCTGTGGACGTGCGAAACTTTCCACATACCCAGCATCAACCGGATCAACGGAAGTCACCATCACAATAGGGATTGTTTTGGTTGCTTCTTTGGCGGCACGGATTGTCACGTTATTAATGGCCACAATGACATCAGCTTTCTGCTGGATAAGCTCGTTCACAAGTCCGGGGATCCGATCCAACCTACCCTCTGCATAACGGCGTTCGATCGAGACATTTTTGCCCTCCACGTAACCGAGATCGCGCAACCCCAGCCGGAATGATTCGAACGCTCCGGTAGACGCTATGAGCCCTATCCGTGGCAAAGTCTTCGGCGGCTGCTGAGCCTCGGCTAAATAGACAGCACCAAGAATGAAACTACCGATTGCTAGAACGAGGATCTTTTCTCTCATAGGTTACCACGCGTCGTTGGTCTCTAACTTTATCGCCCCTGCTTGCGGCTGATAGAACTAGGACACGGGTCGCAGGGAAATTCTGTCTGGTAGTCTTTGAGATTGCTGGCCCATTCAACTTCGTGCGTTGGGCATGCGCCATCAACCTGCTACCTATCTTTTCACCATTTTACGCTATGAGGGCAAGAGTCTGCAAATTCTAAGCGTAGGCCAGGTTTTTTCCGAGGCTTGGTATCATTGACGAACGTCCATCTAAACGTCTAACTCTCTATTCCGCCCTTGTGAATCAAGAGCCAAGGCTGTGATTTCGCGGCCGTCCACAGAGAAGTGATGTATGATTTTCAGTTGACGAGCGAATGCCGCGACTTTGCCGAATCGTGTGCCGACCAAGCTGCCTATCAGAAGCCCACGTTCCCGCCCGAGGCTCCCGACATCGTGGACCGACCACTCAACCGGGAACTTGATGCCGCGATATCTGCGGCGTTTCATGTCAATCAGCCAAAGAGAGCTTCGATGGATATCGATGCAGGCGAACAGATCTTCCCGCAACTCGGTCGTATTCTGCAAGTACTCCGACAATTGAGGCGATCGCTCGATCCCCGGTGTTCCCGCGAGGGCGATCTCATAGTCAGGACGATATTTTTCGTCCAAAAAAATCAGTTTGCCCCTCCTGGTATCCGAGATGAAATATCCTCCGCGTTTTCGCCTCGAGAGTTTGTGCGGGTTGATAAGACCGGAGATCACTTGTCGGGCTTCACCTGTTTGCCGGTCGACTACATAGCCCGCTCCTTGATGAAACAAAGTGACAACAATCCTTCCATCCGAGTCGTAGCCGGCGCTGTTGAGATGCGCCGGTTTTTGCCGAGTAGGAATGCCGAATTCGTACTTTGCCGGATCGTCCACCAAAAGCACTTCGTGGCCCATGGCGGCGAGCGTCCTGCATCTTGCTGCCGAACGAACAACGTAGTGACCCAGCTTCGATCGGTCGAAGCCGTGGTCCCAGGCGAACCACTCCCAAACGACTTCTCCACTTGCCGTATCGAATTCAAAAACAGCATCGAAACCAGCCGAGCCAACTAGTAGTTTCTTTCCATCCGCCGAGAACACGACTGTGTGTGCCTGATTCAACCAAGGGTTCTGACAAAATCTAGCCTCGCCGGTATTCATGTCGATCAATCGAACAGAGCTAGCCGTGGCCAACGCCATTTTGTTTCCCCTGGCGTCCACACCGTAGGGCTCAACCACCGAAAAAGCCCATTTCGACTCGACTAAGCTCCAATCGAACCGATCGTGACCCAGAGAAAATGCCGCTACGATGCCCAAGACATATGGACGGGCTGCTACCCGCCCGAACACTTCCGGGCTCGGCCTTTTCAGATGCTCTGCCTGAAAATCGTTTTTCTCTAACTGTAGGGTCGTCTTGATCGTGACCACGACCTCTTCGCGCCGCGCGAGGCCCGGATCATACTTGTAGGCGATCAGCGGTTCGGACGAGAAAACCGGCTCTGCCCCGCCGGTGCCGCGCGATGAGCGGGCAGTTCTCGGTGTTTTTCGCTGTTTTATGAAGTCCGTAATTTTTCTTAGATCATTGGCAGGCACACGCTGAACGTCCACTTGACGGCTGGATTCGTCCGAATGGTGCGGGAGATTGTCGGGTTTTTTCACGGGGGGCCTCCTCGTCCGCCGGTCTGCTGTTCACACTAATTGAATATTAGTAGCAACTAGGCAAATGGCGACTGTCCGTCACGAATTCGTTGGTATTTGGGACAGACGGCTGGACATTGTTTGGTCTCATACCATACTGACAGCGGTTGTCAAAGGTGTACAGATATTGACAATGCGCCCGCTCCAGTGATATTTCCGCTATACAATGTTCTTCGAAGCTCAGTAACCCTACATTTATGGATATCAACATAGCCTTGGATTCCCGCGTTCTCATAATCGAAGGCATCTCAGGGTCTGGCAAAGACACGTTTCAGGCGTACTTAAAAAAGACGCTCGAGGACCGCGATGTGTATGACTATTCCGAGGGCGAGCTATTGCAATCGTGGAAGCAATTGCAGATTGAGGGCATTTTCAAATTGCGCATTAAGTTTATGAAGCATTTCGTGCATTATGTTAAAGATATCGTTAGTCGGGACGAGAACGCTGTTTTTCTTTTGAACAGATTCCATTTGTCTACGTACGCGTCGACAATCATTCGACAACCGAAACTTGAAAGGGAATACGATGAGATTATCAACGTTTTGAGAACGCTGCCTGTTCATGTATTCATTTTGCAAGTGGACGAGAATGAAATTGAGGAGAGAAGTTCGCATCCAGAGAGGTCTACCCCGTGGCAGAAGCATCAGAAACAGATAGCGAAGAAGGAGGGCTTTCGCAATCCGTTGGAAAGGCATAGTTGGCAACAAGGATTAATATTAGAGGCGGCAAAAAGACAACAGATACCATACTCTCTAATAAAGTTCCCCTCTGTGCCTGAAATTGGAGGCGCATGGGTTCGTGTCCCTGAAGCTCGAAGCATTTTTCGTCGTGGCGTGCGGATGAATGCTGCTTGCAAAAATCTCCCGGAGAAAGCGATGTCTTCCTCAAACTTTGTAGGAAGATAATTAAGCGACTCGTGCAAGTTGAAATAACGTCCCCTTGATTTCTCTAGGTGAAGAAAACGAGAGAGGCGATGATAGTTACTGACAAGTTTGTATTTGTGCACCTACCACGGTCAGGCGGTACATTTGTTTCCGAGGTTATCAGGAAATTCTTTCCCTCGGCTCACGAAATCGGCTATCATTTGCCGCGAATTCTTCTGCCCAAAGAGTACTCCCATCTCCCTGTTCTTGGTGGGGTTCGGAACCCTTGGGAATTCTACGCCTCATGGTACCACCATCAGCATTCTGAGACCAGGAATTCGCCACTATTCTGCGGTCTCAGCGAGAATCGGAAGCTCGATTTTATCCAGACGATTCGAAACGCGTTGAACCTCGGCGTGAGCGACGAGAAGCTCGATCTTTTGATCCAGGCGTTACCTGAAAACTTTAATTACCAAAAAAGACACATCTCAAACGTTACCAAAGACGTCATGCGGAAAATTCGGGGTACTGGTATAGGCCTATATACTTTTCGATTTAGCCTATTGTTCGGACAGGCTGACGACGTCTTTTTCTGCCGAGTCGAGTCTCTTCGCAGCGACCTCATGGCTTTTTTCGAGAGGATCGGAGCTGCGAGTGATGCTTTGCGTAGCTACGTGCTCGGTCTAGACAAGATGAATATTTCTGAGCACCTTCACTACTCGACCTATTATACACCGGAGCTCGCAGAGCTAGTTTTAATTCGCGACCGGCCATTGATTGAAAGATTCGGCTACGTGTTTGAGCGACCTTCTTCCGTTGAGAAGGGAAAGCCAAAGCCCTTCATTGAAAAGCCTACAACGAGCCGTGTAAATTAAGTGTCCGGAGAGACGTGGGGCATCTTAAGATTTGGTCGATCAGTGGCACGAGTGGCCACGACTATGAATTCTACCAATCTCAAACTTCCGTGACATTAAACCTCGGCTGAAGAAACCTAATTGTAGCGCGAGCGGAAGTGCAAGCCGTCAACTGACGGCGAGGGTCATTCGACGAGTGTCAGATGAGCGAGAAACACGCCGAAGTAGTCCGCGAGTTGGGGCCATTAAAACTTGTAGAAATAAACCCAAGGAACCTTGGGGTCGGTTACTTCAAGGTCCACTGCATCGCTGATTTTCATCCCATCGCACAAATGTGCGCACATTCGGATGGCTGCTCTCGTCTGCCCGGCCAGCAGTACCGGTTGGCCATTGTACCCTTGGAGCACGTCCTCAAAAAATAACCGCCAACGGCCAAGACACTGGAGCCAGCTCTCCCCGCCGGGATACGGTATCTCTACATAATCATGGGGTGGCTTCATAATCGAGGACGGGTGCCCCTTAAAGTGTCCATAATCGATGGCGTCCAAACGCGCATCCGGGATTGGCGCTGGCAGTTTGAGCAACTCACAAATCAGCCTTGCTGATTCGATGTGCCTCGGGGTTGATGGGCAATAGACACCTTTAAAGATGCGAACGAGCCTGAGAATTCTCTCCATAAAGTAACGATTTTGATCTTGCAGCCGCCCGAACTGGAGCCTGCGTTCCTCGATCACTTCCGGCAGCACGGGCTGCTCCGACCGGGCAACCAGTCCGTCTCTGTTGTCTGCGCTTGGTAAATGATTCCACACGTAGAGAGGAACAATTCCCATAGGTTCTCCTAGCACGTCACTGCTCCGCTAGTTCACTTACACTCTTCCCGAGGTGATGTGGCTCATTCGAAAAACGGCATAAACTATAACATAACGCCGGACATTTGTGTCAAATGTTGATGCCCGATTTCCTTTGGGGGGGGTAGTAAACCTATCCTCGGCCGCGAGGTTGAGGTATAAGAAAGTCCGTACCAAGTTAGGCGCGGAGGAAAAATATGAAAACTCTGGGTATTATCGGCACCGGAGGCATGGGTGGAGGTATGGTCGCGAATCTGATCAAGGCCGGCCACCGCTTGGTCGTCAACAATCTGAGGCGCGAGGTGGCGCGTCCACTGGAAAGCCAGGGCGCAGAATTTAAAGAGGCGCCGAGAACCGTGGCCGACGGAGAATCAATCCAAGTGTCTACCAGATCTAGGCCAACTATGCTGCGTGCTCGATGACGATCTGCCTTACATTATCACTAAAGTTGCAGACGATTTTCTGGTCACGGCGACGGATTTTCCTCATGGCGACGCGTTTCGCCAGGACCAGCTGGGGAACGGTTTGAAGGGCAAGGGAGAGCTGAGCGATGGAATGATAGAAAAGATTCTTTCGGGTAATCCGCAGCGGCTGTTTCACGTATAGTCGAGAAGCAGAGTTTTCGAACCGCAACGTCATTGGACAAAATCATGGCCGCTGAGTCTGCTCCAGCGTCCCATAAATTTTTCAAATGCGTTCCTGTGCGCCCAGACGGGCGAATAATCGGGTTCGATCACTAGGCCTCCTCCAGGAACGCAGCGACATCCCGCCGAAATTTCTTGCCATCACGTTTTTTGCAACCCTGCCAGCACGCGTTGCGGAGTGAACGGCGCCTCGCGCAGGCGCACTCCCGTTGCGTCATAAATTGCATTGGCGATCGCTGTAGGAACCGGAATCGTCGCCGGTTCGCCCGCGCCGAGCGGGTCCATCTCCGGCCGATTGATCAGCACGACCTCCACCTGCGGAACCTCGTGAAATCTTAAAATCGGATAACTGGTCCAATCGAGGCTGGTGACGCCATTGCTATCGAATCCGACTTCCTCAAGGAGCGCGCGGCTGACGCCCTGGATGACGTTGCCTTCGACTTGATTGCGCACTCCGTCGGGGTTTACCATGAGACCACAGTCGTGGGCGCAAACGATGCGCGTGACCACCACTTGCCCGGTAGACTTGTTCAGTTCGATCTCAGCTACGGCCGCCGCATAGGCATTCGCGCGCTGTGTGAGCGCGACTCCTCTGCCTTTGACGATGTTGGCACCGCCGCCCGGAGCAGGGGAGGGGCGGCTCTGCCATTTGACCTTATCGGCGGCGGCCTTGAGGCAGTCTGTGCCGCGTTTATTGGCAGTCAAATGACGCAGGCGAAAGTCTACGGGATCGATTCGCAAGTCGGCCGCGATTTCGTCGATCAGCGATTCGCTCGCAAAGCAACGCGCGACGTCGCCTGGAGCACGCAAATTGCTGGTCCTTAAAGGAATCGGTTCGGGGAAGTGCCAGTTAATATGCTCGGCGATGATTCTTTGATTGGGTACGCCGTAAATCTCTCCGCCGCTCTGGGTGCCGTTGGATGACCCCGGGTTATCAGGCTTGATTCCGGTCTGAAGTGAAGCCAGGAGTGGCGTCACGCCGGAAGCGGTCCATGGAAATCCGTAATCGACAAAATCCCAACCGATGAGTTTTCCGTCCGCGTCGATGGCCGCTTTGACTTCCCCCAGTTGCGCCGGCCCTTTGGGCTCCCAGCCATGCTCGTCGTGGCGCATCCACTGTACACGAACGGGCGCGGCGACAGCGCGCGACATCAAGGCGGCGTCCTCGGCGCCGTCGTCGGTACTCATGCGGCCGAATGAGCCGGCGGCTTCGTAATAGATTACGCGGACATTTTGTTCCGGGATCTTCAACAATTTTGCCACCGTGGCCCGAGTCCTAAACGGACCCTGGGGTCCCGACCAGATCGTTGCTTTGTCGCCTTTGACATCTGCGATCGCGCACGTTGGGCCGATCATGCCGTGCATTTGAAACGGCCAGCGGTAGCTGCCTTGATAAGTTTTCTTTGCCTGAGCGAACGCCGATCCCAGGTCACCTTTGTCGACCGCCTTTTGAGTGCGTGCCGGTTTGGTGTTCCTCAAGTATGCGAAAATCTCATCCGGATTCGCGGGCAATTTGGTCTTAGGTTTCTCCCACGTAACTTTCAGCGCTTGCGCGGCTTGGATCGCCGCCCATTCCGTTTTGGCGACGACGCCGACGAAACTTCCCTCGCGCACGACTTTCACGAGACCGGGAATATGGCGTACAGAATCTTCGTCGATGTTTAGCGGAGTCGTATTGACCACCGGTGGACGGACGACACGGCCGTGAAGCATGCCGGGAATGCGCACGTCGTGTGCGGACGTATGCTCGCCGGTAAATTTTCCGGGGAGTTCGATGCGCTTCATCGGCTGACCGACAATCTTATAGTTCTTGGGATCTTTGGCTTTGACATCCGGAGCGACCTTCAAATCGTAGCTGGTGCCGGTCGCAGAAATTTTGGTATTAAAGCGCCTGCCGCCGATCAGCCGACCATAGGAAACTTTTTTTGACGCCTCTCCGGCAACGCTCACAACGCCATCGACGACGGACAGCCGTTCGATCGGCACGCCAAGTCGCGCCGAAGCGAGTTTCACCAACTCCTGGCGCGCTGCCGCCGCGGCCTGTCTGACCTGCGGTCCGGCACGCTCGATAGTGCGGCTGGCGACAGTGGAGCCCTGGTCAATCGTGCGCGACGTATCTCCGGAATCCATATTGATTCGCTCGAAACGAACATCGAGCTCTTCGGCAGCGATCTGCGCCAGCGCTGTGATCGTCCCGGTGCCGATTTCGACCTTGCTGGTGTAAAAGGTTACGTAACCGTCCGGACTGATCGCAATCCAGGAATCGAGAGACTGCGGGTCGATGTCTCCCGACGGCAACGTGGCGAATTGAGCCATTACGTTTCGCGCCGGGGAGAAGAGATTGAAGCTGACGATCATCGCGCCGGTGCCTTTGAGAAATTGTCTGCGAGTGAATTCAATTGTTTTCATTTTCATCACTCCTCCGTTAAACCTTCTGACCGGATGCGCGCTTGACCGCACGCAAGATCCGCGTGTGCGTGCCGCAACGGCAAAGATTTCCCGCCAACGCCTGTTTGATCTGGCTGTCGCTGGGCTTGGAATTTTTATCGAGCAGCGCCTTGGTCGCCATGATCATGCCGTTGATGCAGTAGCCGCACTGCGCCGCCTGCTCGTCGAGAAAGGCTTTCTGGATCGGGTGCATCTTCTTGACCGAGCCAAGCGCCTCCAGAGTAGTGACGGTCTTGGCGCCGACGCTCTTGACCAGCGTCACGCAGGAACGAATCGCGTTGCCTTCCATAATCACCGTGCAGGCGCCGCACTGGCCCAGACCGCACCCGAATTTGGGACCGTTCAATGCCAGATCGTTGCGCAACACGTAGAGCAACGGAGTATCGGGATCGGTGTCGACAGTCCGGTTCTTGCCATTGACCTTAAGCGTTATTCGCGCCATGAATCGCTCCTTTGGTTAGCCGAAGACGAGGTCCATCCGAAAAACACCTGTAATATCGTTCTTTCGGAGAAATCCTGTCAAGCAGGCGTATTGAATCATCTAAAATGTAACCGTAGGAGGTCTTGTTGACCAGTAACAAGGGGGTCTGCTTTGAAAGCCGGAAAACACTCCCGACGCCTTAAATTTTTCCCAGCAACCTGCTAGGGATGAAAAAAGAGGAGGAGAAAATTGTGAAGTTGTCGCTAAGATCTTTAATCATCGCAGGCGCATTATTTAAGGCGCTGTGTTTTCTGTTTGTCGCCCTCCTTAATATTGTTTGGGCCGGATACGGCGGAACCTACCTTGGAATCAAAACCTCTCTCTATATTGGCTATCACCCTGAAATGGGTCCCCTTAGCATTGTGATCGGGACGTTGTATGCGCTCGTCGCGGGGGCAATTGCAGGCGCGCTTTTTGGTTGGCTTTACAATACCTTCGTGGAAAAATCCTGAGCATGCTCGGATTCGCAACGGCGGACGGTTATGCTTTATTTTGCTTAAACGTTCCAGAATCAACGACGACTGAAGGCCGGAAAAGACTCCTGACCCCTTAAATTTTCTTGACCCTCCATGCGATTAGCGGCAGCCTTTCTAAAGGCGAAACGTGCGCTCTAAATGAGTGATCGCAGGTCGCGAAGTGGGTGGAACGTACACACTGCAGGAACACAGAAAAACTTACTCGGATGATTTTGGCGGCGAAAGTGATGTGGTGGGGCCGCGAAAAACTGTTTCGTGGGCGAAAAATTCTAAGAGTATTCACACATAGCTTGGTCCGACCCGTGAGAGTATGAGCTTGTCAATCTAGTCAAGAACGTCCCGTATAAACGCGCAGCAGAAGCACGTCTTTAGGAAGGTGGCCGCCCAGTCTCTGATATTTTTCCGGGCTCTTGAGAAACTCGACCACTTCCACCAATTCATCTTTGGTCTCGTCGATGCCTTCCACATCAGCGAAACTAACTCCGGTCGTTCTCTCGATATAAACCTTGGCCTTGCTCTTGCCGATTTGCATCATACCGGTCCCCGCGGTCATTTTTTTCATCAGGTAGGACCATAAGAGAAAAAACAGCGCCACCGGAACAATCCACGACAATAAAGTCGGCAACCAGCTGCTAGCCACTTCGCCGCGGAAGGGAATTCCAGCGTTTTCCAGCTCAGCGGTCAAACTTGAGTCTTCGACCCGTATGGTGGCAAACGCGTAGGGAGTCTTGCCATCGAACATCAATTGCTGAAGCTTTTCTTCCGAAAACAGCTGCTTCATGCCCGCCGGCTTTATTTTGCCACGAATCATTTCCTGCTCGAGCACCAGATCCGCCACAAGCCCATTCTTTACCAAAGACTTAAATTGGCTATACGTAATCATCTTCCCTTCGCGAGTGAGAAGAAAATTCTGCATCACCATAAAAACAACCAGGGCTAATAAGATAAAAGATAAAATTGAAAATTCCCGTTGTTTGTATTCCATGCTTCTCCCTCCGGCGCTTTAAATCCGCAAGCCGCGGGTTTTCATATAAGGTTTTGGGCAAATACAGTGCCAGCCAAGCGGGATCCATTTGTGCCAATTTTACCCGGTCAAAGCCGGGAACTTAGAAAATTGGGATTAGCGAGGCTACTGACTTGTCATATCTAGGAAGAATAACGCCGATTCTTTCGCAGAATCGCAATGATTTTACGGTGGTTATTTTTTTTTCGTGGTTTAAGCACCGGCATGTGAATTGCGCCCTTCGTTAACATTAAGGAGGAGCCCAAACTGAAGCATGTGCACGCTGCATCATGGCGGCGAAAAGATGCGGCGGATGCGGTGGCGTAGCGAGATCGAGCCAGCCAGGAAATGATCCGATAGATGATAGATCAAATTCGCGTTCAAAAGATCGATGGGCCGACGCCGGCTGAACTCGATGTCGAGATCGTCGAACGCAAGGGGCTCGGCCATCCGGACACAATTTGTGATCTAGTTATGGAACGGATTTCCCAGGCTCTGTCTCAAGCCTATTTGAAACACTATGGCAGAATTCTCCATCACAACTGCGACAAGGGCCTGTTAGTGGCGGGAAAGGTTGAACGACGTTACGGCGGTGGGCGGGTCATTGAACCGATGAGATTAGTCATCGGTGACAGGGCAACCTTTGTTAAAGAATTCGATGTCGCAGAAATCGCGATTGAGACAGCTAAAAAATGGTTTCATGAAAACCTGCCGGAAGTCGATCCGATTCGGCATCTTACTTATCAAGTCGAACTCAAAGGCGGATCCGATGAATTAACCGGTATTTTTCGGGCGGATTCGGTTATCACACCCGCGAATGATACTTCCGCTGCGGTGGGCTATGCGCCGCTGACCGAGACGGAAACAATGGTACTCGAGGCGGAGCAATTGTTGAACGGATCGCACTTTAAGCACAAGTATCCTGAAAGTGGCAAAGACGTAAAGGTCATGGGGATTCGAAGAGGAGAAAATCTGGGCCTCACCGTGGCCATGCCACTGCTCGACAAATACGTCACCAGCGAACGAGTTTACTTTCAACGCAAAGAAGAAATCTGCCAGGCATTGATCTCCCATCTTCGCTCTCGCGGTGATAAGCTGCAAAATATCACAGTGAATATGAACACCTTGGACCGCGCCGGTGCCGGGCTCTCCGGGATGTATCTCTCTGTCCTCGGAACTTCCGCCGAAGATGCAGACTCCGGCGAAGTGGGCCGAGGGAATCAAGTGAATGGTCTTATCGCCCTCAGCCGCCCGCGCGGTTCGGAAGCAGCCGCGGGCAAAAATCCGATAAGCCACGTCGGCAAAATCTATAGCGTTTTGACGCATCTACTGGCTACGCAAATTTACCGCGAAGTTTCCGGTGTGCGGCACGCAGCGGTGTGGTTGTGCAGCCGAATCGGCGATCCGGTGGACAAACCGCAGGTCGCCGCCGTGCAGGTCGCGCTTGAGGGCCATATGAAGCCTGCCGATTTCGAAGGGACTATTTGCAAGATCGTCGCTCGTGAGCTAGAGCATATGCCGGATTTCTGTCAAGCCCTGGCAAGCGGTAAGTATTCGATCTGTTAAGCGTCGCGCTAAAAATTTCAAGCAAGCGTTGTCGATGCTTCGTTTTGTTTTCACACAGCACAATCAAAGGAGGTAGGCTATGAAGCTGTTCAATGCTTATGTTTGTTTTTCTTGCAAAGAAGTCTCTGACGGAGCACCTCGTGGAAGATGCTCGGCGTGCGGTTCGGATAGTGTCTACCCGCTCGGCTGGATGGAGCACAGCGAGGAAGAACGCAATCGCTGGTTCAGTTTGATACGAGGCAAGCGCTTGCCGTCGAGTACTTTAATCGCGAATCGGGGGATTTGCGCTGGCCATTCGGAGCAGCTAAAGACGGCTCATTAGCGCCAAGCATGTTCTTGCGGGGGAGCGCTTGAGGATAACTGCTTGGCCTGTGGTTGTAGAGACTCAGTCGATTTATTCCTGGACATGTTGCAGATAGAAAACCAACCCCAGGATTCGGCCGGCGACCTGCGACCTTGAACCCGTGTCGTCCCCGCCCGCTTGAGAGCGAAAACGCCCGCCCCAGACCGGCATCTCGCGCGTGCCGTGGCCCTTGACTTCTTCGCGTCCGTCTATAATTCGGTAAACTTGCCAGAAAGGGAACCGGCCACCATTTTTCTTGGCTGACTGGGTGAGGTCTGACGGCTCGACCGTCAGAAACTTGCGCATAATTCCATAGCCTTTGGCATCCACGCCGTGACATACGGCGCAATACTGCTGGTATTCTAGCTCCCCACCCATAATGACCTCCATTTCCTGTGCGGCCGGCGATCTTAAAAACACGAAAATCGAAGCCATAACGCAGAGCGCGGAATAAAGTATCGCGCGGATAATGGTCATCACATTTTAAAATGAGCAATTCGCGTACCGGTTGAGATCCCCGAGGCGCATGGCGAAATTTTCACGGATGACAGAATGGCCCCTGTGAAATTCGCACATATGCATAAGCGAGTTTCCGAGAAGACGAGCGAGAATCGACCATAGTTTAGGCACAGGCTTTGCTGCACCGAACTATCTGTAGATTACGGTAAGAGGAAGAGGTTTTGAGGAGGATTCGTTTATGAGAATAGAGCCCCCTGTCAAAAGATTGCAAACCACAGTTGGGGATTTAGTTGTGGCGGCGACGGATGCCGCCCTGGAAGTCTCCAGGAATCAGCGAAAGGCCTATCGGCTTGCGGGTATCGTTTTGAACAAGATCTTGAACGACTCACGCTTGAGAGCGCATCGATTTAAGGGAGATTTATCCAAAAGAACGTCCTTTCACTAATGATTCGGCTTTAGATGATCATTCAGTTTACAAACAAATGACCATACGAGTGGGAATACCGTTTGTGGATTCAAAATTGCCATTCGAAACTATGTTTCTGCTGACCACGATTGTGTTGGCCGTCATTACCATCAGCCTTGTGGTGACCATCATTGCGTTGCCATAGTGTAGCGCCTTCTTTTCATGGTGCATCAATGGCGAAGTCTGTTCCGTTGGCGATCACTTGGGTACGCTAGGGGTTCCTTCTTCTCCGATTTTTACTTACCGATCATCAGTTAGCGGTCGTGTTCGAAACATCTCCAATTTTCTGTAGCCGATAATTTGCGGGTGAACCGTGCGCAAGATCGAGAAAAGATTCTGTCCGGTATTCCGCAGCGACTGTTTCACCTATAGTCGAAAAACAGAATCTTCGCACCGTAACGCCATTGGAAAAATCATGGCCACTCTCCCATAAATTTTTCAAATGCGTTCCCGTGCGCCCAGACGGGCGAATAATCGGGTTCGATCATTAGGCCTCCTCCAGGAACGTAGCGACATCCCGCCGAAATTTCTTGCCATCACGTTTTTTGCAACCCCGCCAGCACGCGTTGCGGAGTGAACGGCGCGTCGCGCAGGCGCACTCCCGTGGCGTCGAAGATCGCATTGACGATCGCCGCACCAATCGGAACGCTTGACGGCTCGCCGCCGCCTAGCGCCGGCATTTCCGGGCGATTGATCAAGACGATGTCGATTTCCGGAACTTTCGGGAATCTGATAACCGGGTAGCTTATCCAATCCAAAGTCTTGATTCCGGATGAATCGAACTTAACCTCTTCCATGAGCGCTCGGCTTACGCCCTGAATAATATTTCCCTCTATCTGGTTTTTCAGCCCATCGGGATTAATGATGAGTCCGCAGTCATGGGAAAGAGTAAAGCGTTTAACCGTCACTTCGCCCGTGGCTTTGTCGACTTCTACTTGCGCGACGGCGCTGCAAATCGTATTGCCGCGATCGGAGATTGCGACCCCTCGTCCCGTTGCCTTTGATCCCGCTGACGCCGGCGCCGGTGAAGGGCGTTCCTGCCAATGAGCCTGTTTCGTCGCCGCGATCAATGCATCCGCGCCTCGCTTGTTGGTGCCGAGGTAGCGCAGGCGAAACTGAACCGGATCGATGCGTAAATCGGCCGCGATCTCGTCCATGAACGACTCGCTGGCAAAACAGCGGCCCATATCGCCCGGAGCGCGCAAATAACCGGTGCGCAGCGGAGTCTCGTCGGGCTGCACCCATGGAATGAGCGGCGCCGCACATTTTTGATTTTCGAATGCATAGATCTGGCCGCCGCCCCGGGTGCCGTTGGAATTTCCGTCCGCAGTGGTTTTCATACCGATCTGGCGGGAAGCGAGAAGACGCAATCCTCCGCCTGAAACAGCGGTCAGAGGAAAACCTCGATCCGCGAAATCCCAGGCGATAATTTTGCCCTGTCCGTCGACGCCGGCTCGGACTAGTTCCAACTGCGCCGGCCCTTTGGGCTCCCAGCCATGCTCGTCATGCCGCATCCATTGCACGCGCACCGGTTTGCCGACCGCGCGCGAAAGCAGGGCGGCATCTTCCGAGACATCATCAGCGCCCATTCGTCCGTAACTGCCGGATGCCTCTCGGTAGAGCACGCGCACATTTTTTTCGGGAAATCCCAGCAAGTCGGCAACGGCCTCGCGGGTGTCGAAGGAACCTTGCGTTCCAGTATAAATTGTCGCTCGGTCCTTGCCGACATCCGCGACAGCGCATGACGGACCCATCATGCCGTGTAATTGAAAGGGCCAGCGGTAGGTTGCTTCATAAGTGTTAGTCGCCCGGGCGAGCGCCGATTCGGGATCGCCTTTGTTTACGGTGACCTGGTCGCGCAGGCTTTTGGTGGTTTTTATATAAGAAAAAACCTCCTCCGCGTTGGCCGGCATCTTGGTGGCCGGCACGGACCAGGAAACTTTCAGTGCCTGCGCCGCCTTGATGGCCGCCCATTCGGTCCGGCAGACGACGCCGACGAAGCTTCCTTCCTGCAAGACTTTTACAAATCCTGGAATGTTGGCGACAGAAGCCTCATTGATGTTGGTGGGCTTCGACGTTATTGTCGGGGGGCGAACCACACGCCCGTGCAGCATCCCTGGGACGCGGACGTCATGGGCAAAAACAAACTCACCCGTAAGTTTAGGCGGCAACTCAATACGTTTCTGTGAAGTTCCGACGACCTTATACTCTTTGAAATTTTTAGCACGAACTTCTGGCGCGACCTTCATGTCCCAGCCGGTGCCAGTGGCGGTAATTTTTACATTGAACTGTTTGCCGCCGATCAGCTCGCCGTAAGAGATTTTCTTTGCTCTATTGCCGGCGACGCTCACAATACCATCTGTCACGGTCAACTTTTCCTCTGGCGAGCCCAAACGCGATGCCGCGAGCTTCAGCAACTGTTGTCGTGCCGCTGCGGCGGCCTGGCGCAATTGCGGGCCGGCTCTTTCGATGGTCCTGCTGCCGGCGGTTATGCCCTGGTCGATCGCTTTCGTCGTATCCAAGCCGGTCATTTTGATTCGATTGAATGGAACGTCCAACTCTTCCGCGACGATTTGCGCCAGCGCGGTTTCAACGCCGGTGCCAAGATCTACTTTGCCGGCGAAAACCGTAATGGTGCCATCCGGCGCGACCGCGAGCCACGAATCAAGCGATGTCGGGTCCGCATCGATTCCGACGCCGACGGTCGATTGCGCGAAAGCCGGCGACAGTGACGGAAACAGCTTGAAGCTGACCACCAGCGCGCCAGTGCCTTTGAGAAATTCTCTGCGAGTGAATTCAAGTTTGTTCATTTTCATCACTCCTCCGTTAAACCTTCTGACCTGACGCGCGCTTGACCGCGCGCAGGATGCGCGTGTGCGTGCCGCAGCGGCAGAGATTGCCCGCCAGCGCTTCCTTGATCTGGCTGTCGTTGGGCTTGGGATTGTTGTCGAGCAACGCCTTGGTCGTCATGATCATGCCGTTGATGCAGTAGCCGCACTGCGCTGCCTGCTCGTCGAGAAAAGCATTCTGAATCGGGTGCATCTTCTTGACCGACCCCAGGCCCTCCAGAGTGGTCACGGACTTAGTTCCGACGCTTTTGACCAGCGTCACGCAGGAGCGAATCGCGTTGCCGTCCATGATCACCGTGCAGGCACCGCACTGGCCCAGGCCGCAGCCGAATTTGGGACCGTTCAGTTGCAGATCATTGCGCAGCACGTAGAGCAACGGAGTGTCCGGATCGGCATCGACGATCCGGTTCTTGCCGTTTACCTTAAGCGTTATTTGTGCCATGGAATCGCTCCTTTGTTTGGCTGGTTTACGATGAGATCATCGCTTTTATCCCATTCAGGTTAGCGGTTAAATTCGGGAGGTCGTCTTCAGCGCCTCCAGGACTCGTTTCGGCGTGAACGGACCTTCATATAAACGCGCGCCGGTGGCGTCAAAAACCGCGTTGGCAACGGCTGCTCCGAGAGGAATAGTCGATGGTTCGCCGGCGCCCAGGGGCGCGACATCGGGTCGATCGATTAATACGATATCAATTTCCGGCACGTCGGCAAATCGAATGATCGGATAGCTCAGCCAGTCGAGGCTGGTCACGCCATGGCCATCGAACGCTACTTCTTCGTAGAGCGCGCGGCTGATGCCTTGCACGATGTTGCCTTCGATCTGATTCTTTAAGCCGT
>JBGPIK010000107.1:0-17097 GCA_041484845.1 Binatia bacterium | reverse complement strand
TTAAAGGAACCGAAGGTGAGAAGGAAGTAGACTATTCTACTCTAACAGTTAAAGAGATTCAGAGACGCATCAAAGATTACGAAAAGAAATTTGGCAGCTTCGCTAAATTTTTGCGCGGCTACGATTGCGAGTCCAGTGCGCTAGACGACTATCTGACTCTGATCGATTGGGAATGTCTTCTGAATGAACTCAAAGGCCGAAGAGGCACGGGGCTTTCCCTCGTTAAAAGCCGTAAAAGAAAACCGCGTTAACCTTTTATCCCAAGAATGGTCTTGACTCCTGTTATACCGAGATGACCGGACTATGCGGAGGCGGCTGAAGATATAACTGTCTCGACGAATGAGGCAGGTCACAGTACATTTAACTGTACATATGGATAGGTTCCTCACCGCTATTGAAGTACGGCACCAGTTTCTAAAGCTGCTCGAAGAAGTGCAGGAGGGTGAACGGGTGATCATCACTCGACGCGGGAAGCCTACGGCTGTGATTATCGATTTTGAGAGTCTGCAGCTGTTAAGCGAAGTCGGGCACTTGTGGCAAGATCCGCAGTCTTTGAGTCACATTCGCGCAGCACATGAGGACGTTCGAACTGGTGGCGTGGTTCGGCTCATAAGGAACACCCACGGCGCAGCGGCTGGTAGCGCTAGCCCGCAACAAGGGGCGTCTTGGCTTGCATCGTTGCTAATCCTTATCTTCCGGATCGTTTCCCCTCCATTTTAGGATGCAAATCTTCCAGTCATTCGACCGTTATCGGGCGACCAGGTGCAGGGCCAAGCTTAAGATATAGCGGGCAGACTTATGGCACAGCTTGCCAAGCAAACGAGCAGTATGGTACTCGCACTGAACCAGGGCCAGGACCTCTCTTCATTTTGCAACCATGACCGAAAAGGAAAAAACCCTCATTGCCGGCTGCCTGAAAGGCGAGAAGGCCGCGGGGGATGCTTTTGTCCTGCAATATTTTTCTCTTGTCTACCACACAATCAGAAAGACGCTTACTGTCCATCACATCGAAGCTCGTGATGAAGCTATGGAGGATCTCTATCAAGAGTTCTTTGTCTCGCTTATCCAAGACGATTGCAAAAAACTCTGCCAATCCGAAAGGGAACACGGCTGTCGCCTGGCTGGTTGAGCCCGCTAAGAACTCCTGACGCGTTTCCCTTTGAAACCGGCAAACGACTTCTTGGCATCCAACCGGTAAATCGCGTAATATTCTGAACGATTCTGAACATCAAATAATCTGGCACTCTTTCAGATGGTGTGACTATCTCCAGAGTTCTTTTATGTTGTCAGCAGCACGGTCCATATTCGAATTCCCCAGCCCCGATAAAGATCTCGAAGCCTTTGGCTTTAAGGTCTCTGAGGGTGGTGCTCACACAAGTCGCACGATTATGCTCAAGGAAATCACCCGTCTTCTTGCTTCCGCTGATGCCCGGGCCGGTACCGAGGACTATCGTAGACTTGTACTCTCAGAAAATGTTCTCGGAAAAAGAACACAGACGACTAGGCAAGAAACTGTTAGACGGCTGCGCGAGCTTTATGCGTTGTCGTCGAAAGTCCCAATTTTTTCTCTGTATCGACAATTGATGAAATTTGATTCGCAGTCTGCTCCGCTGCTGTCACTGTTAATTGCTTGGGCGCGCGACCCGCTCCTCCGCGCAACCACACCGGCCATCTCGCAGGCGTCAGTTGGCGAATCCGTTAGGAGCGACGACCTGCAGCAGGCGCTAACCGAGGCGTATCCTCACCAGTACAGCGCCATCATTCTCGGTAATGTCGCAAGACATGCGGCTTCATCTTGGACCCAATCGGGTCATCTCACGGGTCGAACAAAGAAAATTCGTTCTCGCGTCCAGCCTCGGCCTGCCGTCGTAACTTTCGCCCTTATTCTTGGTTACGTCGGAGGCATTGCCGGGGCGCAACTCTTCACTTCCGTCTGGTGTCGTCTACTGGACCTAAACGCTACCGAGGCCAGGTCGCTGGCCGAGCAAGCCCACCGCCAGGAGCTACTGACGCTTCGAGCGATTGGTTCTGTGGTTGAGATTACCTTTCCCAGGTTTCAATCTCTAGCGGGCACCTTTCTATGAGCCAGATCAACAACTTGATCAACAACTATCGCCGGCACGTTGGAATACCCTGGCAATCAAATCTTGCCGGCAGACAGCGCGTCTGGTTTGCCGTCTATCCACCATCTGAAGAACGTCGGCTTCGCACCCAGATAAAAGAATTCGAGGTCGCCACTCTCGAAGCCAAGCACCATTGGAAATTGGTCGACATTACAGACCTTCCCGCGAGATGGCTGGCCGCTCACGACTATCGAGAAGCTTATTTCGAAGAGCCAAGTGCTCTAAACATGATAGAACAAGAGCTGAAATCTCACGTGGTTTCGTTTCTCAAGGAAGCCTGCCAGGCCCAGGACGCAGATAAGGATGCGGTAGTCGCGCTCCTTGGAGCCGGTAGTTTGTTTGGCTTTACCCATCTATCGAGCGTCATCGTGGATCTGGAGGATTCGATCCGCGGTCGACTCTTGGTTTTCTTCCCTGGAGAGTACGAGCGCAACGTTTATCGATTTATGGATGCCCGCGACGGATTTAACTACATGGCGGTTCCGATCACCTGCAGCGAGGGATTGCAGATATGAAGAATTACGAGGTCTATTCTACTGACCCGCGCAAATACGAATTGTTAAATAATGGCGTTTCTAAGGTAGGAGAAATTGGCGCCGATCAGGAACAGCTCAAAACACTTCGTTTCGAGCTGGAGACCTTTGTGTGCGATGGCGAGTATGCCCGTGGCCTTGAGCGGATCATGAGCGCCTACCTGGACGGGTTAAACAAACCGGAGCAGCAAGCGGTCTGGGTCAGCGGCTTTTTTGGCAGCGGTAAGTCGCACCTGGTTAAAATGCTGAGGTATCTGTGGGTCGATTATAAGTTTTCCGATGGTGCTTCGGCACGATCGCTGGCGCGCTTGCCGACGAATATCAACGATCTTTTTGTCGAGTTGGGCAATCGTGCTCGGCAGTTTGGCGGATTGAAGGCCGCAGCGGGAACTCTGGGAGAAGGAAGCCCGGATAATATTCGCCTTGCCTTCTTGCAGCTTGTCTTCCGTGCAATGGAGTTGCCGGAAAATTTGGCAGCAGCAAAATTTGTCTTGTGGTTACGTGAGAAAAATCTGTTGGCCAAGATTACGGCTCACCTCAAGGCTAAAAAGCTGACCCCCGAAAAAGAAATTCGTAACTTTTACGTCTCTACGCCTCTTGCGGAAGCGTTAGTCGCGGCCGATTCAAGTTTCGGCTCGCCGAAGGATGCGCGGGACGCGATCCGCGCGCAGTTTCCAAACTTGAGCACTCCGACGATCGAAGAAGCGCTCGATTTGATTCGGCGTATTTTCGGCAACGATGGCAAACTTCCGTGTACGCTTCTCGTTGTCGACGAGGTCCAGCAATTCATTGGCGACAAGGTCGAACGCGCGATGGATGTCCAGGAGATCGCCGAACATTGCTGCACCAGGCTCGATAGCCGTGTTCTATTGGTTGGGACCGGTCAGTCGGCGCTTACCACTACGGCGAGCCTGGGCCGCCTTCAGGCCAGGTTTGGAGTAAAAGTATCGCTTTCGGACGCCGACGTTGAAAAAGTGACGCGTCAAACGGTGCTGGCGAAAAAGCCAGAACGCATTGCCGACATCAAGAAGCAAGCGATTGAGGCCAATCAAGGCGAGATCAGCCGCCACCTGCAAAATACCCGGCTCGCTTCAAGTCTGTCGGATGAACCTTACTACGCATTCGATTATCCGCTTTTGCCGGTACGTCGTCGCTTTTGGGAGAAAGTGCTACGCAACGTCGACGCCAGTGGCACGACAGCGCAACTGCGCACACAATTGAAGATCATCTATGACGCCGCCAGAGACACCGCCGATCGCGATCTTGGCAACGTGGTGCCGGCGGATTTTATTTATAACGAAATCGCGACTGACCTCTTGAACACGGGCATGCTCCAGCGCGAGTACCACGAGGCCATTGCCGAGCTTGCGGACAAAACCCGCGAGGGCCAGCTCAAGTCTCGCCTCTGCGCTCTCATATTTCTGATCTCAAAGCTGCCCCGTCAAGCCGGCGCGGATGACGGCGTTAAAGCGACGGCGGAAACGCTGGCCGACTTGCTTGTCGAAGATCTTAAGAGCGACGGCGCTAAACTCCGTCAGGAAGTACCCGTGCTGCTCAAAGACCTGGCCGACAAAGGCAAGCTGATGGTCGTCGAAAACGAGTACTTGCTGCAAACGCGGGAGGGAGCCAATTGGAATCAGGATTTCAATCGCCGTCGTGGGCAAATACTAAACGACGATCACCGGCTTAACGACGAACGTGAGAAGTTGCTTCGTGAATCGCTCGATGCAGCGCTGCGCTCGTTGAATATCGCGCAAGGTAATTCTCGCCAGCCACGAAAATTGGAAGTGTCGCTTTCCAACACGCGCCCGGCGCAGCCCGAAGGCGGCCTGATCTTTTGGGTTCGTCACGGTTGGGCGGAGCAGGAGCGAGCAGTGGCGACCGATGCGCAGGCTGCCGGCAATACCAGCCCGATGCTATTTGGTTTCTTGCCGCGCACCGCACATGAAGAGTTGCGGCAGAACTTAGCTACGGTGCTTGCGGCAAAAGACACCATTCTCGATCGCGGTGTTCCGACTACCGGAGAAGATGCCATTCAGGCGTGTGAAGCTATTCAGACTCGACAAAGGAGTGCGGAGCGAGGTGTTGAGGCTGCCCTCCGCCAAGTGATGTCAAACAGTAAAGTCTTTTTAGGCGGCGGCAGTGAAATTACCGGCCTTGAGCTTGTCGACAGAGTGGAAGAAGCAGCACAAAGTGCGTTGCAACGCCTATTTCCTCAATTCAACGAAGCGGATCATGCCAATTGGTCCCAGGTCCTTAACGCTGCTCGCGCTGGAAACTTGGGGGCTCTGCAATCGGTTGGTTATCAAGGCGAGATTGTACAGCACCCGGTCTGCAAGCAGATTTCCGAATTCATCGGAGCGGGGAAAAAAGGGCGAGATGTACGCGAGAACTTTCGCAAGGCACCGTACGGTTGGCCGCAGGACGCGGTCGACGCGGCTCTAGTCGTTCTTACTCTCGCGGGCAATCTGCGCTGCTCGGTCAATGGTCAACCTACCGACGCCAAGAGTTTGAACCAGACCCAGATCGGCAATGCCGCCTTCAACGTTGATATTCCTCCTCTCTCCGCCATACAGAAGCTTGATTTGAAGGCGCTCTTTCAAAAGCTCAGCGTGCCCACTCAATCGGGACAAGAGTCCGCGGCAGCTGGACTGTTTCTCGGCAAATTGTTGGACCTTGCCGAATCAGCCGGTGGCGAGGCGCCCCAGCCAGAGAAGCCGAGTACCCAAGCGATACGGGAGCTACAGACACTCAGCGGCAACGCGCAGCTCTTAAAGATGCACGAGCGACGAAGCGAGCTGGAGCGATGCAGCGCAGATTGGAAAGCGATTAGTGAGAACATTTCGCGACGTTTGCCGCGATGGCAGCGGCTCCAGGAACTATGCGCTATGGCCACCGCTCTGCCGGAGGTCCAAGAAGCAGCCTGTTCAGTAAACGCCATAGAGTCTTCGCGTGGCCTGCTTTCGGAACCTGATCTCGTGCCGCCGGTCATTCAGAATGTCCTGGGTGCATTACGTGAGGCTCTGAATACACTCCAGCGCGAATTGGACAGTACGTTCGAACGCGAACAAGCCCGACTGGGAGCAAGCGATATTTGGCGTAAGTTGTCGGACGAGCAGCGAGAACAGTTGGTACAGAGATTTAACCTGCAAAAACCGCCGCCGATTAAGGTCGCCAACGAAGAGGAGATTTATTTGTCGCTTCGTGAAAACTCGCTGGCCAATCGGCGCAATATCGTCGATGCTCTGCCGCAGCGTTTTCAATCCGCACTTGAAGAGGCCACTCGTCTGCTGGTACCGAAGGCCGTCCGCGTGCCACTTCCCACTGCTACCATCCAGAATGAAGAAGAGCTGGAGGCGTGGGTAGGAGATGTCAGGGCTGCAGTGAAGGAACAGCTAAAGAAAGGACCAGTAATTTTGTAGGAGATTAATAATGGCCAAACGACTTAACTGGGGAAAGGCGGCGCAGACCACCAAAGTTCTCCGCAAAGGATCAAGTTCTGGTTACGACGAGCTTCATCCCGTGGGTTCCGATGCTGACAAAAGTCAGTATTGGACGAGAGGCAGACTCAAGATAGGTCCGAAACCTCAGACGACGCTGACAACCGTAAACAAAAGTAACCCGAAGACAACGGAACCAAACTCGAAAATACTTCGAAGAAGACAAGGCGCGGAGACCGTTGAGCTGCGTAGAAAACCGAAGAGTTGAGACAGTTCCTGCAACCAGACGCGTTCAACCATAGAGAGTCAATGGCGATTTTAACGAAAGAGCAGCGAAATCAACTTTCCAAAGTCGTCCTTGCGGCGCGAGCGGCTACTGAGCCAGCAGCGAGGAAAGCGCTCCATTCTCTTGGTGTGGACGAAGCCGATGCACCCGCGTACCTGTCTGCTGATCAACGTACGCTCCGGCGTGCTCTCCGGGCGCAAGCACGGCAGCTCGGTGACAAGGAAGATCCTCGGAAGAAAGGCAGTTACGATCTTTACCATCTGACGGAAAAGATCGCCTACGACCAGTGGCACCGAATGCTCTTCGCCCGGTTTCTGGCGGAGAATGATTTGCTAATTTCACCGGATCACGGCGTTCCGGTCTCGCTCCAAGACTGTCGGGAGTTAGCGCCTGAAATCGGTCTGAAAGACGAATGGGACGTTGCGGTTCGGTTCGCTGCAAAAAGCCTCCCGCAGATTTTTCGCCCCGATGATTCCGCTGGCAAGATCGAGCTCGCTCCCGAAGACCGTTCAAAGTTGCGTGATCTAGTAGTTGGTCTCACCCGAGAAACATTTCTCGCCGACGATGCACTTGGCTGGTGCTATCAATTCTGGCAGGCGGAGCGGAAGGATCAGGTCAACGCTGCGGGTAACAAGATCGGCGCGGATGAACTCCCGGTGGTCACGCAACTGTTCACAGAGGATTACATGGTGGACTTTCTGTTGGACAACACGCTTGGCGCGTGGCACGCCGCGCGTTGCGCGGAAGTTCAAAGATCAAGGTTCAAAGTTTCAAATTGCCCGACGGAAGAAGCGGCGCGGAAAGTGTGCGCGTTACCCGGCGTGGAATGGAACTATCTCCGCTTCGTGAAGGCGATTGTCAATGGCGAGGAGACGTGGACTCCCGCTGCCGGCACGTTCGACGGCTGGCCGAAGACGGCGAAGGAACTCAAGTGCCTCGACCCGTGCATGGGCAGCGGCCATTTCGTGGTGGCGATGTTCGCGCGGCTCGTGGCGCTGCGGATAGCGGAGGAAAAGCTGGACGAGAAGCTGGCAGTGGCGGCGGTCATCTCGGACAACCTGTTCGGGCTGGAGATAGACCCGCGCTGCACGCAGATCGGCGCGTTCAACCTGGCGCTGGCGGCTTGGCGGCGTGTGGGCCATCGCTCGCTGCCGGCGATGAACCTTGCCTGCTCCGGCCTCGCGCCGAACGCTCGTGAAGCCGACTGGCTCGCGATTGCCGGCGACAACGATAAACTCCAGCGCGGCATGGAGCGGCTTAATCGGCTGTTCCAAAAGGCGGCGGTACTGGGCAGCCTCATCAACCCGCGTGCTCACGAAGGCGACCTGTTGGAAGCCGCGTTCCATGAACTCCAGCCGCTGCTGGAAAAGGCGCTGGCGCAGGAGACCAACGACGACACCGTGCATGAAATGGCCGTGACCGCGCGCGGCCTGGCCAAGGCGGCGGAAATTCTCGCCGGCCATTTCACGCTCGTCGCTACCAACGTGCCGTATCTTACCCGAGGCAAACAGGATGGAGGTATTCGTCCCGGTGACGAGGGCCTGTTGGAATACTCCGAGCGCGTTCATCCTGATGCAAAGGCTGATCTCGCTACCTGTTTCGTTGAACGCTGTCTCGACTTCTGTGCAAGCGGAGGGAACACGGCTCTGGTGACTCCACAGAATTGGCTCTTTCTTGGCACTTACACGCGGCTGCGCGAGAACCTCCTCCGCCAAGCATCATGGGCTTGCGTGGCACGCCTTGGGCCGCGCGCGTTTGAGACGATTGGAGGTGAGGTCGTCAATGTTGCGTTGGTAAGCTTCGGCAGAGAGAAACCAGCCGAGATGCATCGCATCGTTGGGATAGATGTGGCAGAAGAAAAAACTCCAAGCGACAAGAATCTCGCGCTCAGGACAAAACCAGTCGAGCTAGTAAAACAAAACAGCCAGCTTCAAAACCCAGATTCAAGAATCACTTTGGACGAGGGTGGCAGGACGGCACTCCTTTCCGCCGTTGCACACGGAGTCCACGGGCTCGGAAGCAAAGACACACCATGCTTCTTCCGACAATTTTGGGAAGTTGCCACGCTGGGCGAGGATTGGGAATTCCTGCAAACGACCGTGGACAAGACACAGTTCTTTGGCGGAATGGAGCAAATAGTCTTTTGGGAACAAGGTAGAGGATTGCTACACGAACGCGGACAACGCGGTGAAGCAATATTGGTCGGTGGGATGGCTTGGAAGAAAAAGGGCGTCATCATCAGCCAAATGAACAAGCTTTGTGCGTCGTTGTATCTTGGTGACATCTTCGATAAGAACGCGGCCGTAGTTCTTCCGTCTGACGAGGTGCACGTTCCTGCGGTGTGGGCGTTCTGTTCGTCGCCGGAATACAATGAAGAGGTTCGGAAGATTGACCAGTCGGTAAAAGTTACCAACACATCGCTAGTTAAAATTCCCTTCGACCTCGCGCACTGGCAAAAAGTGGCGGCGGATAAGTATCCGCACGGATTGCCGAAGCCGTTTTCTAGCGACCCGACGCAATGGCTGTTCAACGGGCAGCCCAAAGGTTCAGACGAGCCGTTGCATGTGGCCGTGGCGCGATTGCTAGGCTACCAGTGGCCGCGCCAGACCGGTTCAAGTTTTCCCGATTGCCCGGCGCTCGGGTTAGACGGGTTAGAGCAATTTGCTGATGATGACGGGATCGTTTGCATTAATCCCATAAAGGGCGAACAGCCGGCTGCCGAGAGATTGCGCGCACTGTTCGCGGCAACTTTCGGGTCTGAGTGGGCTCCGGGAATGCAGAACGAATTGCTAGAGCAGGCAGGATTTGACGGCAAGACTATTGAAGACTGGCTGCGAAATGGTTTTTTCGAGCAGCATTGTCAGCTATTTTATCAACGACCTTTAATCTGGCAAATCTGGGATGGCCGCCGGGACGGTTTCAGCGCCTTGGTTAATTATCACAAGCTGAATCGACGCAATCTTGAGAAACTGACGTACACTTTTCTCGGCGATTGGATCGCGAGGCAAAAAGCGGCGAACGACGCTGGCGAGGAAGGAAGTGACGCTCGTTTACAGGCGGCGCAGGAACTCAAATCGAAGTTGGAAAAAATAATCGAAGGCGAGGCGCCCTACGACATTTTTGTGCGTTGGAAGCCGCTAGAGAAGCAGCCAATTGGCTGGGAGCCGGATTTGAACGATGGAGTCCGGTTAAATATTCGCCCGTTTGTTGAGACCGGCGTGCTACGGAAGAATCCAAAGATTAATTGGAACAAGGATCGCGGCAAAGATGTGGCGAGCGCTCCTTGGTACAAGGTGTTTAAAGGTGATCGCATCAATGACCATCACCTGAGCTTGGCAGAAAAGCGAAAAGCGAGAGGCAAAAACTGAAATGGCAGTGCGAAAGAAAAAATCTTCTTCGCCTACTCGCTCGACTCGGGTCTCGCCATATCGTGTCGAAGATGGTGAAGCAACTGTGGGCTCGGAAATGATCGCGCGGATCAAAGGCACTGCCGATTCGTACACCCCTGGAGACCAGGCAAAACCATGTGCCGTCCTATGGACTGATCCGGACCGGCTTTGGGAAGAAGTGTTGGACGACTTGAAGTCGATCGTGCCGGAGCTGTTCGTCTACGGAACCTACTCGTCCAGAGGTCGTACGGGGCCAGCCGTGTGGCTTAGATGTGTCGAGTCGCGCGCAGTGGAGACGAAACTGTCGAAGGACGACGTGCCGATCTTCTACCTGCCTGGAGTGAGCAAGCAGAAGCTACGCGAAGTGGAGGACTGTCCGCCGGAGTTGCAGCCCTTGGTTGAATATCAGTTTCGCGGAGTGATCTGGGCGCATCCCAACGGGAAGGATTGGACGCCATTGGCCTTTTTGAGTTCGGATCACGGAGGTCTAGGTTTGGATGTCGCCAAAGATGCGGCGACTAGCAATGCGCTTCTACGGGCATTGCCGCAGCTCTTAAAAGAAAAAGTCGCTGATCTTCGTAAGGAAAAGCTCGATTCCGATTTATTCAACCAACTGTTGGAACCTGATCCGCCGAGTCGCATCTTGCGTTGGCTGAATGACTCAAAAAAAGAAAAACAGGCGAGATCGAAGGCAGAATGGAAGGCGTTCTGCGAGCGGTGCGAAGCGGATTACAAGTTCAATCCGGACAAGGACGGGGAATTAGCGGCAGCGAAGCTATTGGGTGAACGAAAGGGAGAGTGGGCAAAGGTCTGGATACGTTTCACGGAAGCGCCTCAGCGGTATCTTGGCGTAGTAAGTTTTCTCGAACGAATCGATCCGCCCAAGCAATTAGAGCTGGGCTCGGACTCTGAATCTTGGCCCACGATTAATGACAAACTGGAATCCGAGATCGCCGACGTTTTAAAAACACTTGGCCAGCTCAGACTCGACCAAGCCGCGCCACGGGTCAAAGAGCTAGAGGGAAAATACGGCCACCAACGCAAATGGGTGTGGCGGGAAATTGGCCGCTCTCAGTTTGCCGTGGCGCTGGAGTATCTGAATGAGCTGGCGACTCTCGTAGACATACCCCTGGCGGCTGGGTCCTTGAACAAACTGGGAGACCTTTACGCGACGACCGGATGGAAAGTTGACTCGCTTGTCCTGAAAGCGCTCGACTGCTGCAAGTCCGTCGAACACGAAGAGCCGATAAAATTGTCGGTTCAGGCGCTTTACTCAAACTGGCTCGATCAGTCCGCACGAAATTTGCAAAGCCTCAAGAAAAGTAATCCAGCTGGCATGAACCCGCGGCTGGGCGCGGTCGAAGCGACCGAGGGCCGCATAATTATTTTTGCCGATGGCCTACGTTACGACGTGGCACAATTGCTGGTTGAATCGCTGCAATCGGGCGATTTGGATGTAAACGTGGCCTGGGATTGGGCGCCTTTCCCGGCGGTGACTGCGACAGCGAAGCCTTTTGTTTCACCGGTGGCAGCTCTGCTGAAAGGCGGCGAGGCTGCCGATGAATTTACCACAACGATTGCTGCCACTGGTCAACGACTAACGCATGATCGATTTAAGTCGTTGCTAGACGGAATCGGAATTCAGTTTCTGGAAGGATTGGCGACGGGCGATCCGACAGGCAAGGCTTGGACGGAGGCCGGCACCCTCGACAAGCGCGGCCATGACGTGGGTTGGAAGCTGGCAAAGATTGTCGATCAAGAAGTTAAAGATCTTGTGGTGCGAGTGCGCGGCTTAATTTTTGCGGGGTGGAAAGAAGTTCTTGTGGTAACCGATCACGGCTGGTTGCTGATGCCAGGTGGTTTTCCGAAAATAGAATTGCCGAAATTTCTAGTCGACAGTCGTTGGGGCCGGTGTGCCGCCATGAAGGATACGTCTACGACGGATCTTCCGGTTGTCGGTTGGCATTGGAACCCCGCGATAACGATCGCGTCCCCGCCGGGGATTGGCTGTTTCAAAGCCGGCAAAGAGTACGATCACGGCGGGATTTCACTGCAAGAACTAGTGGTTCCGCGAATCCTCGTGAGAGCGGCAGTTGGTGCGGTCGAGATCGCAAAAATTGCCGATGTTAAATGGGTTGGCTTGCGTTGTCGCGTGACCATCGACAGAGCGGTTCCAGGACTCAAAGTGGACCTGCGGGGACGAGTGGCCGAAGCCAAATCAAAGGTGGATGGCGGGATGCCGAAAGAAGTTAGCGAGGACGGGACGGTATCGTTAGCAGTGGCGAGTCCCGATGACGAGGGGACGGCTGCGTATGTTGTGTTGCTTTCTAACGATGAGGCAACCGTACTCGACTCGCAAACTACCACGATCGGAGGAAGCGCATGAGTTTGGAACTGGACGCGCTGGATAAAATCGCGGCGAAGGCCTATGAAGGCTTCGTCGTGCGCAAGGACCTCATTCGCCGCTTCAAGGGGCAATACCCCGTACCCACCTACGTTGCGGAATTTCTCCTCGGGCGCTACTGCGCCACAGTCGATGAAGAAGAAATCCAGGAGGGGCTGAAGATCGTTGAGCGGCAGCTCGCCGAGAAAACAGTGCGGGCCGGTGAACAAGAGCTCTTTAAGGCGCGGGCGCAAAAACAAGGCCGCGTCAAAGTTATCGATATCATTACCGCGCGCCTCGATGCCGACACCGGTTCTTTCATCTCACAGTTGCCGAGCCTGCAGTTAAAGGACGTAAGAATCGATGAGAACCTCGTGCATTCTAACGAGCGCATGCTGACGGGAGGATTCTACGCCGAACTAGATCTCACCTACGATCCGACAATTGTCGAAGAGCATTCCGGCCGTCCCTTCGGCATCGACACGTTGAGGGAAATACAAATATCGAAGCGCGATGTTTTAACCGCGCTTTACCGGGGACGCGAGTTATTCAGCCTGGACGAGTGGAAAAAGTTTTTGCTGCGCAGCGTCGGCATGGAGCCCGATAAGCTTAACGAGCGGGCGCAGGCTGCGTTGCTTTTGCGGATGGTTCCATTCGTAGAGCGGAACTATAACGTGGTCGAGCTTGGTCCGAGAGGAACGGGCAAGAGTCATTTGTTCCAGCAGGTATCGCCTTATGCTCACTTAGTTTCCGGCGGTAAGGCGACGGTCGCGCGCATGTTCGTTAACAACAGCAGTGGACAACGTGGATTAGTCTGCCAGTACGATGTTGTTTGTTTCGATGAAATCTCCGGCGTCTCCTTCGATCAAAAAGACGGTGTCAATATCATGAAAGGTTACATGGAATCTGGGGAGTTTAGCCGAGGCAAAGAGAGCATCCGCGCTGACGGTAGTATCGTGATGGTCGGAAACTTCGATGTCGACGTGGAGCATCAGCAACGCGTCGGTCATCTCTTTGGACCCCTGCCGCCTGATATGCGCAACGATACTGCTTTCATGGACCGCATCCATGCTTATCTGCCAGGGTGGGATATTCCCAAAGTCAGCCGAGAACTGTTGACCGATCATTTCGGTCTTGTCAGTGACTTTCTATCCGAGTGCTGGAATCAGCTACGTGTCCAGCCGCGCGCGTCACAGGTGCAAGGGCGGGTGCAATACGGCGGCGCGCTGAGCGGACGCGATGTCACCGCAGTTCAGAAAACCGTAAGTGGCCTGCTGAAGCTTCTATATCCGAACCCCGACTCCGTGATACAGGACGAGGCCTTGGAGTGGGCCGTTCGTTTAGGGCTCGAATGCCGGCGCCGGGTCAAAGAGCAACAGAAACGTATTGGCTCGGTAGAATTTAGAAACACACATTTCAGCTACCAACTGGGTGACGGCGATGTAGAGAAGTTCGTGTCCACGCCGGAGCTATACAGCGAAGACAGCATCGGCACCGACCCGCTACCCCCAGGTCAAGTCTGGGCCATATCATCAGGGACAGCCGACGAAAACCCCGGCCTTTATCGAATCGACGTGACGCAAGGTCCGGGATCTGGCGTGAAGATCCTGAATCAGCCGACGCCTCCTCCATTCAGAGAAAGCGTCCGCTGCGCTGAGCAGAACCTGTACACCCGAGCGAAAAGCCTAGTCGGCGACCGCGATCCGCGAGCGCATGAATTTTCCGCCCAGTTACGCGCGTTCGACGCAGCCAAGAGCGGTTCCGCCTTGGGCGTTGCTTCGCTGTTGGCACTTTGCTCCGCCCTGCTCGAAAAGAGCTTGAAAGGTGGAATGGTCGTGGTGGGAGGACTGAACCTCGGTGGTTCCATCGAACCCGTATTCAACGCATCCACATTAGTCGAGATCGCCGTAGAAAAAGGCGCCGCGCATGTCCTCATGCCCATCAGCGCGAGGAAGCAGCTCAACGATTTGCCGGATGATGTACTTACGAAGGTTACGCTTTTTTATTACAGCGATCCGCGGGATGCGTTGATTAAAGGATTGGCGGAGTGAGCAAGATCCGGGAGCAATCTGGTGCAAGAAACAACCGATGACACCTCAAGCTGAAGTGACGGGTCCGAACCCGAATCCCGAGAGATTTTCGGGATGGATCTCAAGGCGAGTCTCGTGGTCTTAAGCGGATGTGACACCGGCCTTGGGAAGCTATCGACAGGAGATGAATTTGTTGGTCTGACGAGAGCCTTTATCTATGCGGGGACACCGTCCGTGGTAGCGAGTTTATGGAAGATCGACGACAGCAGCACGGCCATGCTGATGTCCAACTTTTACCGAAACCTAAAGACGATGACGAAGGCGGAGGCACTCAGGCAGGCGCAACTGCAACTGATTCGGGGTGAAGCCCGCAGTGATCTGCTCGCCAGGCGAGGAGTGGGAGGAGTCGGCAAGCTGGGAGAAGTGCCACAAGCCAAAACCGTGGTACAAGACGTCGTCTCCGTCTCCACTTCTCACCCTTACTTCTGGGCGCCGTTTATACTGGTGGGGGATGGGAAGTGAAAAAGACCGAGTTCACGATTCGGCTAGGGCCGGACGACCGTCTACGGGAGATTCATATTCGAAGTAGAGGAAAAATCATTAGCTTCACGGTACAATATGAAACTTTCTGGAAGGGGAAATGGATGGTTGTGGTGCGTTATGACACGGCTCATGGATTTAGCCACCGAGATCAATACGATAGCCGTGGTAAGGCGATCAAGACGCCTTTGTTTGTTTTGAACTTCAATCAAGCCCTGACATTTGCGGAAGCGGACTTGAAAGCCAACTGGAGCATTTACCGTGAGCGGTTTTTGAAAGGATGAGACTATGCAAGAAAACGAACTGATAGAAAGAAATTTGGAGCTAAGTTTTGAGTTTATGCGTTATCTTCTGACCCATCCTGAGATGGAAAAAAAGATACCAAAGAATGCGCAGGTTGTCTTGCTGCCGGATTATGATGAAAAACTGACGCGTTTTAATCTGAAGAATTCTAAGCGGCAGCGAGAAAAGGGACAACCGGTGATTTATGTGCGGATAAAAGAGCTAGCCCCTGACCGCCCGTCCCGGCTGGTAGGAACGAAGATTGAACGTGTAGCTTAAACGGAAGACATGCGGAGAAACTTCCAAAAATTGAACGCTGAGATGGGAGCTGAGTTTGACCGGTACGTCTTCGAGCACCCCGCTTGGGCGCAGAAGCATGTTCCCCAGGGAGCGAAAGTTGCTCTACAGATTGAGGGGAATGGCGCGTTCAATACCTGGAGCCGTCAACTTGCCAAGCGAATGCAAAGCGCGCAGCAGCCGGTTGTTTTTGTTTGTATCGAAAAACTTGCGCCGGTACGGTCCCGCATCGTTAAAGCAACTGTTCAAAAAGCAGCTTGAAACTTTCGGCGAATATTTTGCGTCGCTAAGTTTGCAAATTGCCACAGCTTGCTGGCGAAGATGCAAACCGCCGCCGACCGGGGCCAGGAGCGTGCTTCACAGGAAATCAAAGAGCGGATCGCCGTCCTACAGCGCGGCGTCGGCGGCATCGTGAAGGGGAATTCGGTGACCTACACACTGAGCGACGGGAAGAAAATTCAGAAGGTGACGGATGTAGTGACGGGAATGGGGTCAGTGGTTTAACAAGAGCTTTCATCTACGCGGGAACCCCGTCGGTGGTAGCAAGTCTGTGGAATGTCGAAGACAGCAGCACGGCGCAACTGATGGCGAGTTTTTACAAGAATCTAAAAACCATGACCGAGGTAGAAGCGCTGAGGCAAGCGCAGTTGGAGTTGATACGAGGCCAGGCAAGCAGTGATTTGCTCGCCCGGAGAGGCATTGGGGGCGTGGGGAGGTTGGGAGAAACTCCTAGCTCCGTGCTCCCTGCTCCAAGCTCGCTCGCCGTCTCCACTGCTCATCCTTACTTCTGGGCGCCGTTTATACTTGTGGGGGATGGGGAGTGATTGTAACCAACTTTCGAAAGTCGAATTTTGCGGAGAAGAAATGGCAATCGAAGATAGTTACTCGAGGATCGAGTTACCTCGGTCCGGATTGTGGCGGTGAATGATGCTGCTCATGTGGCCGCGGCGACTATTGCGCGGGCTGATGCGATTGTTTCTTGGAGTTTCCGGCACATTGTGCGCCTTGACAAGATGAAGGCGTATAATCAAATCAATCTTCTGCACGGTGATCTACACGCTAAGCGATGGAAAGAAGATACAGAAGGTGACTGAGGTGGTTACGGGGTGACCGATCCGCGCATGCAAGCGTTGAATATTTTTATTTCGCGGCCAATTGTTTCAACGCCTCCTTCAGATAACTTTGATCCACGTACTTTGCCAGCGTGAGCGGCGCCTTGCTCTGGGTTTGTTCTGCATAGATTTGAAGGTTGTATTTCAGTCCCTCCAGGGTCACGTCCCCGTCCGGATGCCAGATGTGATTTTCCGTGTAGTATTCCCAGCCTTTTCTTGCGTAGGTCGGTTTCAGCTTCATTTCCTTGACCAAGAAATCTATGGCAGCCTCTTGGTTCGCATAGAGCCAACGATGCGCTTGGACCATGGCTTTCATGAAGCGAACCACGAGAGGCCTGTTCTTCTCCGCCCAGGAGCGCTTTGCCGCCATTGCGGTTTGCTCGTAGTGGGGAATTACATCTACAAGTCTGCCGATCACGTTGAATCCGGCTTCCTCCGCGACAAAGTTCAATGGGACGGCGACCGTTGTGGCCGCGATCTGCCCGGAGGACAACGCCGCCAGATTCGCCGAAGATCCCCCTGCTATGACAAGGATGTTATAGTCGCGAGGGTATTCTAGCCCTTTGGCCTTGAGCACTTGCTTCAGAGCGGTAACGGTTCCCCCCGTCAACGAAGACGCGCCGAGAGATGCGCCGCGAAGATCCTCGTAGCTCTTGTAGTTCTTCCCTCCAATGATGAAATG
>JBGPIK010000106.1:0-17144 GCA_041484845.1 Binatia bacterium | reverse complement strand
GTTGAACCTGAAACCTTGAACCATCTTTTGTCCGCCTTCGCGCCACCAAACTCACCGGTCGATCGACGCGGTGTCATACTCTTTCCTCGGATCATGAACAATGCGGGCTAGCAGGTTGCTGAAAACGTTCTCGGAGTCCTTCGGCGGGGCTCAGGACGAACGGAGGAGAGGTGATATCGTTGACGTTTTCCCGTTCATGCTGAGGTACTCGAAGCATTCCTAACCTTTTTTCAGCAACCTGCTAGAGACTTTTCTTGACGAAACTAAAATCGAAAACCTGGCTCACCGGAATCTCTTTCTTGATCCCCAAGCTTTGCTTGGTAAATTCAATCGCTCCGTTCGCCCAGGAGTCGTCTTCGTAACCGTTCGGTGCCAGCCGCTCCACATGTGCGGAATAAACCTGCGCGGCCAAAGGCGAATCTTTTATGCCTAAGAAACCGACCAAGATGTTCGTCGCCTCGACCGGATTCTGTTTGTAATATTTCATTCCTTTGAGACTTGCCCGGACGAAAGCTGACACTTCGCCGGGCTCTCTCATGATTTTATCGTCGGTGGCGCCGATCCCGCCAGTAGGGTAGGTCGGCATATAATCTCCCGCATAGCCCAGTTGTTTAAATCCTTCGCGATAAAGCATGAACTGCCGCGGCGAGCTTAACAGCGCTGCAGAAATTCGTCCTGTACGTAGAGCGATCATCAACTCTTCCTGGGAGCCGACAACCATGGAGGTGACATCGGTGTTCGGATTCAAGCCATTGCGTTTCAGGACGGCCTGGGTCAAGAGATCGACCGCGCCGCCACGCGATGAGAGGCCGACGATTTTACCTTTGAGCTGCGGAATGGATTGAATTTGCGCTGACGCGACAAGATCGAAAGCGGGCTTGGAGGCAACAATAAGGATCAGCTTCATTTTTAATCCGCGCACTCCCGCCGCAATAACCGCTCCCGAGGACGAAGTGTAATCGACGGAACCACTGATGAGCGCCGGAGCGCCCACCGCGCCGCGAATGAGGATCATCTCCACATCCAAACCTTCTTCACGGTAAAAACCTTTGAGCTGCGCCACCTTGAATGGCACTTCCGAGATGGCGATGGTGGCCACGGCGAATCTGATTTTTTTAAGCTGGGCCGCAGCAGGGCCGGCTTGCGCCGTGAGGAGAAATAGCGCCGCCGCTATGGCTGACACATAGGTTGTCAAGACCCTCCCTTCACCCTTCGAGAGCCTCAGGGCGAACGGAGAAGGGATTAAAGGGATTGGGTATTTTCCGTTCGTGCTGAGGCTCTCGAAGCACGAGGAGCATTTCTTCAGAAGGCTAGACATTAATTATCACGCCTCATACTCCGGCGCCGCCTCCAATTGCTCAAAACCGCAGGCGCGATCGACGCCGGTGGTTGCGGTCAAATTGGGTTCAGCCGCGATCAGCAACGCCGGCTCTTTTTCGCTGGCATTAAAATGCTGAAAGGTGACGCCGTCCGGCTTGATGGGCAATTGCAGGACATCGTTTTTCTTCCACTCGTAGCGCTGTTCGTCGATGACGGTATATCCGGTTCCTTCCACCACAACGAAAACTACGCCTCCCTGGGAGCGCTGCTTGCCGCTGCGGCTAGCAGGCGGAATTTCCTGGGTGTAAAAAATGAGGAACTTGTGCGCGGTGGAGTCGATCGCGGGATGCATATACCATTTGAGCATTCCTTGCGGATTCACTTCCAAAGGCAGCGCGCGGCCGTTCACGCATACGCTCGAGCTGGCGATGCGCTCGCGTTCCTTATCGCGCAGTTCGATCAGCTCCTGATATTTCGTCAGTTCGCGGGGTTTGTTCGAGCGATCAATCATCTTTTTCTCCTCGTGCTTGGGCATGGCCGGGCGCAACTTCCAACTGCTTCAGATGGAGCGCCACGTGGTTTGACAATGGAATGTAGACAAAAGCCATCCACCGGCTCGGCCCGTCAGGATTCGTGTTGAAATGCTGGTGCTCCACGCCGCCAGGTTTGACAGGCAGCGTGACAAGATCTCCTTTTTCCCAATCATATCTCTTGCCGTCGGCGACCGTGTAACCTTTTCCTTCCAGAATATAAATGGACACGCCTCCCTGATGGCGGTGCTTGCCGGACTGCGTGCGAATCTCCTGAGAGAATACTCGCCACTCCTGGAGCACGGTATCCGGATACATGTTGGGATGGAGAAAATAACGGATTCTTCCCTGGCGGGTGTTTTCCCAGGGTCGATCTTCATCGCGCACGACGATCTTTCCAGTTCGGCCGCGCTCCAGCACGCGATCTTGATATTGAATCGCCGCCTCGTAAGCATTTTCTGGGCTGTGTTTGGGGTCGTTATCCGCCATAGAGTTTCTCCAAGAATCCAGAACGCTCGATTTTCTGAAGCGTAGAATGATCAATAAACTGCTCCGGCTTCGCTTTGAGCGCCGCCGGCTGCGCCTCGCCTAAAGTTTGCAGCACTGTTTGCAATGCCTTGGTTTCGGTATAAGGCACCCGTTGTAGCTGCCGGACGTACTCATCGTACGAATCCTGGAGCGCCTCCATATCGTCGGTCCTAAAATATTTCTGAAATATTTTTAGCGTTTCGCGCGGCCTCGTCTTGATGAAATGGAGTCCTTCAAGGACCGCTCGGGCAAAATTATTGAGCAAGTCCGGTTGCTGGGCGATCACTTCATCACGCGTCACCACGGCGGAGTGCACGAACGGAATTCCCATCTGCGCAAGATCGGCGAGCACGCTGGCCCCCATCTTTTTCGCCAGCAACTCCTGGGGCGAAGTCAGGAGGGTACCCTGCACCGCGTTGGCCTGGAGCGCGGCAATTCGTTCGGCGCCACCGCCGATCTGAAGCAACGCCACATCCCGGCCCGGTTCAAGATTGAACCTGCGCAGGGCGTAAATGGCGGCGGCATGACCCGAAGAGCCGAAACGGCTTATGCCGATTTTTTTGCCCCTGAGCTGCTCGACCTGGGTAATGCCCTTTACGGAGACGAGGTAGTAGGGAAAAACGTTAAGTAATCCCATGATGATCTTTACCCGCGCGCCGCCCAGCGCAGCCGAGACCGCCGGACTTGCCGCGGAAAAAAGAATCGGCGTTTCCCCTGCGATTAAGGCGCTCATCGCCCGCGAGCCGGAAGACACATAGACGATTTGAGTATTCAACCCATGCTTTTGAAATAATCCGGTTTCATGAGCCACCCATAGTACGGACTCGCTGGCAGTGACTGCTGAGTAAATGATCGGGATGTCCTTCGCGTGCGCCGGCTGTGGAATAAACCAACTGCAGCACAAGTAGACCAAAGACCAGAATCGGATGAAACCAAGTGGTTTCTTCATTTGATGATCGCTTGCCCCCATTTGTCTCTTACCCGCTGTGCCAGATCGTCGGGAACTGCAACTGACTTGGGAAAATCCTTTAGCCATTCATACGGCCTGCACGCATCGATGACGGCGCGAGAGTTGAAGCCTTTCTTCTGCTTCGGCACGATGGGATCTAAAGGACCGCTCCAGCAGCGGCGCAAAATTTCGATATCTTCGCTGGGATCGCAGCGCGTCGTCATGGCCCACAGCACATCCTTCATATCTGCGGGATCGATGTCCTCATCGACAACGACCGTGAAGCGGCCGAGGTAGGCGGCGGCGTGACATTGCGATGCGATGAGAGCGGCCTGACGCGCATGGCCGGGATAGCGCTGCTTGATCGCCAACACGGTAAACAGGCGCGTGTTGCCTTCCGGCGGGCACCAAACGCCGACGACATCAGGTACTCCCGCGCTCTCCAATTCATCCCAGATGGTTGCCGAGCGCCAGAAGCATTTGTAAAAAGCGGCTTCGGTGGGCGGTCTGCTTGGCGGCGCGCCGGTCATAATCGGATCGTTGCGAAAATAGACGCGCCGGATGCGCATAACCGGCTCATCCCTGACGCCGCTGGCATAGTAACCCGTCCATTCACCCAGCGGGCCCTCCGGTTTGCGATCGCCGGGATAGCATTCCCCCTCGATGACCATTTCTGCGGTTGCCGGCACCGGAAGCTTGGCCGGGCCTAGGCGGATGATTTTCAAGGGCTCGCCTTTGAGAGCGCCGGCGAAATCGAATTCCGACAGGCCGTGGGGAACCTCGAAGGCCGAGGCCATGAAAACCAATGGATCGTTTCCCAGAGCGACGATGACCGGACACGGCTCGTTTCTAGCGAAGTACTTCTCCATATGGATGCGGCCGTGTTTCCCCGGCGAGATGTAAAGCCCGAGCGAATTGGCGTCGTGAATCATCACCCGGTAGGTGCCGACATTGATCCACGCCTCTTCCGGATCGCGGGTGATGACAATATGGCCGGTGCCGAGATAGCGGCCGCCATCGCCGACGTTGTAGCGCGGAGTTGGAAAACGCAGGATATCAACGTCCTTTTCCTCCCAGACATTTTCCAATAACGGCGCATCATGCACTTCCTCCGGCGGAATCGGATGCAGCGCTCTGATCCTTTGCCGCCACAGGCGAACGAATTCCATCGTCGGCAGATCGACGGGCATCCCGGTCGTCAGAGCGACACGTTTTATGGAATTGAGAAGGCCGATCGCCAAGCGGTAACCTTTGGGATAGCCTTTGATTGAATCAAACAGAAGGCAGGGTGGAGTATTTAACTCCTTGCGCGCCATATCGGCGATGGCGCCGATTTCCAGATCCCAATCCGCTCCATCGACGTGGCGCAGCTCACCCAATTGCTCGACTTGCCCCAACCACTCTCGGAGATCTCGATAACTCATGAAAACGCTCCCATGTTTTTTTCTTGCCTCTGTAAGCCGGAGTATTCAGGCATGAGAGCGATCGAGAGGCGAGCCCTCCAGACCGAGGCAATGGGCCTGTGCGTTTGCGCATGACGCATGCAGCAGGGAGCTTTCAGAAGCATTCGCTCGGTTGCTTTTCGCGCTGTGCGCTTTGCTCTTTGCGCTTTCGGCTCACCTCTCGATCGACACAGTGTCATGGTTTCTCCTCTAAGCGTAAATAATGTGGGCTAACGGCCGAAGATTTCCTGATAGTCCTTCTGAAATTCGCCATAGCGGTTGGCGATTTTCGGATTGACAAAGAATGTCCGCAGGCGCTTCATGTCGAGTTTTTTGACCAAAGGCGGAATATCCGAGCGCGCGGTGACGCGGAAATTATCGCGCACCAGCTTCTGCCCTTCGTAGGAAAGTACATATTCAACGAAGAGGCGCGCCGCATTGGGATGGGGCGCCCGCGCCGACAGGGAAATAACACTAGGGGACGTCACTACCGGATCCACCGTATCGACCCAGTCCAGCGGCGCGCCCTCGCCCTTGAGCTGTTCAACGCGGCTGCCGTGCGCGATCGATAAGGGAAACTCGCCGGCAACCGTCAGCTTGGCGATGAGCGTGTGGCCTTGATGGAGCGCGGGATTTTGCGCTGCCAGCGCGCGCAGGAATTTGCGCGCTTTATCTCTGCCCCAATACTCTGAAAGCGCGGCATACCATTCCGTCTCCTCCTGATCCATGCCGATTTTTCCTTTCCACTTGGGATTAAGAAGCTCCATCCAATCCTTGGGCATGTCCTTTTCGGCAACGAGGCGAGTGTTGTAGGCGAGCACGAACTGGCGCACGTAGATCGCCGCCCAGTATCCCTCTTCGTCTTTCAGTCCGGTGGGTATGGCATCTCGTGACGGCGCGGCAAATGGAGCGAATATGTGCTGCCCCTGAAGGACTCCGGCCTCCACCACATCCATCGACGTCACATCGAAAAAATGGCGGTCGGCTCTGGCTTCGGTGAGGATCTTGGTGCGCATCTTTTCAGCGCCGAGGCGAAAGAGCTCAAATTGCATAAAGGGATATTTTTGCTGGAAGCCTTTAAGGAGCGCCTGGCTGTCCGGCAAAGTCAGCACGGTGTAGAAAACCAACTTCCCTTCCTTTTTGGCGTCCTCGATGATTTTCTGGAGAGGTTGGGCGCTAACTCGGACCGGCAAGAGAAAACAAACAAAAATCAAACCCAGTTGCCATGCGCGCTGCATTTTCATAAACATTACCCTCTCGCACTGAGCTCGAAACCTCAGTCAAAAATCTTTGCTCCCCACTCTTTGATGACTTTGTCTGCTTCCTGGCGATCAATGCCCACGGTTCGGGGAAAATCGTTTTTCCATTCGAACGGGCGGCAAGCATCGATGATCATGCGCGAATTGAAGCCCTTCGCTTCCTTGGGAATGATCGGATCCAGCGGCCCGCTCCAACAGCGGGAAATAATTTCACAGCTCGTGGCCGGATCGCAACGCGTTGACAGCGCCCAAATGACATCGTGGAGATTGGCGATTTCGATATCATCATCGACCACGATGGTGAACCTTCCCAGATAAGCGTTGGCATGGCAGTTGGCGGCGATCAGCCCGGCCTGACGGCTGTGGCCTGCATAGCGCTGGCGAATCGCGACCACGGTGAACATGCGCGCCGCGCCCGCGCTGTCGGTCCAGACGCCGCAAACATCGGGGACACCGGCGCGCTCGAGCTCATCCCAAATCATTGCCGAACGATAGTAGGCGAAGACGAAGGCCATCTCGTTCGGCGGCTTGGAAGGGGGATAGCCGAGGATAATTGGATTGTCGCGGTGATAGATCGCCTTGATCTTAACCACGGGTTCGTCGCGAACGGCGCTGGCGTAGTAGCCGGTAAATTCGCCGAAAGGTCCTTCCTCTTTACGGGTCGTGGGAAGGCACTCTCCTTCGATCACAATTTCGGCGCCGGCAGGAATGGGCAAGCCGGTAAACTCACCTTTGACGACGTCGATGGGCTCACCGCGCCATCCGCCGATGTAGTCGTATTCGCTCAACCCGTGCGGCATTTCCATGCACGAGCCAAGAAACAGAAGCGGTTCGTTACCGAGGGAAATGGCTACCTTGAGCGGCGCGCCGCGCGCAAAGCACTTGTCGCGGTGAATTCTGCCGTGCTTTCCCGGCGAGATGTAGAGGCCGAGCGTTTCCGCATCGTGGACCATCACTCGATAGGTGCCGAGGTTAACCCATCCGTCGTCAGGGTCTTGTGTGAATACGATGCAGCCGGTGCCGATGTACCTGCCGCCGTCGTGCTTATGCCATTTGGGTGCGGGAAATTTTGTGATGTCGACCGAGTTTCCCGTGAGCACGTTCTCGTAGATGGGTCCGGTGGCAACAAAATTCGGCGGGATGGGCTTAATGGAAGCAATTTTTTCCCGCAAGTGAGCGACGATTTCCAAATCTTTCAACCCGGTCGGCAGCCCCATGGTGACCGCCAAGCGGTTGCGCGAGTGCATGGCATTGACGAGTATGCTGCGGCCGGGTGGATAGTCAGGTATCTCTTCGAACAAAAGCGCCGGACTCGGTTCGGTGTGATGAACGACGTCCGTGATGGCTCCGATCTCAAGATTCCAGTGCACGGCCGCGAGCCTCTTGAGCTCGCCCATTCCTTCGACAATTCCGAGCCACTCTCTTAGATCGCCGTAGCGCATAGGTAGTTCGCAATGCTAAGCCGGGTTATTCCCAACGCGGCGTAGCCGCAACGCAAACAGCAACAGAGGAAAAGAACCCCCTCTTCCATCTCCCCCGCTCGCGGGGGAGAGAAGAGAGGGGGCTTTTGCACTATTTGGTAAACGGCATTTCATCAAATCACGAGGGCCGGCGAGCTACGGCATGAACTCACGGGGATCGGCAATAACCCCTTTGATCGCCGTCGCCGCCGCCACGGCGGGACTTGCCAGATAAATCTCAGACTTGTAACTTCCCATGCGTCCCTGAAAGTTGCGATTCGCGGTTGAGAGTGTGACCTCGCCATCGGCCATGACGCCGATTTCTCCCGCGCATGCGCTGCAACCCGGATTCGTGATCAGCGCGCCGGCGTCGAGAAGGATCGAGTAGGTGCCGTCTTTCACCGTGCGCGCCACGACCTCCTGCGAAGCCGGGCTTACCAGTAGCCTCACGCCCTTTGCGATTTTACGGCCTTGAAGAATCTTTGCCGCTTCTACCAGATCTTCGTACTTGGCGTTGGCGCAGGAACCGATGAAGACCTGATTCACTTTCGTGCCGGCGACCTGATCGATGGGCTTCACGTTGTCGACCGTGTGTGGGCAAGAAATCTGCGGCTCCAGAGATTGGCCGTCGATTGTCACCGTCTTCACATAAACCGCGTCGAGATCCGAGTGAATTTCGCCGTACTGGCCCGGCTCCACGCCGCGCTCAGCGAGATATTTTCTGGTCATCTCATCGGGGCGGACAAAGCCGTTCTTGGCGCCGAGTTCCATGGCGAGATTACAAAGGGTCATGCGATCCGAGACTGAAAGCCCCTCGATATAGCTGCCGTGAAACTCAACCGATAAATAAGTCGCGCCGTCGGCGGTAAGATCGCCGATCAGTTTGAGCATGACATCTTTTGAAGTTATCCCGCGCGCGAGCGGGCCCTCGATGACGACTTTGATGGATTCCGGCACTTTCATCCAGAGTTTTCCCGTAACCCAGGCGGCCGTGAGCTCGCTGAATCCGACGCCGGTGCCGAACGCGCCGAGAGCGCCGTAGATGGTCGTATGGGAATCGGTCCCAATGATGACCATGCCGGGACGGACGAAGCCTTTCTCGCTCAGCACGATGTGCGCGATGCCGGTGTTCACATCGTAAAACTTCTTGATCCCCATGCGCTCCGCGAACTCGCGACAGAGCCGCTGATCGTCGGCAATCTTTGCGGTTTGCGCGGGCGAGATATGATCCATCACCATGGCGATGCGGTCGCGATCGTAAATCTGATCGGTTCCGAGCTTTTCCATCGTGCGAATACAGCGCCAGCTCGCCATGTGGCTCATGTAGAGATCGGGATAGACATCGACGACCTGGCCTGTGGCAACATCCGTTAACCCGGCAGCTTTTGCGAGCACCTTTTCAGCGAAAGTTTTTCCCATGGGCTTCACCTTTGCGCACTTTTTTGCTGCGGCAGAACATACTTTGCGATATAGGCGATCAGACCGCCGGCGTCGAGAATCTGCTTGAGGCTTTCGGGATAGGAAGCGAAACGGAAATTCTTTCCCTGCGCTTCGGCGATCCCGCGCTCCAAATCAAGTGTCAGCTCATCGCCGTCGCTTACGGCCTCCGCCAGTTCGGGACATTCGACCGCCGGCAGGCCGGTATTGATGCAGTTGCGAAAGAACACCCGGGAAAAAGATTTCGCCACCACCGCCTTGATCCCGGCGCCGATCAAGCAAAGGGCCGCCTGCTCGCGCGCGCTGCCGCAGCCGAGATTACTGCCCCCGACTACGACTTGAGAAGCCCAGAGGCGCTTCTGTACTTCCGGTCCAAGCGGCTCGAAGGCGTGTTTGCCGAGCTCCTGGGGATCGATGCTGACCATGTAGCGGCCCGGGATAATGACGTCGGTGTTGACGTTATTGCCGAACTTGATGACTTTCCCGCCGATCTGTTCCATCATGGTGTCGTCTCCTCTAGAAACCATTCGGTCGGCACCTCGCGCCCCAACCCTTTAGCTTCCGCCAGCGCTAGCGTGCGGGCGCCAACCGCCGCAAACTGAATTCCCATCCCCGTGTTATTGCCGAAGATTGTGATCTGATCTTTTCGGCTCCGTCCAGGGAAGCGGCCGATCAATAGATCGCCAAGCTCGCCGATTTCGTCCCAGGTTTTCAAACCTTTCTTAACCGGTTCCATGAGATCGATTTGGTTGTCGTATTCGATCTGCTCTTTTGACAGCACGATCAAAACATCGGCGCGCTCTAAAGTGGTCTCGTCCAATTCGCGCCGCACGGTAGTGCGATCGGGTGAAGTGATGGCCGTCACATGCGTGCCCGGCTCGAGCCACTTTCCATCGAAACAAGGATCCATCGTGGCCGTCGCGCAGGTCACGATCTGGCAACCCTGAACCGCATCTCTAGGGTGATCCACGGCGATAATCCGCTTCCCGAGCTTGTCGCTCCATTCTTTAGCAAACGCCTCGCGGTGCGCCGGCGTCGGGCTATAGACGCGCACCTCTTCAATTTGCGGATGCACCATATAAAGGTAACGAAGGTGAGCTTCGGCCTGCCAGCCGGATCCAAAGAGCCCCGAAATTCGCGCATCTGGATTGGCGAGCTCACGGATTCCCATTGCCGAGGTCGCGCCAACTCGGAGCTTCTGGATGTAGCTATCGTGCAACACGGCGATCGGTTCTATGGTCTCGAGGCTGTAAAGAGTAATGAGACCCACATAGG
This sequence comes from Binatia bacterium, assembly GCA_041484845.1. Classification (GTDB taxonomy): domain Bacteria; phylum Desulfobacterota; class Binatia; order UBA9968; family UBA9968; genus JBGPIK01. Next base: position 6,944 of record JBGPIK010000106.1, on the reverse strand, counting down.
TGTTGCCGCGTGCCGCCGGAATGAGTCGGCGCCGTTTTGTGCCATCGGCAAGCGTCTCCACGCCGGCCATGTCCGAGGTTATGCGCAGGGCCCAGACACCGGAGGAAAGGTTTCCGCCTTCCTGAGACTTGAACCTGTAATGAAAACCGGGATGGCGCTTGTCTTCCACAGGAAACATGGTGTGGTTGCGCGGCCGGTTCGCGGTTTTTCCCGACGCGTGCTCGCGGTAGGCGACCTCCAGCACTTCCATGCAGTCCTCGAGGGTCAGGACTTGTTCGATCTCACTGTTATTGAGAATGCGCATGACAGGTTCCTTCGTGTGATTACAATTGATTAAGAGTTTTCGGACCTTGCGCAAGTTTTTTTTCGTGGCTTTCGTGGTGAAATTTTCTTTTCATTTTTTTGTTACAGCCGCGGCAAATGTTTTATGCTTCGCCCGCGAGCCGGTCTGCCATCGCAATCAGCCCGCCGGCTTTCAGCATATCCATAAGGAAGGGCGGCGTCGGATTGGCTTGCAGCTCGCGGCCGGTCGTTTCGTTGACTATTTTTCCGCTCTCGATGTCCACATTCAGGATGTCGCCGTCGCTCACATTGTCGGTGATTCCCGGGCATTCCAGTATCGGCATGCCGATCTCAAAACCATTGCGATAAAAGGTGCGGGCAAATCCGTCGGCGATGATGCAAGCGACTTTGGTGTGCTTCATTGCTTTGGCGGCGATGGCGCGGCCGGAAGATTGACCGAAGTGCTTGCCCGCCACCACGATGTCGCCCGGTTTGACGTTCAATGGAAACTCGGGGTTGCAGGTTTCCAGAACATGTTTCAGGATCTCCGGCCAGGGTTTAAAAATCAGATCGGTTCTGACGATTCTGTCCGTTGGGATGTTGTCGCCGAACTTCCAACAGCGACCGCGTGCTTGCATATGATTCTCCTTTAAAAATGTTCCAGACGTTCCAGTCGTTCAAATCGTTCCAACCCCCTCCTTCATCCTTCCCCGCGACGCGGGGGAGGAAAGTGGGGGCTTGAACGATTTGAACCGTTTGAACTGCTTTCATAGATACTGCCTTGGGTCCGCGATCGCGCCGGCGACGGCCGAGGCGGCCACGGTCAAGGCGGAAGCGAGATACATCTTCGCTTCGGGATTGCCATTGCGGCCGGGAAAGTTGCGCGCGTGGGTGGAGATCATCGCTTCGTCGGCGGTCATCGCGCCCATGTTGTAGGCCTGATTCGATCCGGTGCTAGGCGGAAACCAAGTTGCGCCCGCTTCGTGCAGCATTTCAACCAGTCCTTCGCGCACCGCTTGCGTAAAGACGGCGCGGCTGGACGGGACCAAATTAAATCGGCTGTCGCGATGCACCCGCCGTCCCTTAAGGATCTGCGCCGCAAGGCGGAAATCTTCAAGCCGTCCGCCCCCATGGCCGCCCAGCTCCGCCCATTGCACAGGCGCGCCCGCCACCTCCGCCACATTCTTGACGTTGCCCACGGTGGGCGGGCAAGCCACCTGCGGTTCCAGCGCGCTAAAGTCCCATTCCCAGGTCGCCTCGAATTTGCGGTCCGCATCGCCGCGCACGACATCGAAAGGTTTGCCCGTCACGGTACGAACCGCGGCGAGGGTTTTCTCGTCGGGCTCGATGTAACCGCACTTAGCTCCTAAATCGACCACGATATGCGGGAAGAGCCAGCGGTCCCAAAAACCAAGCTGCTCGATATAAGGCCCGCAGAACTCCAGCGACTTATAGATTGCGCCCCCTTCGCCGATTTGAGCGGTGAGCCAAAGCGCCGCGTCGCGCGGCGTGACGCCGGCGTTGTGCGCCCCGCTGAGCCGGACCTGAATCGTGTCCGGGATTTTGAACCAGGCTTTGCCGAAGGGCATGACGGTGCCGGCGTGGGAATCGTTGCCGATGCCGGTGGCGAAGCAGCCGACGGTGCCATGGATCGGCGTGTGGCTATCGGAACCGACGATCACGGTTCCGGGCCGGCTGAAACCATTCCAAAACGCGACATGGTGGGTATTGCCGTTGCCGCAGTCGAAAAGATTGATGCCGTGGCGCCGCGCGAAGGCGCGGTTTTCCTGCAGCACCAGCGCGCCCTCTTCGCTCGGCGGACAAAAGTGATGATCGAAAATCATCACCACGCGCTCGGGGTAGCGCATCGGCCGGCGCACTTCCTTATCGAAAACTCTACCGGTTAGATAGCCGCTCAGATCGTGCAACAGCAGCGTATCCACGTTGGCCACCACCACATCGCCCGGCGCGACCGCTTTATGGCCGCTTGCCCGCGCCAAAATCTTTTCAATCATATTCATCTGTGTATTCCTTGCCTCAGTCCATCCACGCCCTTATGCCTGCGAGAGTGAGACAAACTGTCTGCGGCTTTTGATTTGTTCCAGAACGGATTGCTGACCGGCTTGAACATGCTCTCTAATTTGTTTGCGCGCTTCCCTGACATCGCGCTTTTTAAGGGCCTTTAAAATTTTCAAATGGCGGCGATACGAGCTGAGTCCACTCATGGACGAGATGCCCTCCACCGCGCGCTTCATGATGATCTTTTCAAAAATAGTCGTCAGTATTCGCTTCAGCATCGCGCTGTCGGCAATCTCGGCAAGTTTCAGATGGAAATTTTCGTCGACGAGAAACATCTGGCGCGAAACGCCGAGGGAAATGGCTTCTTTGTACGAGCCGAGGATCTCGCGCAGCTTTTTTAGGTCAGCGTCGGTGCGGTTTTTGATCGCCTTTTCGACACTGTACAGCTCCAAATACTCGCGCAGCTCGAAAAGCTCTTTCGCCTCGGCCTCGGTAATTTCCGCGACGAAATAGCCCTTGTGAGGAACCCGCGTCACAAAGCTTTCCTCAGTCAGCCGGCCCAACGCCTCGCGCACGGGAGTGCGACTCATTCCCAAGCGATCGCTTAGTAACTGGTGCTCGAGTTTTTGGCCCGGGCGCAAGTCATAGCTAAGGATCATTTGTTTGATCCTGGTGCACGCTTCTCCGGTAAGATCCCGGTCCTTAGATTTCACAAGTAGGGGCCCCCCGCCAATTTGCATGCAACGTATAATGCAAATTGGTGAGCTGTCAAGCGCCAGCGAATTGGCTCCTGGAACCGTCGCAGTCGATCAGAATTCAATTTGAGATTGACAAGGTCTCTTTGCCACGATAGGCACTCGTACAATCAAATTGCTCCCCAATCACATTTAAAGGAGACCGGAATGAAAGTTGCGGATAAGGTTGCCCACCGACTGGCGCTGCTCGAGGGAGTGAATTTCTCTGCAGCCGATCTCGAATCGATCAGCGCCGAGATAGAGGATCTCGAGAGAGTGGTGGCTGAACTAGAAGAGTTCAGCCAGAGCACTCCGTGGATCTCCCTGCAAGCCCAGCCTGCAGGCCAAAAGGTTTGATCATGGCTTCCGTTGACATTCTCGAATTGAATTTAACCGACCTTTCCAAGCTCATTGCCGCCCGCGAGTTGTCTTCGTCGGAAGCGGTGAGCGCCGCTCTGGCGCGTCTGGAGCGGCTGGAAGAAAAGCTCAATGCTTTCATCAGCGTTCTTGCCGAGCCGGCGCTCACAGAGGCAAAGAAAGCGGACGCAGAAATTGCGCGCGGACACTACCGCGGCCCACTTCACGGCATTCCCGTGACCATCAAGGACATGTTCGAGATGGCCGGGGTGCGCACTACGGGAGGTTCAAAGATCCTGGCCGATTGGGTCCCTGAAACAGACTCAGCCGTGGTGGAACGGCTGCGCGCAGCTGGAGCGATCATCTTAGGAAAGACGAACCTGGATGAATTTGGCCATGGCGGCACATCAACACTTTCCTATTTCGGCCCGGTCCACAACCCCTGGGACGTCGAGCGTATCGCGGGCGGATCAAGCGGTGGCTCAGCGGCTGCCGTCGCGTCAGGCATAGGGCCACTCTCTTACGGCACCGAGACGGGTTCATCGGTACGTCGTCCGGCATCGTATTGCGGCATCGTCGGTTTTAAACCGACCTTCGGCATCATCAGCCGCCACGGATCGTTCCGAGGCGCTTGGAGCCAAGATCATGTCGGCCTCTTCGCGCGTTCAGTGAAAGATATCGCTCTCGGGCTGGATGCGGTCGCCGGATTCGACGCGCGGGACCCGGCCAGCGTACGTCAAGAAAAGCCGGCCTACGCGTCCCAACTCGAAGCAAATTTGCGAGGATTGAGAGTAGGTGTGCTCCGACGTTTTCTGGAGGCAGTAGATCCTACGGTGCGTCACGCGTTTGACGATGCAGTCGAGGTCCTTGCCAGCGCAGGATGTAGCGTCGTTGACCTGGATATTCCCGAGATGAGCTACGCGGCGATGACCTCTATGGTCACCAGCTCGGCCGAGAGCGCTGGAAATAACCGTCGCTGGTTTCGCGAGCGGCATCAAGATTTCGTTCCCCACGTGAGCCGGGGGTTGGCGGTCGGCATGACCATCACTGCCTCCGAGTATCTCACCGCCCAGCGCGCGCGACACCGGATTCGCGAGGCGCTGCGTGCAACCTACGACAAGGTAGACATCATCGTCTCGCCGACGACAGGCAGAGTTGCGCCGCTCCTTGCGCAAGGGCTAAAGGGCAATGGCGACGATACGCGCCATGCGAGTTATAATCAGTCCAATCTGCTGCGCTTCCCGAGTATGCTCGGGCTGCCAGGCTGCTCGCTTCCGTGTGGGGTCAACCCGGCAGGTTTACCGATCGGGCTGCAACTTGTCGGTTGTTGGTTCGCTGATCAGAGTGTGTTGAACAGTGCCTTCGTCTACCAGAGCTTAACGGATTGGCACACACGGCGGCCTGCGCTCGTTTAGAAGACTGGAGTACTGGAGCGGTGGAGTGATGCAGTTAAAAACCAATACTCCAATACTCAAAACCCTCGCGCTTCGCTCATTTGCGGCAGCGATGTACGTTGCGATCCGAATACGTTGATCTTTTACCGCGGAACACGGAACCGATCTCGACTCGTTTACGACCAAGGAGGATCGCGTGGCTAAGAAAAACACCGAAGTCAGCCGCAGGGATTTTCTCAAGCAGAGCGCCGCGCTTGGCGTGGGCGCGGTGATGGGACCCTACTTTTACCGCGATGCTTTCGCGGCTTCCACGGACCGAATTAAAAATTAGGTCCAACTCTATGCGTTCTGTAGCAAGAAAAATACGAGCTGCTTTTACATCATCACGTTTAATTCACTTCGGGGAAGTGTATTTGTTTCATCGCTTCCTCCAACAACTCCAACTCAAAATAGTCATTTTCACGCCGGATTTAAGTATATAACTCTCATGCGAGGCGCACGATCAGTTGCAAGAGCAAAGGGCCAAGGGCTCGGAGCGAAAACCGTCGGCTCTTCGCGCTTGGCCCTTTGCGGGCGCTTACGCTTTCAAAAAACAATCACATGGGGAGGTAACAAGATGCAATTTATCGCTTTGGCCATGATGATAGCGGCGGTGCTTGCATGTTGAAGCAGCCCATATTTTGACTTCTTGAAACGGCTGCCGCTGATCGGGATCACGATCCCTGGGAACTTATCGTGGAAGTGAAATGTTGGCGCAAAGCGCCGCGCCGTCAAATTCCTTCGGCATAAGGCACAGGAACCAGCTGATCGGACGCCGAGGCGGCGTCCTCGTACCACAACTGCAAGAGCTTTTGCGCGATCGGACCGGGTTTACCGTTACCGATTTTTTGTCCGTCCCATTCCACCACCGGGGCGATTTTGATCGAGCTGCCAATCAGCATCATCTCGGCAGCCTGGCGCGCTTCGCTCACCGGAATCTCCGCGAGGCGAATCCCCTTCAACTCGCCTTTTTCCACTAGTCGCTTCGCGAACTGCAGAACCCGTTGAATGGTGATGCCGGAGAGAATCGTCTCGAAAGGCGGGTGGCGAAATACCCCGTCATGAGTGACGAAGGCGGCGTTCATATTGGAACCTTCGGCTACCATGCCACGCTGGTCGACAAAAATGCCATTATCCGCGCTCTTCTCGTTCGCCTCCAGCACAACCAAAACGTTTGGCAAATAATTGGTCGATTTTATGCGCGCAAAGAACGGCGGCTTGATCGGTATGCTGCTGGTTATCACCTTCATGCCTTCGCTGTAGTAGCGCTCGGGATAGGCGGCAGGCTTGAAGACAATGACATAAAAACTGCTGGCCGCGCACTCTGCGAGTCCAAGACCGAAGCCACCGGGCCCCGCTGAAAGCCAATAGCGCACCGAGCCGTCGCGCTGCCGGCTGCCAGCGACGGTGTCCAGGATAATTTGCCTCAGTCGCTCACGCGCATAAGGCAGCGCAATGCGCGCCCGCTCGGCCGACCTTAACAGGCGGTCAAGATGGGCATCGAGCTGATAGAGCATGCCATGCGTGAGTGTCGCCGTGTCGAAGACGGCGTGACCGCGGTGGACCATATGATCGTCGAGGGGCAAGACCATGAGCGCAGGACCGGTGACGATCCCGTCGCACAGGCTCGAGTACATCGCAAAGAACGTGTCGGATTTTCCTTGGGCCGCACCGCGCAATCGGGTAAGCGTATCGGCTGAGCTCAAAATGGCCGTTCTATTCATGTGAGACCAGCTTCTTTAATCACGGGATAAAGCTCAGGTCGATGAGCTGTTGCAGGTTGAGGCTCTTGGCTTTTGGATCGTCTTCGGCGGCGGCGTCGAGGACAAGCTGCATGCCCTTAAAAGTAGGCTTGCCGTCCCTCGGGAGTATCTACACCCGGTAATCATAGCTGAATTCGCCGACCTGGCGGTCGTCCGATTTGATTAACTGTAAACTTTTCTTTATCGCTTCGTCCCGATGGGTTAAATAGTATTGGATCGATTCGAGATACCCGCGCATGAACCGTTTCACCGGCTCGTTCTGCGATTTCAAAAAATCCGATCGGCCCATGAGCGCGATGTGCTGATACTCCATTCCCTTTTCAACGAAGTCGAGCAGCGTTCGGGAGCCGAATTTG
>JBGPIK010000105.1:0-17176 GCA_041484845.1 Binatia bacterium | reverse complement strand
CTCTCCAGACCGAGGCAATGAGCCTGTGCCTTGGAGCAGCCCGCAAACCGAATTGCTGGAGCGAACGCCCGTGGCAAAGCGCAAGCGGCGAACCGAGCACCGAACACGGCATTGAAACTGTTCGCCTCTATGCCTCGCTCTTCCGATCTCGCCTCTCGATCGACACAGCGTCATCCGTTTCCTCGCACTGTGAGAAATGCGGGTTAGTGGCCACGAGGTGCACGTTCAATGTTCAAAGTTCAATGCTCAAGGTCCGAAAGAATTGAACTTGAACCTGGAACATTGAACCTTGAACCATTGTTCTGTCCTCGCTACTCCAGTCTCACCCTTTGCTCAGTAGACTCCGTAACTTCGACTGCGGAATCCGCCTTGAATTGTCAGCCCGTTCACCGCAAAAGACTCGGCAGGCGATTTTGCATGATATCCTCCGCCTCTCTCATTATCTCTTGAACTACTTCTCTGACGCTCTTGATGGAATCAATCAAGCCGGCATCTTGACCAAATGAAAGCGGGGCATTGTCGACATCGCCCGCGGCGCGCGCTGCTACCACCTGTTTGCCGACCGCGCGGGCGTTTTGGCGCAAGGCCCATTCGCGTCCCGACCAGCGCTCGATAAATTTGTTGCGCTGAGCGCGCGACATCGCTCCGGGCCAAACGCGTTGGCTCGCGATATCGGGGATCTCCGTCAGCGCGGTATCGTGGCCGTCGCTTTTAACAATCGCTTGCTTGAAGTTCGGATGAATCGGCGCTTCCGGCGTGGCCATGAAGCGGGTGCCGAGCAGCACGCCTTCGGCTCCCAGAGCCAGCGCTGCCGCAAGGCCGCGGCCATCGGCGATACCGCCCGCGGCGAGAACCGGCAACGGCGCTACGGCTTTGACTATCATCGGCACCAGCGGCAGCGCGGCCATCCAACCCACGTGGCCGCCGGCTTCCGTTCCCTGCGCCACGATCATATCGGCCCCAGCCTCCGCGGCGCGCGTGGCTTCGGGAACTTCCCCCGCCATGTACATGACTTTCGAGCCGGCATCGCGAGCGCGCTGAAAGTATTCGCGCAGATCCTGGTCCTTGCGCGCCCAGGCAAACGCGGCGACGGCCGGTTTAGCGCCGAGCGTCACCGCGAACATGTCCTCCTGAATTTGAAAAAGCAGATGATTGATGCCGAAAGGCTTTTCGGTTCGCTCGCGGATCGACGCGATCTCGGCATCAAGCGACGCCGCATTGAATGCCGAGGTGCCGAGCGTCCCAAAGCCGCCGGCGTTGGATACCGCGGCGACCAACGGTGCGGTCGTCGCGGTTCCCATGCCCCCTAAGACGATCGGATGGACAATGCCAAGCAGATCGCAAATACGCGTGTGTATCATGGCGCCTCCTGTTTTGAGAACTTATGTATCGGCCTACCGGCCGAAACGAAAATCTACAGAAATCAGATCTGCGGCGCGAGCCCATTGAGACTTAACCCTGATCCGACAGTATTTTGAACCCGCGAAGGCGGTGAGCCCTACAGCCGTGGGCAATAGGCCACTGCCTCGAGGGCCGCCCCCAATCCCCTTAGGGTAATGTTCCGTGCGGTCAGGGCCTGCGAGCAACCTGTACGCTCAGGTGCCCACGGCTTCCGGTCTCACCGCCTTCGCTCACTGCTCTCGGTCCGCAGTTTTGCCGGATTAGGGTTAACGCGCTCGCTCCGCCATTCATTAACCGGCTTCACAAGGCCGTGGTGCTTGCGGGCGGCCGACGATGATGCGTTGCTTGTTCGTAGGCAAAAGCGAACTTGATGAGATTCCCGTCGTCATACGGCCGTCCGATGAAGCAAACGCCGGCCGGAAGGTTGTCGCGCGTAAATCCCGCAGGCACGACGATGGTCGGAACGAAAACCAAGAATGTATTGAGATGAGGCGCGCCTTTCTGGTCGACAAACGGCGGGTTGACGCCGTCGCGGATCAATGTCGGTTGGTGCTCGACCGCCTTGTGCACGATGGCGTCGAGCTTGTGATCGGCCATCACTTTAAGAAAATGCGTCATCAACTCGTCCTGTGCCCGCAGACTCTCATAGTGTTTGCTTGCATCCGGACTTCGCTGGAAGCGATCGCGCGAGCGCTTGACGACTTTGGCGAAATCGGGTGACGCCATGACCTCCTCACGAGACTTGAACGGCGACTTAGCGCTCCGGCCGAAAAAGTTTTGAAACGATTGGTCGCTGTCGCCGGGCGCGCCCGATCGCTTGGCGAGCAGTTCTTTGATTTTTGGAATGATGATCGGATCGACGATTTCAGCGCCGGCGGCTTTCAACTCAGCAACCGCCTTATCAAAAACTTCGCTGACGCGGTGAAAGTCTTCGGAATCCGGCTCTGAATGTAGTCCGATCGGCTCGCGCAGGATTCCTAGACGCGCGCCTTTCAAGCCTTCTTTGTTGAGGAACTTGGTGAAGCTGTCGGGAATATGGCCGACGCCCCGCGCGGTGAGCGGATCTTCCGGATCGTAGCCGACCATCACGTCCAACACGATCGCCAGGTCTTTGATCGTGCGCGCCATTGGGCCGAGAGAACCAAAGATTTCCGGCCAGCAGCCGTAGACCCCGCCGCGGCTGACGAGTCCGGCGCTGGGGCGCATGCCGGCAATGCCGTTCCAGGTCGATGGTCTGCGGATCGACGCGAGGCCTTCTTGGCCAATGCCCACCGGCGAATAATTTGCCGAGACTGCGGCTGCGGAACCTCCCGACGAGCCGCCCACGGTGCGCTCCGGATCGTATGGATTGCGCGTGGAGCCGAAAAGCGAGCCGTGCGTATCACCGCCGCCCAATTCTCCGAGCGTTGCTTTTCCCAAGATAATCGCGCCGGCTTTCTTCAATCGTTCCGCGACGAAGGAGTCGCGGTCCGGATAATAGTCCTTAAACAGCACGGAGCCGAGTGTTGTCGGCATACCTTTGACATCGGCCTGGTCTTTCACGATTATCGGAATGCCGTGCAGCGGGCCGACTGGGCCTGAAGCTTTGTGCGCGGCATCAAGGCGGTCCGCTTCTTTGAGGGCATCGGCATTGAGTGTGATGATAGCGTTGATGCCGGGACCTTTTTTGTCGAAAGCCTCGATACGATCAAGATAGATCTGCACCAATTCCCGACAGCTAAGCCGGCCGGATTTGTAGGCGCCATGAATATCGTCAATCGTTGCTTCAACGACATTGAAGGGAGCGTTTGCTTGAGCCATAGGATTTTTTCCTTTCAGAAGAAAAAGGCCCTGTTTAATGATTTAAGCTCCACGGAAACCGTGATGAAGAGTCTTCTCCTACACGGAAATACCCCTACATCAAATGCTGCATACTGTAAAACTGCTGAGTTGATAGTGCGCTACTGCTACCCCCTTGGAGAGTTTTCGCAGAGGTCCCCCTCCTTCATCCTCCCCCGCGTGAACGCGGGGGAGGAAAAGAGGTGGAGGCGACAATTGTTCTGGCATGCAGGGATGATGTGCTATGATCTTCCTCAACGACGAGGCCCTCACTTACCCGAAACACACGCGTGGCACAGGCGCGCGCAAACTCCTCGTCGTGCGTCGCCACGACGAGCGTGCGGCCCTCGCGGGTCAATCCCTGAAGCAGATCACGAAGCTCCGTCCGCCGGGCAGAATCGAGTGAGGCCGTCGGCTCGTCCATCAGCAATAGCGGCGGATCGACGGCGAGGGCGCGCGCGATCGCCACGCGCTGCGCTTCACCGCCCGACAATTCGCGCGGAAGCGCGGCCGCGCGATGCTCCACACCGAGCGCGGCGAGCAACTCACGTGCGCGGCGCTCCGCTTCGCGCAACGGGACGCCGTGCGCGTGCACCGGCGCAAGATATACGTTTTTGATCGCCGGCATATGTTCGAAGAGATGATGGAACTGGAACACCATACCGACCTTGCGCCGCAGCGCGCGGAGTATCGCCGGCATAATTCCGTTCCCGCCGTTCAGCGCCAAGTCCTCGACCGCAACGCTGCCGGATTGAAAAGATTCCAGGCCGGCGATGACGCGCAGAAGGGTAGTCTTGCCGGAGCCTGAAGGCCCCATCAGGGCGATGAGTTCGCCGCGCGCCACTTCGAATGAGACCCCGCGCAAGATTTCGCGCTCGCCCCGGCGCAGGCGCACACCTTGCACGCGGAGTATGATGTCGTTTATGCCGTCGGTCTTTTCCATCTTTGTTCGAGGCGGCGGGCCAGTGCCGCGAGTGGCAGCGACATGGCGAGATAGAGCGCCGCGCAAAGCAAACCGGGAACGACCCAGCTGCCGATATTCGTGGCAAAAATCTGCGTCTGTTTCGTCAATTCGAGCACGGTGAGGACCGAGACGAGCGATGAATCTTTGAGTAGCGCCACAAAGTCATTGGTCATCGGCGCGAGCGCAAGACGAAACGCCTGTGGGCCGCGCACCAATGTCAGCACCTGGCGCTCGCTCAGGCCCAGGATGCGCGCCGCTTCAAGCTGGCCAGCGGGCACCGCTTCGAGGGCGCTGCGGTAAATCTCGCTTTCGTACGCCGCATAGTTGAGCGCCAATCCCAGCAGGGCGGCGGCAAAGGCCGGCAAGCGCACAGCCGCCGCGATCCCGTAATAAAGCACGAAAAGTTGCAACAGTATCGGCGTCCCGCGCATCAGCTCGACATACCCGGTGAGGAGCGCTTGCGTCAGCCGGCTCCCATACACTCTTCCGCTCGCGATCGACACTCCGAGCGCGATCGCGAGGGCCATGGACAGACAGGAGAGCACAATCGTCACCGCCGACGCGTTGACAAGCGATGGCAGGTAACGTCGCGTGGCTTCCCACGCGGCAAGCGGCGCTGCGCCTTCCGAGGTCTCGAGGCCGATCACCGCAGGCACAGCCTCGCCGGCGAGAACGCGCGCGTAAAGCGCCCGCTGGTCGTCGTTCCACACGCGCCATTTGCGAAAAATATTCTCAAGGCTGCCGTCGCGCATCGCGTGGCGAAGAATGTCATTGACGTGGTCCCGGAGCGCCGCATTGCTAGCCGACAGCACCCCGACGTAATGACCGGTGGCGACGTTCTGCGGCTGGATCGTAAACCCCCGAATCGCGCGCTGGCGGCGCTCGGCGAGGACGTTGTCGAGCAGTACGGCATCCAAACGGCCCATCACCAAGTCGCTGTATGGATGCACGTCATCGTCATAGGAAACGGGGTGAAGCCCGAACTCGCGCTCGGCCCGAAGAAGAATTTCGTAGGCGATCGTGCCGCCCAGGGTGCCGACGCGCCGGCCGCGGAGGTCGGCGAGCGTGCGGAAGCGCGCCGCGTCGGCGTCGCGCACGCTGAGCACTTCGCCAAACTGAAAGTAGGGCACCGTCGGCGCCATGGTAGCGCGCCGTGCTGGCGTGTCTTCGATTCCGCTCAGACCGATCTCGGCATCACCGCGCTCGATCGATTGATCGATGGAGGTGAAGGTTATGTTGATAAAGTTGGCTTTGCGCCCGAGGCCGCGCGCGATGAGTTCGGCGATTTCGACATCGAAGCCGACGAGCTTGTCCGGGTGGGCAGGGTCCGCTTCAACAAACGGCGCTCCACCCTCAGGATCGCCCGCCCAGCGGAATTCACCGGGTTGCGCCGATGACGCCACGACCCATGACGGCAGTATGAGCAGTAAAAAAGATGCAAAAAACGCGCTTCGGATCAAAACAGCGACGCGATAACTCCAACCGATAGTGAGCGGTTGAACTGGTGATAGGATGTTATTGTTGATGTGATGCCTCTGGAAATCCAAAATTATGGATGACGGTCTTTGTCGTGGTCCGTGGTTGAGACTCTATAGGTCGACAGAGGACCAACCGCTAATCTCATCGCTCTGAATCGGAGCGAAGATTATCCATACTCTCTTCTCATGTCAATCCGAGTTTAGCATTTGAGCGCTCGCCTCATGCAAATTTCGCCAATGGATAAGCCCGGAGCCGAATCTTGACTTGCTTCTTCAGAGGCGCTCTATAGTGAGAAGACCACGAGCAAAACCAGTTCAAAGACTGCCATCTGAACGGGCGCGCGCCAGGTACGTTTTTTACGATCTGACGGTCCTGAGACGCGAAGTGCCAAAGAGGCCGGTGCTAAAGTCGTACGCTAAGGATTGCCTATGAACGCAACGCAACGATTGGCGCGCTTCGCCGTTGATCTAAAATATCGCGCAATTCCTGCCGAGGTCATCGATCGGGCCAAGGCCTGTATTGTGGATACCCTTGCCGTCTCGTTGTACGGATCGACCAAGCCGTGGAGCCGGACCGTTAGCGGAATGGTGCGGGACTTGGGTATTCGCGGCCGCTCTACGGTTCTGGGTGAGAACTGGAAATCCCAACCCGCCCAAGCAACGCTCGCGAACGGCGTCATGGCTCATGCCTTCGAGCTCGACAATGTGCGGCAACCCGGTTCAGGGGTCCATCCCGGCGCCACGGCTTTTGTTCCCGCCTTCGCGATGGCGGAAGAAAAGAAGGCTGATGGCAAAGCGTTGCTTGTCGCGTTTGTGGCGGCATGCGAGGTCGTCTCTCGCATCGGTGTGGCCGCGGGGAACTCTCTTGAGAGAAGAGGTTTTCACGCTCCGGCATTGACCGGTACGTTCGGCGGCGCAGTCGCGGCGGGAAGGCTGCTGGGGCTCAACGAACAACAGATGGTCAACGCGCTGGGAATCGCGGGCTCGTATTCCGGCGGATTGATCGAATTCTCCCGCTGCCGGGAGGGAGCCATGATCAAACGGCTCCACCTCGGCAAAGCGGCCGAAGGAGGCGTCACAGCGGCCCTGCTGGCGAGCAGAGGCTTTGCCGGCCCCGAGAGCGTGCTCGAGGGAAAGTTTGGTTTCTGCCGGACGTTCTCGGATTCCCCTAAGCTTTCTTATCTTACGCATCGCCTAGGCGAAAAATTCGAGACCCTCAACATCTGCATCAAGCGTTGCGCTTGCCACATCAATGCGCACGCGCCCATTGAAGCGCTGCAGAAGCTGCGCGAGCAAATTCGCTTTGAACCCCAGGATATTCGGGAAATTGTTGTCGGCGGCATCGAAAAGTTGGTGACCCATCATGCCATCTATCACCCCCAAGATTTGATGATGGCGCAGTACAGCATACCTTTTTGTGTCGCGTTGAGCCTTTATTTTGATCCGACGGATCCTGATTCTTTTGATGAGAAGAAACTCAAGGATAAGAACATTCTCGCCATGATGCGCAAGATTCGTCTCAACGCCGACCCCGAGATCGAAGAAAAAGATTGGGACCGCGCGGCGCGGGTGACCGTGGACCTCAAAAGCAAGCAGCGGCACTCGATTCTAGTCGTCCGTTTCAAGGGGACACCGCAAAACCCGCTGAGCCATTTAGAAGTCGAAGACAAGGCGCGAAAGCTAACGCGCGCGATCTTATCCGAGCGGCAGCTGGAGCGTTTGTTCGAGGCGGTTCAGCGATTAGAGAAGATCGCGGATGTCTCTCGCATCGGCAATCTTATGCGGACTGAGGGATGAAAGGTTGTCGCCACCGACAGCTATCCATGGGTGTGTCCGATGATTCCGCGCGCTTCACTCTTGCAGCGGCCGCGGTCACCCTTGACTTGATTCTGACAGCTGCCCTATATCATCGACTGGTTACATCGGCTGCACAAAGGAGCGCCCACGCCGCAAATGAAAATCTCTAAATGTCTATGCGTTACCTTAGTGGTTTTTATGCTTTACCCGTCCTCTTTACTCGCGCTGGATAAAGTCAGTGTCGGTCTCAGCGCAGTGAGCGCCATCTTCGGGGTCGCATGGGTCACCGAAGACAAGGGAATATTCAAAAAGCACGGTATCGACTCTGAAGTAATTGTTATCGGCGGTGGCGCAGCCAGGGGCGTGAGCTCATTGATTGCAGGAGACGTCCAGTTCTTGCTCGGGGCTGGCGATGCCGCGATCAATGCCAATCTCAGGGGAGCGGATGTCGTGATAGCCGCGTCGGTTCTCAACAAGGGCGTGCAGAGAGTAATGGCGCGGCCTGAGCTGAGAAGGCCGGAAGACCTCATCAATAAAAATATCGGCATTACCCGTTTCGGCTCCGCCGCTCATCTGGTCTTACTCATGATGCTCAAGAAGTGGGGAATGAGCCCCGGCCAAATTCAAATGATTCAGGTCGGGACTTCGCCGGCGATGGTCACCAGTCTGGATAAGGGCGGCATCGACGCGGCGGTGCTCACGATTCCTTCGGTCTTTGTGGCTGAAGATCGCGGCTATCGGGTACTGGCTGATCTTGATGAAATGGATATCTATTATCTCAACACGATGCTGGAAACCACGCGGGGCTATCTGCGCGCTCATCGGGACCCAGCCACCCGATTCATCAAGGCCTTTATTGAAGGCATCGCCTATTTCAAAAAAAATAAAAAGGAGAGCCTGGAAGTCTTGAGAAGGAAGCTGCGAACCGACGCCGGAGGAGAAAGGCAGCTTGAGAAATCTTATGATCTCCTTGCCGCCAAGCATTACGACAGTGTTCCCTATCCATCATTAAAGGGCGTGGAAACGGTTTTAGACTTTTTGGCGCGGGAGAATCCCAAGGCCAAAGGGGCCGATCCTAAATCTTTTGTCGACGACCGCATCGTTAGAGAAATTGATGCCAGCGGTTTCATAAAGTCGCTCTACAATAACTAGGCGTGTTCCGTCGATCGTCGATCGCCGTGAATCTCACGCGCGACTATCATCAATTGTGTTAATCCATATGGTTTTTGCTTCCGCTAGGAGAACACGTCTACGACGACTTGCTTGAGCCGCCGCAATAAGACGCGCTTTGTCTTATGAACCCTAAGAAGCCGGCGTCAGAAATAATTGGCGCGAGCCACGAATTTCACGATGAAGCGTATTCCTGTGATTGGGCGAAGCGCTTCGTGCCAACGCCGGCACGGCGTCAATTATTCGAGACTCTTTATAGAGCGCTCATGGCATCGATCGCGCCGGCCTCGCGAATCGTTGAGTTAGGCATCGGGCCGGGCTATTTTGCGGAATACCTCCTCGGTGAGATGCCAAGCGTACATTATTACGGTATTGATTTTTCGGCTCCGATGCTTGAGCTGGCGCGAGCACGGCTCGCAAATTATTCGGCAAGAACGGAGCTCATCCGGGCAGATCTCGTATTGGACGAATGGTGGGCGAGCCTTCCCCTGCCTATCGACGGTGTCGTGTCAACATGGGCCTTACACGATCTTGGAGGTGAGGTGATGACAGCGAAAGTGTATTCAGCCTGTAGATCTATTCTTCGCTCCGGCGGGATATTTTTGAATGGCGATTTTATCAAGCCGGATCATACGAAACACGAATATGAGCCGGGTCGATTCATGATCGGCCGTCACATCGGATTGTTGCAACAGGTTGGATTCAGCGAGGCAGAATGTCTGATAGTCCTGGAGCCTGAGATAGAAAATCCGACCGCGGCGCAAAATTACGCGTGTTTTAGAGCATGGGCTTAAACAGGACGCCACTGGGTCATGGCCTGAAAGATGAGTTCCAAATTCCTTATTCCCCGCCGAGACGAACAGTCAAACTGACCCCGAATTCGTTAAGCGGCACCTGACTGCACGGCTGTCGTAGCCGTTCTCTTTTTAGGTTGGCGCGACACTACTTTTTACGGGAATGTTTTTGTGGACAGCTCCCGGCGGAAAAATTTGTAAGTTCGGTTGAGAGACTCGGCGGCGGCCTACGGGCACGACGGACGCAAACATCCGGCCGCTATTTCTTGCCGTAAAGCTCCTGAATAAATCCCGTGTCCTCTAACTCTTTTAAAAAACGATTGTCAAAAAAATCCTTGGGATCGGCCTTTGCGGCTTTTGGGTGATCGGTCACCGACAATACCGAGCGAATCGCATCTTCGGTCATGTAGGGGATCCTCGGAAAAAGCGGCCGGTAGGACTCATACGCCTCGTCGATAACCGCCGCATCGTTGGTTGCCAAAAAACGGGCGATAGCTCTCTTTGCCACTTCCGGCTCGTCGTGGGTCACCTTGATCGCTGCCACGTAAGCTTTCAGAAAGGATTTGATGAGCTCGGGATTCTGCCGGACAAGCGCGCGGCGAGTCACGATGGCGTTGTGAATATAGGGGAGCTTGAGGTTGGCAATATTGACCAGCTCTTTGTAGCCTAGCCGGCGCGCTATCAATGTGGTGGGAGAGGAAATCACGCCTGCCGGGATGATTCCTTTGTCCAACGCGGCCAGTACTTCCCGCACTCCTCCCAGGTAAAGGAACTTTACGTCGTCCCCGGGACGCATTCGCTGTTGTCTGATAAGAGCGGTGGCCGCATGATCCGAAGAGGCCCCCTTGGTCATGACGCCGATCGTTTTGCCCCGCAGGTCCGAGACTTCCTTGATCTCCGGTCTGGTGTAAACGGAAAAACCGTAGGTTGGCACACCCATGGCGATATAGACAAGCTCCGCGCCGCTGAGGATGCCGTTCACAACCGCTCCGCCCGTCATGGCCATGTCGATGTCGCCGGAGACAATCGTCTGTGTCAGCCGGGCCCCGCCAGATATGTAGATGACCTGAACGTCGATGCCGTAGCGTCTATCGGTGCCCGCTACCGGAATGACGAAGACCGGAAGTTGAGCGCCGCTTGGCTGCGGGTATCCGATCCGGACGGTGGGCTGAGCCGCGCTCAAAGAGTTTGGCTCAGGAAAAAACATCGCGGCCAGTGGAAAAACAATGGCCAGGACGTTCAATCGTAAAACATACAGGTTGCATCGTGAATTCATATTCCACCTCCGGTTATTTTAGAACAACCGTTTTTCCGAGGGGATCCGCGGCAGGGTCGGTTGATACCGTTTCCGCGCAAGTACCGGTACCGGGGGAAAAAATTGGCCCCTTTCCAAGATGTCCCTCAAAGTGGGCCATGCTCATACTGACCTCAAACACCTTAAACTCCAACTTTCTTCACAGCCGCGCGTTCCGTTCTCTTTTTCGCTTGGCGCGACACTACTTTTTGCGGGAATGTTTTTGTGGACAGCTCCCTGCGGAGAAATTTGTAGGTTCGGTTGAGAGACTCGGCGGCGGCCTTACGCCTTTCCTGAGAATCTTTTAGCAGCGGTGAATCGACGAAGCCGTGGCCCATCCCTGGGTAAAAAACGATTTCGTGTTTCTTCCCATAATGCTCCAGCGTTTTTTTGAAATCCTCCACCTCCTCGCGGGGCGTGGTGTCGTCGACCGTTCCGAAATGGCCAAGAATGCCGCACGTGATGCGGCGCAATTCCTGGGGGTCCGGAAACAGGCTGTGGTGATAAATAACCGCCGCCTGAAACGATCGAGTGCGCGCCGCCGCGAGCAAGGCAAGGCCGCCGCCAAGGCAAAAACCCACCACGCCGATGCGGCCTTGCTTTCCCACCCAAGGAAGTTTTCGCAGGTAACGGGTCGCGGCGGCTGCACTGTCTACGGCCTCATCGATATCAACGGACGTCTTGGCGAGTAGGGCCGATGCTCGCTCCTTCGGCAGTTGCCCATGCAATAAGTCCGGCGATAATGCCACAAATCCTGCCCGAGCAAACGTCCGTGTGAGTTCCTTCTGGGTCCAGTTGAGTCCCCACATCGCAGAGAGAAGTACGACGCCAGGCCGTCTCTCGCTCACGGCCGGTCGAGCCAGATAGCCGTTTACAAAGCCGCTCTTAGCATCGTATCCGGCGTGTGAGGAAATGATCATCGCGGTCATGTGTGTGCTCTCCTTCCGCCCCGATGCAACCAGAAATATTGCCACTACCGCCCCGCCGCAGCAATCTAAGTACTATCGGGCGGCATGGTTTTTCAAACACAGCGGGTATCGGAAGGCGTTCACCCCCGAGTCCCGAGCGCTATAAACGGCGCGCGACGCAAGTGAACTGCGTTTGCGTCGTCGGGCTCGTGGCGATTAATAGCGGCCTTCTTTTTCCAGCTTCCTGACGAATCTGTCATCCACTATATCTTCCGCTTTGATGCGGCGGATCTTTTCATTGCCGGCGCCAAGGAGGCGGATCACGTTGCGCAAACCAGCGACGTTGGGATAGATGCGGCGCTCGTAGAGGCCGATCATGCTTTGATAGCCTTCGGCGGCCTCTTCGATGTTCGGTAAGCGCAGCCCGCGAGCAAGACTCTTCATCACCGCTGCTTTGCTCCATAACTCCGCTCTAAGGCGGTTTCCACGAGGGAAGAGCCCTCGCCCGTTGGGCGAATCATCTTACCTATGGTGAGAGGCCCTTAGAGCGGAGTTATGGTTTGCTCGCCGGCTCTTGAATAAAAGCGATCGCGTCTAGCAGGCCTTTCAGAACTCCTTCCACGGTATCGGGGGAAGCGGCGATGAAACTCCGCCGGACCAGGACTCCCGTACCCTGGTAGGGGATCGGCAACTGCGCGAGATCGGCGAGGGCGCGATAGCCTTTGCTTTTGAGCACCGCGGAAAACGTATAGCCAAGCTGCGCGCCGTCGATGATCTCCGCGGCAATGGCCTGGGCGCGCACCGAGTCGTCGCCGACGACCCTGACCGTGATCCCGTCCCGCTTGGGGTCCAGTCCCCAATGATCCAGCGCCAGCATGGTAAATATCCAACTGCCGCCGCTCATGCTGCTGACGCCAAGGGCTTTTCCTTTTAGATCGACAGGGGTTCTGATTTTGCTACCGACCATGAAGGTGCCGGTTAGTTTGTTGATCAACCCTGCGACGAACACCGCATCGGACCCTTCCGCGATGGCGCCGAGCGTTGCGCCGGTGACGGAGCCAACGTGGAATTGCGACTCACCGGCGGAGAGCGCGGCCATGCCCACCGGTCCGCTGCGCACGTGGACGAAGCTCACATCCAGGCCGTACTTGCGGAAAAAGCCTTGGTCCTGCGCCACGAACGCCACGCCCTCTCTCTCACTGAAAGCGCCGGTTGTCATGAGCACGCGAGTCAACGGCGTAGCGGCCGGCGCGCGTGGCGCGACAAACGCGATCCATAGCCACGTGAGAGAGAAGACACAATTGAAAAACCATACCCGAGCCGCGGATTTTTTCTTCGATGTCGGATGCATAACGTCGAGCTAGCCTTTGGCCCAGAGTTTGTCGAAAAACCCACTCTTTTCCATCTCGTCCAAATAGCGCCGGTCGATGAATTCTTCAGGTTTCACTTTTTTTGCCCGCGGATCGATTTCCGCCACCTCGTCGAGAATCGCCTTGAAGGCGTCTGCTCTGAGCTCAAGCCGCGGCTCCAGCGCTTTGATCTCAGCATCGTAAGCCGCATCCAAAACTTTTCGGTCCGTTACGCGCCACTGCTTGCCAAGAACCTTGTAGGTGAATTCTTTGTCGGTATGGAGAATCTTCGCGGCCTCCGCCATGGCGCGCATGAACTGGCCCACGGCTTGAGGACGCTTTGCCATCAGCGAGCGGCGGGTAGCAAAAGACGCCGCGGCATAAGGCAGGCGCAAGTCGCGGCCGTAGAGTAAAAAACGGAAGCCACGCGCGACGGCTTGGGCGTCGGCGGGGGCCGTCATGGTGGCGGCGTCGATGGACCCGTTGAGCAACGCCGCCAGATTCTCCGTCGCGCCGCCGGTCTGGATGAAAATAACGTCTCGTAGGGGATCTAACCCCAGACGCCTAACCGCCTGGACGGTAAAGTAATGGCTGTTGCTGCCGATACGCGTAACGCCGATTTTTTTCCCTTTTAGATCTTCCGGCCGCTTAAGGTCAGCTCCCGCGATGATGCTGTGAGTCAGAATGTTTTTGACGCTGCCGATGAAGACAAAATCGGTGGACCCTTGCGTGAACGCGCGCACAAAGCCGACGGCGCCGCTCAAAGCGACTTCGGCATCGCCGGCGAGCATCGCCGCGGTGACCATCCCGGAGGAGGAAATGTAGACGAGCTGGAAATCAAGATTGTATTTGCGGAATAGCCCGGCTTCCTGGGCCACATACGGCACGGATTGAGACATGACCATGCTCGAGTTGATGCCGGTCATCTTTTCCGCCGCCGTAACGCCGCTAATCGAACCCAGCACACAGACGATGAACAGCGCCGCGAAGCCAAGACACCCGTTGTTCCAATGCGTTTTCACCGTTTGCCTTCTCCGGACTCCGCTCTGGAGCCGCTCGTTGTCATGCGCATTCCGTGCACGTTGTGCAAGCTGCTGGCGGTCCGTGTCTGGCTATCCAGCCGGATCGCTGATTCGACTGAGTCTTACAACCGCGCGGGCGTGCGCGTCAAGAGAGATCGCGTACTGCCTCACGCTGTTTGTACCATCTGAAAAGAAGGCTCAATCGTCATTCCCGAGCGCCAGTGCGCCACAACCCAACCTCAACAGCGCAAGACCCCCTCTTACGTCTGCCCCGCGACGGCGGGGGAGAGAAGAGAGGGGGCCGTCACGTAGTTAAGTTTGTGAGCAGTACCAGAAGGGAATTGCTTTACTTGCGGAAAAGAAAGTCTGCGGCGCCATTTAATATCGCCAGGTAGACAGCGAAAATCAGCAGCGTAAGCAAAAGATTTCTTTTCCAGTGGTCGCTCAGGGCAATGCCGAAAGGGAGTCCCGTCAGGAAGCCGATGATGTGCGCGACGTATGCCACGTGGGGATCATAGCCATGAATCAAGCTTGGGTGGGAGACGACAACGATGTTGTAAACGAAATAGATCAGCGCCACCAAACCCTGGGGCGCGAAAAACAGCCAGGAAAACTTGAGCGGTCGCACGAGCATCACGCAAGCAGCCAAGGTAAAGATGGCCGCCGAGGCGCCCAACAATCCCGCCCCTCGCGGCATGAAGGGCAGGCTGAGGATGAAACCGATGAGTCCACCCGTAAAGAAGATCGTCAAGTGATGGCGCGGGCCGACCGTTTTCTCCAGGGTGCTTCCGAAGACAAATAAGAAAAGCATGTTCCCGAACAAGTGCACGGCGCTTGCATGAACAAACAGGGCCGTCACCAAAGTCCAGACCCTGCCGTGCATCAGATTGTTGTAACTAAAGACGAGATTCTGTTGGGCAAACGTCGGAGTTTGTTGCCAGGCCCAAATGCTAGCCCCGATGCAAGCGAGTATCAGGAGAAAGTTGGTTTTCAAGAAATATCCAGTTGAACCTTTTCCTGATCTTACCCCACCGGAGAACTAAAGAGAAAGAAAATTAACCCCCCGTCTCTAACGTCGTCACAGATTGTTATCGCTAGAGTCGGGTTGATCTTGAATCACGTCTACCGACTGTGTTAGAGGTTCGGCAATCAGATCACGGAGGAGGAACTATGGCGCGCATCGTTCATATCGCGGTCAAGGTCGATGATCTAGAAAAGGCGACGGAGTTCTATGAGAAGGGTTTTGGCTTCGTCGAGGTTGAAACGGGTCAGGTTAGAGATCACACGTCGCGTCATTTGACCGACGGCACCATCGATCTCGCTCTGATCAAGTACGACAGCGAAGACTCCGCAGAGGCCCGCGCCTCAGGGCTTGGACCCTGTATCCATCACTTCGGCATCGAAGTGGACGATCTGAAGGAATCGGCGGCTGAGCTCGCAAAATTCGGCTGTCAAATCATCAGCGACCCCGGCGTCATTCCCATCAAGTTTCGTGCTCCGGGGGGCACTGTCGCGGAGATCGTGCCCAAGGCACGATACAAACCAGCCGAGGCAAAGTAAAAACTTAGCCAGCCGCGCCGAATCATTACTGGCTCAAGCAGAGCAAAGGTTAGTCGTGAGTTTTATATCAAGCTTGCAGACATCGCCCGGCGATCTGTGGAAACAGGAGTATTGCAAAGCCGGCTATAAATAATTAGCACGATTCACCCTCGCGTCAACTGTCGATACTTGATCCGATGCGGCCTTTCCGCGGCCGTGCCTAGCCGGAGCTTGCGATCGGCCTCGTATTCCGAGTAGTTGCCGTCGAACCAAACCACCTTGCTGTCGCCTTCGAACGCGAGGATATGCGTCGCGATCCGATCGAGGAACCAGCGATCGTGAGAGATCACCACCGCGCAGCCCGCGAAGTTTTCTAACGCTTCTTCAAGCGCGCGCAACGTATTCACGTCCAGATCGTTCGTGGGTTCATCAAGCAGCAATACGTTGGCGCCCTCTTTCAACATTTTGGCCAAATGGACTCGGTTGCGTTCGCCACCCGACAATAAGCCGACCTTCTTTTGTTGATCGGTGCCGGAAAAATTGAATCGCGCCACGTACGCCCGCGAGTTCACCTCGCGCATGCCGATTTTCAATACATCGGCGCCGCCGCTGATCTCTTCCCAAATCGATTTCTTTGGATCGAGCGTACGGCTCTGATCGACGTAGGCCAATACGACCGTTTCACCGATGCGAATCGTTCCGCTATCGGACTGCTCCTGGCCCGTGATCATGCGAAACAATGTCGTCTTACCGGCACCGTTGGGACCGATTATACCGACGATGCCGCCGGGGGGCAGCTTGAACGTCATGTCCTCGACCAGCAGACGATCGCCGTAGGCTTTACTCACTTCTTGGGCTTCGATGACGACGTTGCCCAGGCGCGGCCCCGGTGGAATGGGGATCTCCAATTCCTCACGCCGCTTTTGCGAATCCTGGTCAAGCAATGCTTCGTAGGCAGTGACGCGCGCCTTGCCCTTGGCGCGACGCGCGGACGGTGTCATGCGAATCCATTCCAGTTCTCGCTGCAACGTTTTTTGCCGTTCGCTTTCAGATTTTTCTTGTTGACGCAGACGCTCCTGCTTTTGCTCCAGCCAAGACGAATAGTTACCTTTGAACGGGATGCCCTGGCCGCGGTCCAGTTCGAGAATCCAACCGGCGACATTGTCGAGAAAATATCGGTCATGGGTCACCGCGATAATCGTTCCCGCGTAACTCTGCAGGTGATGTTCGAGCCAGCCGACCGACTCGGCATCCAGGTGATTGGTCGGCTCGTCAAGCAGAAGAATATCGGGCTTTTGCAAGAGCAACCGGCATAATGCGACCCGGCGACGTTCGCCGCCGGATAGGATTGTCACCGGAGTCTCCGGCGGTGGACAGCGCAGCGCATCCATGGCCATCTCCAGCCGCGCATCAAGATCCCAGGCATCCAGATGGTCCAGCTTTTCCTGCACCTCGCCCTGGCGCTCCAGCAGCTTGTTCATGTCGTCGTCCGACATCTCTTCGGCAAACTTGGCGTTGATCTCTTCAAACTCTTTCAGCAGATTGACAGTCTCTTGCACGGCCTCTTCGACAACTTCGCGCACAGTGCGCGAATCGTCGATCAACGGTTCCTGCTCCAGAAAACCGACGGTATAGCCCGGCG
>JBGPIK010000104.1:0-17230 GCA_041484845.1 Binatia bacterium | reverse complement strand
CGTTCGCTACTTGCAACACTGCTTTGCCTGCTATTTGGTCGATCGTCGATTGAAACGAACTGGTAAGCGAGCGGTTGACGACGGCGATCGCCACCACGACCGCGACGCCGAGAACGATGCCGAAGAACGTCAGGAAGGTTCGCAGGCGATGGCGTCGCACATGACGCCAGGAAATGGTGCGCAGCAAGCGCAGCATCAGATACTGTCTTTCTCGATGCGCCCGTCGCGCACCAGGATCGTGCGATCGCCGTAACTCGCGGCCTCCTGGTTGTGCGTGACCATCACAACGGTGCACTGGTCTTCCCGGTTGATCTGGCGCAACAACGACAAGATGGCCTGGCCCGTTTTCGAGTCTAAATTTCCCGTCGGCTCGTCGGCCAAAACCAGCGGCGGATTGAACGCCAGAGCGCGCGCAATAGCGACGCGCTGAATCTCGCCGCCGGACATCTCCTCAGGCAAATGATCTCGGCGCTTTTCCAATCCGACCTTGGCTAAAAGTACAGCGGCCCTGCGGTCCGCTTCGGCTTTCGACCTGCCGTCGAGGACGAAGGGAAGCGTAACATTCTCCAGCGCGGTGAGCGTCGGGAGCAGATTGAAAAATTGAAACACGAAACCGACGCGGGTGCGTCGAAACAGGGTAACCTCGTCGTCCGCCATTTGCCCGATCAAGCGCCCATCGACTAGGACATCGCCGCTGCTCGGGCGATCCAACCCGCCCATTAGCTGCAACAAGGTGCTCTTTCCGGAGCCGCTTGGCCCCATAATCACGGCAAAGGCCCCTCGGGGTATCTCCAAAGAAACACCCGCCAGCGCGGTAATTTCATTATCGCCCTGCCGGTAGACTTTACGGACGTCGATGCAGCGGATCATTCGATATGGTCTTAGGAAACGCGATAAAG
Organism: Binatia bacterium; assembly: GCA_041484845.1. Lineage (GTDB taxonomy): Bacteria > Desulfobacterota > Binatia > UBA9968 > UBA9968 > JBGPIK01. Next base: position 16,331 of record JBGPIK010000104.1, on the reverse strand, counting down.
GGTGGGAAAATTAAGCGCGGGCCATTCGCTGCCTCTCTGTTGCGCGCATTCCAGGTCTCGGAGATGCTCTTTCACGATCTCCGCCAAGGATGCCAGGTCAACGCCAAGATAAACCGGACCGTAAGGTTCGATCTTTTCCAATCCCATCCGCCACAGCTTCACCGCTCCCGCTGGAACTCCCTGCTGCCACTTAAAATAACCGGCCGCGATTTGAATGACGCCCTGGTAAAATCTGCGGTCGTCGCCGTGCTCTTCCAACCAAATTTCCTCAAGCGTCTCGTGACACTCGAAAAACAATTGCTGATTGAATTCATCGATGCCTTTTTGCAGGCGCGGATCTTCTTGAGCTTCCATGGCTTTCGTCGTCGCTATATAGTGCGACTGAAGGGCGACTCGCACCTATGACACAGATTAACGCGAAAAACGAAGTCACGCTAGAGATTGATGCGCTTTCCTACGGGCCTTACGGTATCGGCCGGCTGAACGGGAAGGCCGTGATGATTCCCGCGACAGCGCCCGGCGACACGGTCGTAGCGCGCATCGTCGAGTCCAAAGATCGCTACAGCATCGCTGAAGTCGTGCGTCTAGTGACTTCGTCACCGCAACGCCAATCGCCGCCGTGTCCTTATGTCGGCTCATGCGGCGGCTGTTCTTGGCAACATCTTCGCTACGATGTCCAACTCAAAGCCAAGCAACAAAGCGTCGCCGACGCGCTGCGCCGGATCGGTAAGTTGGAGGGATTTGAGCTGCGGCCGATTATCGCTTCGACCCGCGAATACCGCTATCGCCGGCGTATTCGCCTGCAGTGCGACGAATCGAAGCGACTCGGATTCTTTCGCCCTTCCTCGCACCATCTGGTTGAGATCGCTTCCTGTCATATCGCTTCTATCGAAGCCGAGCGGCTTCTGCCTTCGATTCGGAATTGGGTCTCCCGATTGGCAACCGCTATTCAAGATGTCGAGATCGTGGCCGGCGATGAACCGAACGAGACGGTCATTGTAGCCGGTGGCGCCGGAGCATTCGACCGTGATGACGAAATGCTCTGTCGGGCATTGCTAGAGGAGAACTCGTGCGTCGCCGGAATGATCATGCGCGGCAAAGATTGGCGCCACACCTGGGGCCGAACAGCGGTTTCAGTCATTACTGAAGACGGCGTCTGTCTAAAAGTCGACGGCGATGTTTTTACCCAGGTCAACGGCAACGGCAATCGCCGGCTGTTAAACGAGATCCTTTGTGCCGGACAATTCGGCAGTGAAGATCGCGTCCTGGAACTCTATTGCGGCGCCGGCAACTTTACCCTCTCAATAGCTAAACGGGCCCGCGAGACCATTGCCGTCGAAGCGTCCCGACCTGCCATCGACAACGGTAAGCGCAGCGCCCAACTGAACGGTATCGAAAATATCCGCTGGATGAGGGCCGACGTGCCCGCGGCGGTCAAGCGACTTAAGAATCGACGCGAATGGTTCACAAAAATCGTCCTCGATCCACCGCGTCCCGGCGCACCGGGGATACAAGCGGACTTGGCCGCGTTGGGCGCGGAGAAAGTTCTTTACGTATCGTGTAATCCTGCAACCTTGGCCCGTGATCTCTCCGCCTTCTCAAAAAACGGCTATAAGCTTAAATGGGCGCAGCCGGTCGATCTGTTTCCACACACTTTTCACGTTGAAACGCTGGCCCTCATGACGCAATGAAAATAATGGGCTTTGCACTAATAGGATTGGCTAGTGTAGTGTCTCTTAAATCGGGAGATTTATTTGCTCGTCATTCCGGCCAAGCTGGCGATAGCTAGCGCGAGCGGGAATCCAGAAAAGCCAAGAAAACCTGGATTCCCGCTTCCGCGGGAATGACGACTAAGGCCGTCTTGGATAAAGTACAAACAGCGTGAGACACACCACTAGGATATAAACCTTACCGAGACATCCGATATTGATTTTCAACCCGCTGAGCTGCGAGAAAGAGAAGAAACATGCCCGGGATACTTCACTCGTACACCATTAGAATTATAGGATCCCTAACCTTGTGCTGGATAATGAATCCGGCCGGCGTAAGCATCGCCGCCGATAAACTCGTTGGTCTCAACTCGGCTCAAGTTTTGTCCCAGTCCATGCCGTGGATCGCTCAAGAAGCGGGTCTGTTTAAAAAATACGAGCTGGATTTCCGGTTGATTTTTATCTCAAGTTCGGCGGTCGCCACCGCCGCAACCTTAGGCGGCGACGCGGAGATCGCCTTGACCGGGGGGATCGGTAACGTGCGCGCCTACGTTCAAGGAGCCACCGATATTGTTTTTATCGGCGGCGTCAAGAACATCTTGACTCACAACATCGTTGGCAAAGCGGATATCAAACGGCCCGAGGATCTCAGAGGTAAAAAGATCGGCATCGGACGGATCGGCAGCAATACCCACTATTTTGTGGTGCAGGCGCTCAGACGATTTGGCATGGATGCCAATCGAGACATCCTCCCCATACAGACCGGCGGCGGGCCGGAAACGGTTACGGCGCTTTTAAGCGGGGGCGTTGATGCGGCATCGTTGACTGCGCCGGGCGACACCCGGGCCGTCGCCCAAGGTTATCGCATAGTGATTAACGGACCTGAGCTGCGCATCCCGTATACCGCAACTGACTTCGTTACGCTTCGCTCGCTGATGGCGAAACGCGGCCCCGTGATTGGGCGCTTTATGCGCGCCATGGCCGATGCCTCAAAAATTTTGCATAGTGACAAAGCATTTGTTTATAAGGTGCTCGGAAAATACCTGCGCGTCACGGATACGAAGATTCTCGATGCCTCTTACCAGGGAGAAATCCCAGCGCTTGAACGGCGCTTGGATATAAAAGAATCCGCTATGGAAGCCACGCTTGAAGAGATCGCCCAAACCGATCCCCGAGCGAAAGCTGTCAAACCGGGCGAACTGATCGACCGGCGCTATTTGGATGAATTGGAGCGCAGCGGCGCGTTCGGAAAATAAGCCACCCGGTGCGGGCGGTTTATTTTATCCCGAATTCCGTAGTTGACGTTGAAACCCGGTGCCCGCGCTCGGCGTAAGTCCGGAGCGGCGAAGACACAGAAACGAATAGTCTCAAGGTCTTGTTGCGCGCTTGCCATGCCGTTCCGCTTTCTCTCCAGAGATTACCCTATGCACCGAAGGCCCATCGCCACTAAGGGCCGGAGGTCTATTGTCTTCGCCGCGTAGGGCTTGCGCCGAGCGCTTTACGGTACTTGCAACTGCGGATCCGGCTCTATTCGAATCCAAATAGTTTCTTTGCGTTCTGACAATAAATCTTTTCTTTGTCAGCTTGCGGGACATCCAGCTCGGCCATCGCCTTTAGCGTCATCGGGTAGAACTGATCGTCCCGCCCGCCTCGGCCATGAGGATAATCGGAACCGAAAAGAATCTGGCCCGGACCCACAGTGTCATAGACGAGCTTGATGAACGTGGAACGGATCGGTCCCGCGGTGTCGTAGTAAATCTTCTTGAAATAGTCTTCCGGTTCCCGTTTGCATTCCGGATTGCCCTCGCGCCAGTTGAGCCGGTCGAGGTAAAGCAAAATCATTCCTCCCAAATGGGACGCGATCAGTTTAAGACTTGGATAACGGTCGAAGATGCCGTTGTAAACGATGCGCGACAGCGCCAAGGTGCTGTCGGTCGGCCACAGAATTTTTTGATGCAGCGAATACTTATGCCAATTACCCTGGCAGGGCGCATTGGCAGGATGGAGAAACAGCGGCTTGTTTTCCGCCGCCAGCGCGTCCCAGAAGGGTTTGAACTCTCTTTCATCCAAATATTTTCCCGCGAGATTGGTCGGCATCATCACGCCATGCATGCCTAGTTCTTTGGTGCATCGGTGCAATTCCCGGACGCAGTCCGCCATATCGATCATGGGCAGCCGGGCGAACGCTTTGAATCGACGCGGGTGCTTGGCGTGGGCCTCAGCAAACGAGTCGTTGAGTATTTTACATAACTCCAAAGCTTTGGCCCGATCGCCGCTTTGTTCGATCCTCCCGCCGGTATTGGAAAGAACCCCGATTTCGACGCCGTACTTGTCCATGACATCGAGGTACTCTCCGTGATCGAAGGCGTGAAAGCCAACTCCCCTGACTTCGTTTTGAGCTTCGGGAATTAACTCGAGATATTTGCCGGGAAATGCATGGAAGTGAGTGTCGATGATCATCGAGGTCTCCTTTTATTTCGGTTGGAACGCCTGCCGCCCCGCACAAGCAATGATGGGACAGAGTTCTCCTATGCCACTGAAATCCCGGGGTCAAGCTCTGGTTGACAGCATTGATTTCTCTGTGTTAGGCGCAGAGTGTTCCCAACGCATCAACGGCCTCAAAAGCGTGCGCGTTTAACTCGAAGGAGAGCGACATGAAAAACGGATTTAAGGCCATGGATTCCGATATGCACGTCATGGAGCCGCGCGACTTGTGGCAGCGCTATATCGATCCAGAATTTGCCGCCCGAGCGCCGATTGGACTATCCCGCCACAAGAGAGACCTGGGCATTCAAGTCGAAGGCAAGATCATGCCCCGCGCGCCTGAAAAGCCCAATCCTGCCCTCGGCCCGATTCGCGAACGAATCCTCACTGAAAAATATCGAGAAGAGGAAGCGCGGGATTTCGATAACGTCGCCCAGCTCCGCGCTATGGACAAAGAGGGACTCGATGTCGCCGTTCTCTATCCGAGCCGGGGATTGTTCGTTCTTGCGGTCGATGGATTGGACCCAGAGCTCGCCGCGGCCATCGCCAAAGCCTACAACGACTGGTTGCATGACTTCTGCAAAGTCACGCCGGAGCGCATGTACGGCGCCGCCATCGTCGCACCCCATGATGTTTCCTCGGCCGTCGAAGAAACGCGCCGGGTCGTGAAGGAGCTTGGATTTAGGAGTATTCTCATGCGGCCGAACCATGTAAACGGCCGGCGCTGGAGCGATCCGTACTATGACTCCCTTTGGGACAAATGCCAAACCTTAGGCATTCCCGTCGGCTTTCACGAAGCCGGCCGCGTTTATCTGCCGCAGCCGGCGTTATCGCAGTTCATTCCGAGCTTCACCATGTTCAATACGTTGTCCTTCCCCATGGCGAACATGCTCGCCTGCGCGGATATGATTTACGGCGGCGTGATGGAGCGATTTCCGAAATTGAAGGTCGCTTTCCTCGAAGGCAACTGTTCATGGATCCCGTGGCTCTTGTGGCGCATGGGCGAATACGCCGAGCTCACCGGCGCCGCGGAACATCCCGAGCTCAAGCTCGAGCCGCTGGAATATTTTCAGCGCCAATGCTGGGGCTCGGTGGAATGCGATGAGATCACGGCCAAGAATCTCCCCGACTTCGGTCTCGAAGACAACATCGTTTTTTCGACCGACTACCCCCATCTCGACGTAAAATATCCGCACGCCGTGGAAACGTTTTTGAAGCTTCCGTTCAGTGATCAGACAAAGCGGAAATACTTGTGGGACAACTGCGCTCGGCTTTACGGATTCGAGAAGTAACAACAAAGGTGCAGACGACCTTCGCGTCTGGCTTCCTTTTTTTGTTGTACCGCAACCCCCTCTTTCCCCTCCCCCCGCACGAGACTGTGTCGCAATCAAGAAAATCGCATAAATGTCATTCTGAGCAGAGCGAAGAATCTAATGTTTCCGCCACTCACAAGAGCGAGATCCTTCGGCTACCGCCTCAGGATGACATTACAACACCGTCTCCACACTTGGGGAAGGAAACAAAAGCGAGGGTTGTCAACGCCAATGGCAGGAAAAACACTCTCACGTCAACGACGCACGCTGGTCACTGAACGGGTCCTGAGCGAAACGAAGGTTCTCATGATTTCTAGATTCTTCGCCTGCGGCTCAGAATGACACCGAAAACTATCGCTTCATACGATCGTAACGCTTAAATCTTTCCAGTCCGGATTCGCCGCCTCAATGAGCGCTATTTTCTTATCGCGCAACCAACCCTTGATCTGCTTTTCCCGGTTGAGAGCAGCATAAACATCTTCGGTCGCTTCGAAATACACTAGCTTGGTAATGTTGTACTTCGATGTAAATCCAGGCAAGAGTTTTTGTTTATGCTCATAAACTCGTCGGGCGAGATCATTAGTGACTCCTGTGTAAAGAGTCCGCGATTTGTTGGTCATGATATACACGTAGTATTGCGCCACAGTCTAAACTTAAGTGTCATTCTGAGGAGCTGCAAGCGACGAAGAATCTAATTCTTCAAGACAGATTCTTCGCCTGCGGCTCAGAATGACAGCTCATTGTTTGACATCGACTTTCAATTCGGCACCACCCATGCCGTTAAAATAGACGGCGTCTCGGCCATCATCGGCTCCCACGACTCTCCGCGATCGCGCGAGACGTAAAATCCGCCCTTGCCTTTCTGTTTAGCATCGAAGCCATAGCCGCGCGCGCCATCGCCCATGCCGCAGAAAAGCGTCTTGGCATCGACAGGATGGTGCAGCAGCACCCACGGCATCCATGGATTTTCCATTCCTAAACCTTGCGTCGTAACGCGCCAGTTCTCGCCGCCGTCGTCGCTTAGAAGAATGTGGCCTTTGGGATCGCTGTGCTCGCGCGACCAAACGCCCGGCGAGCCGCGGCCGCCGCAAAGCACCATGCGCGGCGCATCGCCTGGGAGGAAGTGCCATTCATGCGAATAGCAGTAGAGCGGCGTGCCCGCCCACGGCATGCCGTCTTCGGCGCGGTACCACTGTTTGCCGGCATCGTCGCTGCGGAAAAATCCCCGCGCCGAAGAGACATAGTAGCGCTCCTTGCTGCCGGGATAATTTTCGATGTAATGCATATCCACATAGTCGATGCCCTCGCTTCGATCCTGCCAACTTATTCCGCGGTCCCGACTCAGCAGAACGCCGCCGTGCTCGAGCAATACAAAGAGCAGGTTCTGGTCGTCGGGATGAATAAAAATGTGGCGCACGTGCGGAAACTCGATGCCGCGCAGCCGTGGCGGCACGTCCCACTTCTTCTTTGTATTTTCCGAGAGCGCGAGCATGCCATTGAGCGGCTCCCAGGTCTTGCCGGTATCTTCGCTCCGAAACAGCCGGATGGGCCCGATGCCCATGTAAACCACGCGCTCATCGTGCGGATCGACCGTGAAAGTCCGAACATCGCCGTCCATAATTTTTTGCCACGTGCGCCCGCCATCGAGGGTGCGATAGCCGCCGTCGAATGCGACCGCGGCAAAGACAATTTCCGGTTTATGGTGACAGCCCATCAAGTGTTCCAGCGTCTTCGCCGCGAAGAATTCACCCACGGTGTTCATCGAACCGGAACGGTCCTCCAGCACTTGGAGACCGCCGTTATGGGCGATGTAATAGCGCAACGGGTCAGCCATAAAAGCCTCCTGATCCCCCTCCTTCATCCTCCCCCGCGCGGGGGGGAGGATGAAGGAGGGGGCGCTTTCGACTTTTGTCGGTGCTCCCAACACACCGTTTCGGTGAATGGTGCGCAAAGCGCACCCTACGATAAGCTCCGAGGTTTCGCACTGTTCTTGTAACTCCGGTTACCTTCGTGATCTTCGCGACCTTCGTGGTAAACAACGGCTTTTCCGTTTGGTTGTGGCTTCGTGGTGAAAAACTCTTGATGGTGCTACGCGTAGCGCGCTTTGAGCGCCTGATACACCTTCTCCGATGTGATGGGTAAATCCGTGATCCTCACGCCGCAGGCGTCTGCAACCGCGTTTGCCACCGCTGCGGCCACGGGGACATTGGCCACTTCGCCGATGGCCAGGCTGTTGTACGGTCCCGGTCCGTGCGGCACGTTTTCCATGACCGAAGTCTTGAGTGGGGGAATATCCATGATGTTAGGAATCTTGAATTCGCCGAAGTTCGTCGTGCTGACCCGCCCGCCGTCGAAAAGGATCTCTTCCGTCAACGCATAGCCGAGACCAAACACAACTCCGCCGTCGATCTGTCCTTGATGCATGAGCGGATTAATCACCTTACCGGTCGTATGCGCGGAGACCATCTGACGGAGCGTAACCTTGCCGGTCTCGGGATCAACATGAACCTCCGCGATCTGTGCCGAAACCGACGCATCGTGAGCCTTCTCCGCGCTCTTGTAATAGCCCTTCGCGCTGATCGGCGAACCTTTCGCTTTCACGATTTCGGCAAAACTCACCTTCCTTTTGCTGTTGCGGTGAACGACTGAACCATCGGAAAGGTCAAGGTCTGCTGCGTTGGCACCTAGCTTTTCGGCCGCGATAGCCAAGATTTCTGTCCGTGCTTTCACTCCGGCATCATAGGACGCATTGCCATAGACGCGGGTTGCGCGGCTGCCGCCCACGCCGCCGTCGCTCGGCACCGCCGTGCTGTCGAGTTGTGTGAGCTGAATCTTGTCGGCGGCAACCCTCAGCTCCTCGCCGACCACTGCAACGATGACCGTGAGCACGCCGGCGCCCTGATCGACCACCGGCGAGGATACTTTCACCCCGCCAGTTTCATCGATCGTGACAAACACATTTCCTTCCCCACCACTCGGGCACCACTCGGAAAACGAAAGGCCGCGCCCGACGTTCCTCGGTTTGGGTTTATCATAGCCGGACAATTGAATCGCTTTCTCTAACGCTTCTACCCCGCGAATATGCGCGATGTGACCGCCGATTGGAGTCTCGTTGCCGTCCCGCAACATATTTCTGCGTTTAAACTCCGCCGGGTCCATGCCGAGCTTGCGCGCCACGATGTCCATCTGGCTTTCGTTGGCGAAAAATCCTTGCGGATCGCCTGGCGCGCGCATGTGACCGCAGGGAATTTTGTTCGTATAAACCATTCGTTCCTCAATCAGGCAATTGCCGATTTTATAGGGCCCCGCGCACGTCGAAGCGCCAATCAAATAACCGGCCGGTTTCATCGAACCGTACGCGCCGCTGTCAAAAATGAAATCCAAGTGGTGCGCAACGACGGTCCCGTCTTTTTTCACCCCGGTTTTGATCTTGATGGTTGACGGATGACGCGGATTTCCGGCGACTAGCTCTTCTGCGTAGTCCATGACCATCTTCACCGGCCGGCCGCTTTTCAGGGATAGAAAATAAGCGACGGGGACGTCCATAAACCCGCCCTTGCCGCCAAAGTCGCCGCCGATATGGGTGGGATGAAAGACAAGCTTCTCTTTTTCGATGCCGATGCAATTGGACAACTGATTCCGCACCGCGAAAGGCGTCTTGCTGCAGGACCAAATCTCGGCGCTGCCCGACGGGTCTGCTTTCACAACGCATGCATGCGGCTCCAAGTAGGCCTGATGGGTGACTTGTGTCGTAAAAGTATTTTCGACGATGAGATCGGCCTGCTTGAAACCGGCTTCAATATCGCCTTTGCCCCACTTGAGATACGCAAACAAGTTGCCTGGTTTTTCGACCGGCACCGGCAATCCCCTGTACGAAAGCAGATCGGGATGGAGAATCGGCGCACCGGGCTTGAGCGCTTCAAAAGGATCGAGCACCGGTTCCATCTCTTCATAATCAATTTCGATCAAATCGAGCGCCTGCTCCGCCACCTCTTCCGTCTCTGCCGCCACGGCAGCGACCTTTTCGCCGATGAAACGCACAACACCGTCGGCCAAAACCGGCGTGTCATAAATGCACCGGCCGATTCTGAGTCCCGTCACATCCTCTCCCGTCATTACCGCCTTCACGCCGGGGACCTCACGCGCTTTACTGACGTCGATACTCTTGATGCGTCCGTAAGCAATCGGACTACGCAAAACCTTGCCCCACAGAACGCCGGGCAAATTCACATCGGCGCTGTAAAGCGCTCGCCCTGTAACCTTAAGTTTCCCTTCAACTCTTGGCGTTGGTCTGCCCACGACCTGCGTCATCTTTACCGCCCTCCCGATCAGTGATGTTTTTTGGGGGTCCCCGCGATTGGATTCTTTTTAAAATAAACTGGAACGGAACCTCATGTCCAGAGTCTTCAACAACCGCAGCGTGAAACAACACCTCTAGCCTGAATACTGATCACGTTAAATTCCCATCTGTAGAGCTTGGCGCAATGCTCGCGTATTTCCCAGCCGTTCGCTCCACAAACTCAGTCTGCGGGCATGGCCTGAGCAAAGTCGCAGGGCTGCTCCAAGGCACGGGGCTATTGCCTTCGATCCGGAAGGCTCACCCCTGGATCGCTTCACGCGCAAATAACATCCCGCTCGGACTCACGAGCGCGCTAGCTCTTCGAATGAAGGCTCTGGCATGCCCGCCTTCCACGTCGGATCGCGCAACTCGAGTCGGTTGCCGCTTGGATCGAAGAAATAAAGCTCTCTCCCCGTGAAAAAACCCCTGGCGCGATAGTAAAGCCGATCGATGGGAATTTTCTTTTCGTAAAAGATTTTACACGCTTGCACTAACGTCTCCGGGCTCACGGTAAACGAGTGGTGAACTTTATAATCCTCGTTAAATGATTTATCCACCGTCTGTTCCCGTTCGCAGAGCAGGATGTTGTGGTCGCCGACGTTGAAGCAGGACATGCCGGAATCGCCGAGTCGACCGAGCGGCTTCAGGCCGAGCAAATCGCCGTAAAATCTTTCCGACTCTGCGAGATCGTTTACCGGAATCGACCAGTGCGTGACTCCCTCGATTTTTAGCAATCCCATAGCAACCTCCATCTTGTTTAGGGCATCCGCAATTTCTCAACGCAAAAAATTCCGTTGCATTGCTGCTCTGTTTAAAATAGGGCACGAAGAGCACACCCGTCAAGATAGAGAAGTAACTGGTTTGTAAAACGCCGCCGATCTGTGAGAACGTGTAACGTAACTTAGGGTTCGTGAAGCCGCGCTACTTCAGCGCAGCCCTGGCTCCGCTTCTAATCAAGAATAAAGCGATCGTTGAAGAATTATCGGGAACTTACGTAACAAAAAAGGAAATCCGGCGGGAGAACAGTCTCGGCGCCACGATACGCGTATTGGGTGAGGATCGGGTTGTCTTCGCGTCCGATTACCCTCACCGGGATGCGACTTTTCCGGGTGCCACCAAAAAGCTTCTCGACAATGCCGAGATCAGTTTGGAGGCCAAGAAAAAAATCATGGGCGAAAATGCGCAAAGGCTGCTTGGGCTTTAATCTCTTTGCCCGCTTTCGATAATAATGATCGTCGCATGAATGAAATTCATATCATCGATACGACGCTGCGCGACGGGCAGCTAAGTCTTTGGGCCCTCGGCATGAGAACGGGGGCGATGCTGGCCATCGCGGAGCAAATGGACCGCTGCGGATTTCAGTCCATGGAATTTTTCGGCTTCGCCGGCTACATAAAATTCGTCCGCGAGCACAAGGAAAACCCCTGGGATTGGATGAGACTCGGCGCGCAGCGATTTCATCGCACCCGACTTCGCTATCATGGCGGGTTTGCCACCGGATTCGAAAAGATACCCCGCTCCGTGCGCAGGCTTATGGTCGAGCGCGTCATCGCCCACGGAATCACGCTGACGCGTTCATCAGATCCCTGGAATGACTATGAAGTCGTTGGCGCCGAGGTCGAGTACCTGAAACAATTAGGGATGGACGCGGTCATCAACATTATCTATTCGGTTTCGCCGCGGCACACCGACGAATACTACGCGCAGAAGGCGCGTGAGGCGGCGGCGATAAAACCGTATCGAATTTGTTTCAAAGACGTAAGTGGCTTACTGACGCCCGACCGTGCGCGAACCCTCATTTCGTCAATTCTAAAAAATATCGGCGATGTGCCGCTCGAGTTTCATGCTCACTGCAATAACGGCCTGGCGCCGGTCAACTATTTGGAAGCGATCGCCCTCGGCGTAAAGATCCTGCACACCGCCGTTCCGCCGCTCGCCAACGGTTCCTCGCAGCCGTCAATTTTTAATTTTGCCGCAAACGCGGAGGCGCTTGGATATAAGGCTCTTGTCGATTTGGCGGCCATCAAGCCGGTCGAAAAACACTTCACCTTCATCGCCAAACGCGAGGGCCACCCGATCGGCGTGCCGAGGGAATACGATCATGGTCAATATCTCCACCAGGTGCCCGGCGGCATGATATCCAACCTGCGCCACCAGCTTCGTGTGATGGGACTGGAAAACAAGCTGCAGGAGACCCTGGAGGAAGCAGGCCGGGTGCGCGCCGAGTTCGGCTATCCCATTATGGTGACTCCGCTCGCGCAATTTGTCGGCAGCCAGGCGGCGATCAACGTCATCGTCGGGGAGCGCTATAAAGAAGTGACGGACCAAACCATCCAATTCGCCCTGGGGCATTGGGGCAAAGAAGGACCTCTAGTGATGGATGCCAACGTCAAGGACAAGATTCTCAGCCGCGCACGCGCCAAGGAATGGCAAGGTTGGATGCCGCCGGAGCTATCGCTTCATGAAGTGCGGCAAAAATTCGGCGCGCCCGGTATTTCAGATGAGGAGTTGGTTTTGCGAGTCATCGCCGGTGAGAGCGCGGTGAAAACCATGCTTGCAGCAGGGCCGCCAAAAGAATATCTCAACGCCAGCCGGCCACTCATGGCATTAATCGGCGAGCTCACCAGGCGCAAGGATTGCAGCCAAGTTTTCATCCGGAAAAACGGTTTTACGCTCCGGCTCCAAAGAAGAGATCACTCTCAGGCATGACTGAAGCTCATTTAGGAGTTGCCGGCACATCAAACATCGTTTATGAGAACATCCCAAAGTTGTCGCCCCTGAACGTTTTCATCGGGGGTCCAGTGGGAGCTTCGTCTGGATTCCCGATAAAAGCATTCGGGAATGACGAACACTAACGTTGCGCAGTAATTCGCGAGGATTAGCAAGAGGAATTCGGGAATTCGCGCGGCCAGCTACAGCAAAAGCAACATGATTACCCGCTTTATCATCAAAAGACGAGAACTCTTCGCCAGCGGCTATGAATTCCCCGTCACCGGCGCTTACGAAAAATTCGTCGGCAGAGTCTATGGCGAAGTCGATCCAATGAACCCGTTGAATAAAATCGCCGTCAATCTGAGCAAGGCGCCGCGCAACCGGCGCGGCAAAGTCGAATACTGGAGCGATTTCTGCATTTTAAAACCGTTCGACTTGGCCCGCGGCAATGGAAAACTTTTTTTCGACGCGCCCAACCGCGGCGGCAAGCGCATCGTCGCCTTTCTCAACGATGCCCCGCAGAGCAACGATCCAAGCACCCTCGAAGACGCGGGCAACGGCTTTCTCATGCGCCAGGGATACACGATCGCCTGGTGCGGTTGGCAGGGCGATCTCATACCCCAGAAAAACTGGCTGATCGCCGGCGTACCGGTCGCAATGACCAATGGCAAGGCAATCATTCGTCGGGTCCGCACCGAGATCGTTGTCGACGAGAAAGGCATCAAGTCGCAGCCGTTGAGCGGGGATGAGCGCGTCAAAAGTTATGAAGCGGCATCGCTCGACAAATCTCACGCGTCGCTAACAGTTCGGAAAAAGTCTTACGGCGAACGCATTCCGGTCCCTGCCACAGAATGGGAGTTCGCGCGCCGTGAGAACAATACGAGCGCCGCGAAAGAAAACATCCGAAAGAGCAGCAAAGATCTTTATCTTCGCTCCGGCTTCACGCCCGGCCGTATTTATGAGTTCATCTATCCGGCAAAAAATCCGCTTATTCTCGGTCTCGGCTTTGCGATTGTAAGAGACTTTGTTTCTTTCCTGCGCCACCAAGCCAAAGACCGCGCCGGACGCCCCAATCCCCTGGCCACGAGCCATAAGCAACCTGCCATTCGCCGTGCTTACGGCTGGGGCCGCTCGCAGAGCGGAAGATTCCTCAAAGATTTTGTTTACCAAGGCTTCAATGAAGACGAATCGCATCGCAAGGTTTTCGACGCCATCGCGCCTCACGTCGCAGGCGGCGGAAGAATATTTCTAAATTATGAATTTGCCCGGCCCGTGACTTCCTCGCAGCAGCACACGAATCACCTCGAACCCGAACTGTTTCCGTTCGCTTACAACGTACTCAAAGATCCGCAGACAGGCAGGTCCGATGGCATTCTCAAACGCCCCAAGACCGACCCGTACGTTTTCCATACGCAGACTTCGACCGAGTACTGGCAGAAACGCGGCTGTCTCGTGCACACGGACGGCAGCGGGCACGATGTTGCACCGCCGGAGAACGTGCGTATCTATGTCATCGCCAGCGCACAGCACAACAGCCCGTTTGGCTCCGAGCCGGAAAAAGACAATTCCCAGCAGTGCGTCAATCCTTTGCCCGCGGGCGACGTCTTGCGCGCACTCATGGTCGCTATGGATCAATGGGTGGCCCAGGGAATCCCTCCCCCGCCCAGTCAATTTCCAATGGTTTGCGACGGGACGTTGGTCCAGCCGAAGCAGCGCAGCACGGGATTCCCAAACATTCCGGGGCTGCGCTACCACGGCCTTCACAACCGCCAGCTTTTTCTTGATTACGGTCCAAAAATTCATTACGGGCGAATTGATGTTCATCCGCCCACGCAAATCGGCAACGGCGCCTACACCATTCTGGTGCCGAAGACTGACCAGGACGGAAATGATATCGCCGGAATTCGTTTGCCGGCCATTCGAGTTCCGCTCGGTACTTACACGGGATGGAACCTGCAGCGACGAGGGCTCGCCGAAGATGAGTTGAGCGGCCTCCTCGGCGCTTACATTCCTTTCGCGGGGACAAAAGCCGAAAGAAGGAAATCAGGCGACCCGCGTCCGTCGCTCGAAGAGAGGTACGGGAGCAAAGAAGATTATGTGCACCAGATAGCTCGCGCGGCACGAAATCTTATGAATGAAGGATTTCTGCTACCGGAAGACACTGCAAGAATCATCGACGAAGCAAAGCGGCTGCGGCTCTTCAAGGAGCGCAAAGTTCGATAAATCGACTCCAGGAGGCAGACGCTTATGACGCTTTTGCTCGCCATCTTTTTGATACTTTCCCCGTTAAGCAATGCGGCCTTTGGGCAGGGGCTGACACGGCTGGTCGCCGGTTACAGCGCCATCTCAGGGCATCACTCGATTCTCTGGATCGCTCATGAGGCGGGGCTGTTTGAAAAGAACGGCCTCAAGGTCGAGATGGTGCTCATTCGGAGCGGCACCACGCACGCTCAAGCGTTGGTCGCGGGTGGAACGCAAATTTCGCAATTGGCCGGAACCAGCGGTTTGGCCGCCGGTGTCGCCGGTGCGGATATTGTCTTCATTTCGATGTATCTCAACACCGCCCCTTTCATTATTTATGGAAACGTCGCCAGGATGGAAGATCTCAAAGGTAAAGCCGTCGGTGTAACACGCTACGGCTCCACCACGGACATTTCGGCGCGCTTTTCTCTGAAAAAATTTGGGCTCCAGCCGGAAAAAGATGTCGCCCTGGTCCAGCTCGATGACTACCCGGGAATTCTCGGCGGAATCAAGTCGGGTAGAATCGCCGCGGGCGTATTTGCTCCGCCCTTCACCGATCACGCGCAAGGGCTTGGTTATAAAGCCATTGTCAACGTGGCCGAGCTAGGATTGGAATTTCCTTTTGCCGGGCTGGCGGCCAAAAGGACTTATTTAAGAGATCATGCAGACATCGTGCAGCGATTTTTGCGCGCCCACATCGAAGCGCTCGCCGTTTTTAAGAACAACCGCGAACTAACGATGAAAGTCCTAAAAAAATACACCGGCATTGAAGATGCCGCAGTGCTCGCGTCCACTGTTAACTTTTATGCGCCGAAGTTCCCGCGCGCGCCCTACCCGACAGTCAGTGGAATTCGCCTCGCTCTGGAGCAGATCGCCGCAACAGATCTTCGAGCGAAGAATGCCAAGCCCGAAGATTTTATGGACACCCGTTTTGTTAAGCAGCTTGACGAAAGCGGCTTCATCCAGAGCCTGTACGCTGGGCGCTGAAACTCGTGAGATTCGCTTTGTCCGAACCTTACAAAAATGCAATGTTCCGGAAAGGCTGGTGAAAGGTTTTACTGCTATGCTGAACCCTTGCTGGTCCGCTTTTCGCGGATGTTTCGTAATAGGAGATTACAAGATTTCGGAGAAGACTTCCCAGCCATCCAAGCCGTAGGAAAAGGGTCTTCAGGCTTTCCTGTGAAGCAGGGCTCAGAAATTGCACCGCGAGGCGCGGAGGGCGCGGAATAAAGAGGTTTTGATTAAAAAATACTCCGAACTCTGCGAACTCTGTACTACTTATCGTTGGAAGTTTTCGCGGCTTGCGCAAATTTTGTCGGCCAAGAAGAAAACTCACCGAGGAGACACAGAGGACACAGAGACAAAAAGTTTGACATAAACAATCTCTGCGTGCTCTGCGGTCGTGAGAAAAAATCCCCAATATTTGTCTTGACTAGTGATATAGCTATGTATATAATTTCTCACTATGGGATACCTTACCAAAGTCCAGGTCATCGAGCGAGCCAACCAGAGGCGGCAATACTATTTGATCTG
>JBGPIK010000103.1:0-17371 GCA_041484845.1 Binatia bacterium | reverse complement strand
ACATGACTCACTCGCTCCGCCATTTGACTCTGCGGGCACGCCTCGTCTGCTCCCATTGGAGAAATGACGCGAGTCGCCGCGGAAGCCACCGCCGAGCCGGCCACATCCCGTGGCTTACCCGCAAAACTGCAAGACGCTTTCCTTGGTCAGAGTGGGTGTCTCCACATTGATCAGTTCAAACCGTAGCGGCTGCGGCTTGCCCCAATTGTTAGGCGTAAAAAAATACTTGCACACATTGTTGATGTAGAAGCTGCCCAGCGGTGTCGTCAGCTCAAGCGCTTCATCACCGTTGATAATCAATCCCTGTTCCGTCAGGTACTGGAGTTGGTCGGAATACATGTCCTCCATGCTAAATCCGAACAGCTCCCTGAATCTCGTCTTGCCCACCTGCATAGCGCGCGCGCCAAGGACAACGTAGCGCGACATCGCTTCCGCGGCGGTGAGCTGCTTGCCCATGAGCACGGGCAAACGGTCGCTGCCGAGTGTTTCGATATAGTCCTTAAGGTTATGGATGTTGACGTATACGTGCCCGTTTATGTACGAGATGCAGCCGACCCCGAAGCTCAGCGTCTCCCGTTGCGGCGCCCGGCAGAAGCCGTAATAATATTGGGATTCTCCGCCGGGGAGCGCGAAGTCCGTGGCGCCGTATTGGTGGTAACCTCCTGACGTGAGGTTTTTCACGGCTGCTTCCCAGAGCTCATACATCCTGTAACGATCCGGCAGCTTCAGTTTTTCTGCCCGCTTGGCGATGGATGTGTGAGGGACAACCCGCAGCCGATAGCAGCTGATACTGGCGACCTTGAGCGTCATCGCGGCATCGAGGTCGGCTCTTAGGTCCGCTATGCTCTCCCCTGGCTTGCCGAACAAGAGATCCAGTCCTACCTTGGGGAACCCGACGTCCTGCGCAAGCTCGATCGCGCGACGCGCATCGCTCGCCTGATGCGGCGCCCCAAGAAGGCGCAGCATGTCGTTGTCGAAAGACTGGACCCCGAAGCTGACCCGAGTTACGCCCTTTTTGCGTAGCGTCTCGAGCTTTTCCCGATCCACGGTCAGGGGATGAACTTCCATTTCAATCTCAGCGTCTGCGGCGAAAGGCAGCTTGGCCTTCAGATAATCGATGAGATCGGACAGCTGCTCCGCCGATAGGACCGTGGGAGTGCCGCCGCCGATGTATAACGCACCGACGAGGCTGTTCTGGATGTAGGGTATCCGTGCGTAGAAGTCGATCTCCTTTTTGAGCGCAGCCAGATACGCCTCTTCGGCTCGGCCGGACGGGAACTTCAGAAAGACGCAGAAATCGCAGATCTGCTCACAGAAGGGGATTTGGATGTAGCAGCCGATGCGTCGCTTTGCCCAGATCGTTGCCGGATCGATGGGCCGTAGGTCCGACGGGTAGTAAATGACATGCTCCCGGTCCAGCTCCGGATATTCATCACGAGGAGGGTATCCGGGAATATTAAGCCACCACTGGGCTACCGTACGCTTACCCATTTGCTTTCTTTACTTTCCGCCAAACGCAGCCGTGAATTTTTAGCGCTGCGCTGTCGACCGAGGGGTGAGCCTCGGAGCGAGCGGGCACAGGAGCGTAGAGCTGCACTGACTTCTATGGTGCTTGGCCATAAGATTGCGTTTCTTACTCACTGGGCGTTCCACCACTTCAGTTTGCAGGCCTCCTCGAGGCACAGACCTATTGCCCGCGACTGGAGAGGCTCGCTTCTCGGTCGCTCTCCTGCGACCGGCCTAGTAGCCTACGTCGAGGATGCCGCTAACGCCGTAGATGCTCCTTCCCGGTCCGATGGGCCCGGCGGCTATCCAGGGCGGCGGAAGCCAATACTTCTTCCATAGCTCATACCAAGCTTGATCCACTCGGATAAGGTACTCCAGAGGCACCGGCTCGTGCCGCGTCCCCAAGACGGAGCCGGGCTCCGGTATCCAGACACACAGGGTGGGGAGAACGCCATGCGACATGAGAAAGTCGAGTCCCTCGGTCGTGGATTTCACGGCGGCGTCGACTTCGCGGAAACCGTAAGGCTGGGCTAATTCCACTCCCGCCACGAAATTGGTCATCACGTTGCCCTGGCCCAGGATATCCACTGCGGCCACAAGGCGGCGCACCCATTCGTCCCGACCGACTTTTTGCGCCTTGCCCGGGCACATGACCGGGAAGAGATCCTTGTCCCAGACCTCCATGTTGGACTGCAGACTGACCGTCCCCGTCTCCGCGAACCTTTTAATGTCCGCCTCAGGTTTGGCCTCAATCATCAAAATGGCGGGCCAGCGATTGCCGATCCTTTCTTTGATGGCGGTCAGATACCCGAGATAAAAGGTGGTATCGTCCACCCCATCGGCATCGTCAGCCATGGTGCCTCCGGTGAGGCAGTAGCTGATCGGGGTGGTGGGCCCGGTCTCCTCCTTGAAGACGGTCTCCATCACATCGGCCACGCGATCCATCCCTTTCACCAGAGACCATGTGACGCCCAGTTTTTCCAAATCGTTGGCCACGCTGCCGAAATCACAAAACTTGCACGGCATTCCTTTCGCAAAGTAGTGGCAATGGCGCGAGCAGGTGACGCTGGCCACATTGGGATTGTGGCCAAAGTAAAGGCTGACCAGATCCGCATATCGTGTGCCATCAGCAAAGGCCTTAGTTTGATAGTTGGGTACCGGAGGATAGGTGACCTTCGCGACGGGAACGCCGTCGCCGCAAATCACCAAATCGCCTTCGACCCTGTCGACCAAGTAGGGAGAACCGGGCGTTAGGCGAACGTGAACGCAAGTGGCGCGTAAATCGTACGGCCCGCCGCTGATGAAGAGGTATGACGGGGCTTGAATCCAGTCCCGTTGTTCAGGGGCCTGTTCTTTCATGGTCTCGAGGCGGGTGTAGAGGTGATAGGATTTCCGGCGGCTGTCCATGAAGAACATGGAATAGCCTTCGCAGTTCTGAAGCGTGCCGGGCGAGTAAGTCAGCCCGTGGCGCAGGATGTCCTCCTTCACGATCACTTCCGGGGGAACGTCCGGGAACCGACGAAAGTGGAGTTCCAGTTCTTCCTGTCTGGTAAGCCGCGTCTCGCCCGTTCGCAACGTTGATACATTAGTCCTCGCCATGGTCAATTCCTCCTCAGTCCTAAATAAAAGTTGCATCTGCGGTAAGGCGCCCAATTAGATCGTCCAAATTCTTTGGTCATCATAGCGCCGAATCAAGTCGCGATCGTATAATCTTGCATCTGCTTGCGCCCGCCGTACGCAAGCCGTTTTACCTTCCAAACGATCCCACGAATAATGACGGAGAGATGGAATCTCCCCATTTCTCCAAAATTCGTTGCCGCATTTCCGCGGATATCTCGACTGGGATCTTCGCCCGCTTCTTCCATTCGACGGGAGTGCAGGCATCAATGACGCAACGGGAGTTGTATCCTTTCTCGGCCTCGGGCCTCCCGGCGTAATGGATGGAATCCATTTGATCCGTCCAGCAGTACCGTAGGATCTCGATAGCGCGCTGCGGGTCGGCGCGAAATAAAACAGCCCAGATCACCTCGTCGAGGTTAAAGGGATCGACATCTTCATCGACGACCACTACGTATCGTCCCATAAAACCGCCACTGTGACATTGGGAGGCCAACAGCCCTACCTGGCGAGCTTGCCCCGCGTAACGCTGCTTGATCGAGACCGCGATGAGAAAACGCGAATAGGTAGCCACAGCCTGAATATCACGCGCGCCGGCCTTTTCGATTTCATCCCAAATCATGCCTCCGAAACAGAAATCACCTTGCAACTTCGCTTGCGTCGGCCGGCTCAATTGCCGCGGCAATTGCCCCAGGAGGATGGGATCGTGGCGGTGATAGATAGCTTTGACTCGGATGATCGGTGCGGGCCGGGGTTCGCTGTAACCCGTCCACTCGCCGAAGGGACCCTCCATCCGAAATTCATACGGGGGAATCTCACCCTCAAGCGCAATCTCAGCGCGAGCAGGAATCGGCAGACCGGTCATGGGCCCGGAAATGACCTCCAGCGGCATTTTTTTGAGCCCGCCCGCAAACTCGTATTCGGAAATACCCCAGGGGACATGGAGAATGCTCGCCAACAGGAGCGCAGGATCGGCGCCTAAGAGAACCACGACAGGACAAGGCTCGCCGCGACTGTGGTATTTCTCGAGGATGCCCTCGCCATGCTTGCCATAGCAGATATATAGTCCAAGCGTCCTGGGATCATGCACTTGCAATCGATAGTTGCCCAGGTTGACCCAACCCTCTTCCGGATCACGCATTATGACGGCGCCCGCCGTGCCAATATAGCGCCCGCCGTCGCGCTCGTGCCACAGCGGAGCGGGAAATCGGAGCACGTCCACATCGGTACCAACCAAGACATTCTCCATTACAGGCCCGGTTTCGACAGTCTTTACGGGCACCGGCTGCAGATGTTTTAAGCGCTCGCGCCACTCGCGATTCAAGCTTTTCCCCTTGGCTGTAGTGGACATGCTCACGGTTAAGAGCCAGGCTCGAAGCGATTTGGAAGGATTCGTTAAAATTCTATAACCCGCCGGATAGCCGTTAATCTCATCAAACAGCACCGGATGGCTCGAGATATCTGCGACGGCACTGACTTCATGTTTCCAATCCGCGCCCTGAATACGGCGCAGCTCGCCCATCGCCTCCACTTGATCTATCCAATCACGCAAGTCTGTGTAGCCCATAATTTCTGCTTTCAGCGAGCAAAAAAGATTTGCTCAGTCAGCTTGAAGAACTTTGCCCCTTGCTTGAGGTCATCTTCAGTGGTCGTGCCGAGCAGTTTCTTCCCTCTAAACGAAAGCTCGGGATACGGCACCGAAGCGTCGATTCTTGCAGGCGTGTTCCCTCCCTCCGCCAGCGCCTTCTGCGCCTTAGTTCCGAGTTGAAAATTCGCCCACAGCTTCGCCGCATTCGGGTGAGGCGCGTTCTTAATTAATCCCTGGCTGATAAGCGCATAGGTTGCTCCATCGCTCGGCGCAATCCACTTGACCGGCGCGCCCTTGAGCCGGGCCATCGAGCCCGCCATCGCAGGCACATAAAGTGGAAATTCTCCCCTGGCTAACGCCTTTTCGTTTTCGAGATATTGTGGCCGGAACTGCGGCTCTTGCTTTGCCAGTGCCTCGAGATAGGATTTACCTAGAGTTTTGTATGCAACGGTAAACCAGACACTACCTCCACCCGCGCCTCTGAGATCATCAGCTAAGATTTTCCCTTTCCACTTGGCATCGAGCAGCTCTTTCCATGACTTTGGCTCCTCATCGCGTTTGACCAACGTGGTGTTGATCAGTATGCCGTAAATGTTCAGGTACACGGGTATCAAGACCTTATCTCGATCAAGGAACTCCTCTGAAATATGTTCCAGGTTAGGGGGAAGGTAAGAGACCAGCAGCCCCTTCCACTTAAGAGAGCTCATGCTGATGGCTCCGGTGGACATAACATCGGCAAAATATCTTCCCGCCCTTTGCTCTGAAAGAATACGATCGTAGTTTTCCCGCCCACGGGCTCCCGTGAAGCCCACCTCCACGCCGTACCGTTGGTGAAATACCTTGAAGACAGGCTCAAGAGCAATTCCCAGCTCAGGGGCTCCGTAATAGTTGATGTTGCGCTCTCCCCGTGCTGCCCTGAGCAACCCCGGGTCGAATTCTGTTTGGCCGAAGAGCTCGTGCGAAAACGCCAGGATCAAGAAGCCGATGACGGCGGCATGGCGACTTACTTTATACCACACGGACGTCATTTCATTTGCGCTTGGCTTGGCACCTTCATTCAGCATAGAGCCTACTTTTAAGGAGTCCAATCTCACCCACCCTGAAGAGTATGACAACGCCGAGCATGACGAGCGCAATGACGCTGACGACCTCCGATCTCCCGGCTTCCCAGTACTTGAGTATGGTTACCGCAAGCACTTCGTTTCCAGGGGAATAAAGGAGCACGGATGCGCTCAGCTCGCGCAAGAAGATAAAGAACAAAAGAAGTGTCCCTGCGGCAAACCCCGGGCGTAACAAGGCAAGGTAGATTTTCACGAAGGTCTGCCACCAGCTAGCCCCGCAAAGTCTGGAGGACTCTTCCAGGTCCGTGCTGATTTGAACGATCGTGCCCGACATGCTCCGGACCCCAATGGGCAGACCTATCGTCAAGTAAGCGATTAACAGAATCCATATCGTACCGTAGAGCATGATCGGGCTCGGCAGGAGAATATAAGCCCATAAAATGCCTAGGGCTAAAACCATCCCAGGGAGCGTTCCCGGGATCCACGAACAGAATTCTAAAGCTTCTCTGCCCCAGAATTTAGTCTTGAATATGATGTAAGCGATGATTGCCGACAACACCATGCAGAGGGCGGCCCCTCCGGTTGCGAGAACCAAACTGTTCCTTAGCGCTCGCCAGAACATGACATCGGAAAAGGCGCGGCGGTAGTTATCGAGGGTCAACATCTTGAGGTCGTAGAGACCGAAGATCGTAAAGAACGAGCTCAAGACAAGCTGGGAAACCGGAAGCACCACGGCAACGAAAAAGTAAGTCATGCAGACTCCGAAGGTCACCCACCTCCAGCGACCAAGATCGACAAGCCGGGGCCGATAAGCTTTTCCGGTGATCGTGAAGTACGTCTTTCCGGCCAAGAAACGGCGCTGAATGAGCACGCCGACGAATGTGATCACCATGAGAAGAGCTGCAAGCGCCATCGCGCGCGGATAGTCTGGCGGGGTCCGCTGGGCAAGGGATGCGTAGATTTCGGTCGTGAAGACAAAGATCTTGGCCGGAAGACCAAAAAACAGCGCGCTCTCAAAGGACTCCAGCCCCCGAATGAAGGTCAGAAGCGCAGCTCCAACAATAGCGGGACACATGAGCGGGAGAGTTACACGGAAGAATGTTTTCAATCCGCTCGCTCCCGAGGCATGCGATGCATCCTCCAGACAAGGGTCCATCGCGCGAAAGGCGCCTACGACCAGAAGAAAAACGAAAGCCGTGGAGTAATGGGTCATGTGCCATATAATTCCGGCGTAGGAGTAGACATTAAAAACGGGGCGGTGCAGCCCGAAGATGAGCATGAAGAATTTATTAATGATTCCAACCGTCGGGTTTCCAAGCATTGCCCACGCTATGGCAGTCAGGATCGGAGGAACGAAAAACGGCAGCGTGACAACTGTTTCAAGCAGACGTGGGTAGGGCGTGTTAGTTCGAGTTATCACCCAAGCAAAAAACACCCCAAGGATGACGGCAAAGACTGTTTTTACACCCGCGATCACAAGACTGTTCAAAAGCACCCGATAGGTTGAGGAGTTTGTGTAGGCCTCTCGGTAAGCCGTCAATGTAAAACTTGCCGCCTCGCCAGGGGGAGCGTCTCTAACACTTCCGAACAAGAGCATCACGACAGGATAAAGAGTGAAAAACCCAACCATCAGCAGGGTTGAGTTCATTAAAATAGGGGCCACGTTGACGCTTCTGTCCTGCACGTCCGTTTTCCAACTCGAAACCGCCCCACAAAGTCTTTCCTCGATCATCCAGTTGCCCGTTGCTTCACTTTCACTTATGGCCCAGCATTTTGACGAACCTCCAAAACGTGAAAAACCGCAGCCTGTCGTGTCGATCAATGTTGAATGTAGGCTGGAAGGTCAGCCGGTTCATGCGGCATACCCCGGTTTTCAAGTCGCTATGATGAATAGCGTCGCCACAGCGATAGAGGCCGTTTTTTGATGACAACAGATCGTATGACTGGATACGGCCTCCGCTGCCTACCTCGCTTCCTGACTAATCTGTCCCACCAATCCTACTTCCACCCGCTCTCTCAGCACGGGATCGGCGAAATACGCGACATACCGGAGCACCGAGGCGCGCTCGAATGGAGTTAGGATAGCTTTAAACCCGGGCATCGCCGTATTCGGTTTGCCGTTGGTGATAACCGAAAAAAGGTAATTTTCGGTTTGTTTGGTCATCCATGCGGAGTCAGTGAAATCCCGCGGCTCCGGGGAAAGCAAGTGACCGACGATGCCGCTCCCATTGCCCGATATGCCGTGACAACCGGCGCAGTACGTGTTGAACACGGCTTGGCCCGCTCTGTAAGTTGACAAGCTTTTGGCAACGGCGGGGATCTCGTCCGACCGAACGGGCACGGGCTTGGAGACTTGTACACCGCGATTCAAGTACTGAAGAAAGGCGATCAGCGCGCGCATCTCATCATCGGGAAGGTACGCAGGAGAGGGCATAAAACTATTGGGCAGAACCGCGCGCGGGTTGACGAAATAGGCGACATACCAATCCGAAGTCCGTCGCGGCGTCTTTCTTAAATCGGGCACAAATCCGTACCAATCCTCCGTCACCGGTAAGATCATGGTCTGCGTATGGCAAGTTGAAAAGCATGGCTCCCGCTGAAAAACCTTCCAGCCCTTCTCCTCCAAAGGGCTCATCGCTCCTTCACCAGAAGGTTCAGGCGCGGCCATGCAGCCTGTGAGGACGCTCGTGACCACCAAGAGTGCCAAGACTTTCCGCAGCAGCATCTGTGTCATCTGCGCTCACCGAGGTAGCGTACAAGCGCTATGACTTGATGGCTGTTAAGATAAAGCTGCGGCATCTTGCCGCCGGGAAGAATTTCTTCGGGATCTTTGAGAAGGCTTTCGAGGTTTTCGGAGTTGCGCTTGCGACCGATGTGCGTCAACGCCGGCCCGACTTCTCCGCCGCTAGCATTAATGGTGTGGCACAGG
Source organism: Binatia bacterium (assembly GCA_041484845.1). Taxonomy (GTDB): domain Bacteria; phylum Desulfobacterota; class Binatia; order UBA9968; family UBA9968; genus JBGPIK01. Next base: position 8,670 of record JBGPIK010000103.1, on the reverse strand, counting down.
CTGCAGCCCGCTCCCGTAAACAGGCTTTTCCCTTCGTATTTTAATACGACGAAACTTTCGCTTGCGCGCTGCGGCGCCTGTTGGTTCTTCTGCGCTGTGACCGGTTTCTCTTCGGGCAACTCGGTCGCTACCTTTCTGGCCAGCAGAGGCAGATATCGTGAGCGGTCGCGATTGTCCAATAGCGTCATGAGATAAATCGTGACATCTTGCAGCTCGTCGCGGTTCAAGGAAAACACCGGCATCGTCGAGCCGGCGACCATGCCTTGGGGCCTGACGGTATGGGCATAAATCCAGGTCCAACTGCGATGGCTTCCCACTATGCTCAAGTCCGGCCCCTCCTCGCCTCCCTCACCATCGATTTTGTGACACCCCAAACACAGGTAACGGTTCACGAGCTGTCTGCCGTGAACGACGGAAGCCGTAGCTTGGGGCGGCAACGTCTTCGCGCCGTGGCAATTGTAACAAGCTGCCTGCATATATTTACCTCTGAGGAGAGGTTTTGCGGTGACCTCCCCCTCGCCGTGCGCCTCCAGCGTCGTCACAGCTCGCCCCTCACCCCCGTGACAGCTAACGCAGCCAAAACGTTCCGCCGGATGGCTCTTCAATAGAGAAGAATGGGTACGCAGGGGCGCAACAAAATTTTCAAATGCCGGGTTGTCGTAGCCGAGATGGCAGGTCACACAGCGCTCCACCGTCGTGTGCCCATTGAGTTGAAGTTGTTTGATCTCTGTGCGCAGATTGCTCGCCCATTCCTTCTGCGCACCTTTCTGCGCCGCGCGGACGGCTTCACGAAAGTAAGCCTCTTGATAGCCCTGCCATTCTTGCACAGAGGCATCCCAAAGAGTCCAGCCTAAGATAAGCGTCAACGTCAACCCAGAAACACCGAGCCATTTTTCCATAACGAAGACGCTCTCAATGCGGCCCGGGCCAGTTTTCCCAAGGCCAATAGAAGTTCCAGTTGGGGCCGCGAAAGTATATCCCGAGGGCCGTTGTTACTAAGATACCAAGCAGAATAAGCGTCCAAACAGTAATCATGACCATGCGGTCGCGGGAAAACCACACCCCCACGCCGTTCAGGGTGCGGTCGACATAGGGCAACCCCAGCAGATAGAGCATGAGAAACGTCGGCACGCCAACTCCGCCCCAAAAAGCCGAGTAGCCAACGAGTTCCTGAAGACCGAGAAAGTACCAAGGAGCTTTGGAGGGGTTGTTCGGGCGCAACGGATTCGCTTCCTCCTCGAGCGGTGCGTTGAATAGGAGCGAAGCAGCCATGAGAACGATCATCACCACCAAGAAGACCAAGAGCTCAGCGTAAACCACCTGAGGAAAGGTCGGCACCACGCTATCGGTGCGCGTGGGCTGCGTGGCGGCTTCGCCGCCGCCAACTCGCTTTTCAGAGGGATGGGCGAGGCCACCGTCTTTGATCACGCGCCATATATGATAGTTAATCCCGAGTGACGCAATGGCGGGAATGGCGATAACATGCAGCGTATAAAAACGCAGAAGCGCATCGCTCCCCACGCTGTCGCCGCCGAGAAGCACGAACCGCAGCTTCGGCCCGAGCACCGGAGCGTAACTCACGATGCCCGTACCCACAGTGACGGCCCAAAAGGAAAGTTGGTCCCAAGGAAGAAGGTAACCTGTAAAGCTAAGCGCTAGCGTCAGCACGAGCAACATGACTCCCAAGACCCAATTAAACTCGCGCGGCGGTTTGTAGGCCCCGGTATAGAAAACCCGACACATGTGCAGCGCCACTGCAACGACCATCGCTTCGGCGGCCCAGCGATGAAGGTTGCGCATCACCCGGCCGAACATGATCGTGTAGTTGAGATCCAATATCCGACCATAGGCCGCCCCGGTTGACGGCTCATAGTAAAACATCAAAAAGATTCCGGTGATCCACTCGATGATAAACAGGTACAGGCAGATCAGGCCGAGGCCGAAGGTCGTTTGCGCTTTAAGGCTGCGGCTATAAACCCGCGTGGGGTGCACATGCAAGACGAGGTTGTTGACCACCGCTGCGAGCTGCTGCCGTACCGTATTCGGATAGCTGCCGCGAAACACCGAACGGTAAAAAAACCCAGGCAGCTGACGAGCGGAAAGCAGACCACGGGCAAATTTTTGATAAATGGCGCTGATCATCGGTTCACACATCCCAAGAGCTGAACGGTACCACCGGGAAAATCGAAGACGGCTTGCGGATTTTGCTCTCGGTTCTGATAGAGCTTTGCCGACGCCCGGTCTTTTTCCACCCAAAACAGTGTACGGTCTCGGCATTCCACGATATCGGTAATGTCTTTAAGAGATTGCGCTTGATTAATCTTGGTCACGGGAAAGGATGTAGCTTTTCCGATCCGTCGCACATCCACGTCGCGAAACCGGCCCTTGACCCAAGCCTGCGCCAGGACCAAGAGTTCTTCGCCACCGGCAGACCAGCCAAAGGTTCCAAATGCGCCGTCGCCCGCGCGCGCCCATATGGCCTTTGATTCGCCAACAAGGTCTATTACGGACAAAACATTGCCAGGAGGAACCCCCGGCGCCGGCAAATAGTCGGGCGGCAACTTGTCCAATTCCGTAGACAAGTACGAAAGCCGTACCCCGTCGGGAGAGAGCCGGGGGACACCGATGGAATCTGGCGCGGCGATGATTTTGGTCAGGTTGGTGCCTTCGGGGTTCATAGACCAGATGCTTTGTTTGACCATGCCGCGAAACGGGAGCCATCCTTGCAAATAGATACGGCTGGACGGGCTCGACCATGCGAACGGCACTGGTATTCCTTCTTCGGGAGCCGTGAGCGAATTCGAATTCACTATGAGGCGAGTTTCCCCTCGCTCCAGATCGGCAACACCGATGTGCCATACTACGTTTGTGCTTCGGCTCGCCCTCAGATTCATGGCGGCGTAGCTGAGCCTCTTGCCCTCCGGATCCAAGGCAAATCCCAAGAGCGCGTAATCGCTCCCCGGTTGAAGAACGAGACTTTTTCCATGACGCCAATCAAAGATTTCGATCGTGTTCCTCGCTGGGTTGGGGCTCTCCCGTAGCGCGTACGCCAAGAGACCTGGAGCCGTTGAGACCGTCAGAGGGCCTGTCTCCTTGCCGCTGGTAATTGAAATCACCTGTCGGCTCGAAATGTCAAAAACACCTAGAGTCGTCAAGCCCCAGCGAATGAGTGCGACTAGAAGCCCAGCTTGCGGCAGAGCTGTGCCGAAGCGTTCCTCTGAATCCGGTTTCTTCGAGCGCACGACTTCTCGAGACTCGGGTAACGGCTGCGCGAACGCCACGCCTTGCGTCGCGGAAGGCGTATCCGTAACCGTTACGGTAGACGAGCCAGACGCTAACCAAAGCAAGGAGGCCGCTAAGACAAAATAGCGAAAGGGTATTGTGCGCATGTCGATACAAAAACCTAAGTGAATTTATAAAAGGTTTGTTTTCGAACCGAACGCCGTCTATCGACGACGAGTTGGCCTTCGGGGTCTTGGAAAATTTGAAACCATGGCAAAGGCTGGGGAGCCGGGCCGCCCACTACACGACCAGTGGAATCAAATCTGCTTCCGTGGCAGGGACATTGAAACCCCCATTCCACTCGCGCGATCGTACAACCTAAATGAGTACACGCCGCCGACATGGCGCCAATTCCGTCTCCAGTTGATGTAATGAACAAACGACTATCGGGCAAAAATATTTGCCGCCCCCGGGGAAATTCCTCCGGCTTGCCAATCTTAAAGACGGTCGGGGCGCCGAAGATCACGTCGGGAATCAGAAATCTCAATGAACCCACAGTCATCAGCGTCGCCGGGATTCCCACGCTACTCCACGCCAGCCAATTCAGAAATTCCTGTCGTGAAATTTTTCTCATCTCAACTGAATCCTCCGTGATGATCTCATAAAGTTAAAAAACATTCCGCAATTTCCGTACCATGGATGACAATTCTACGCTCCAGGCTAAAGACTGGAGATTGTCAAATCTTTTAGACAGAGGAACTGCCGGGCGATAAGAAGCTTACTAAGAATGAGAATTGGTGCTTAAGAATTCCAATCTTGTGGAGAAAAAGTCCGGTGGCGCTGTGCACATGGACCGCAGCAAGCGGCGCAACGTATGTAAATATGGTTTGACCCGGAGCAGGATAACGGCTAGTTATTAATGTTTAAGGTTGTGAACATAAGACATAGGAATTTCTGACGTTCATGAGTTTTATTGCGGCAACTCTCTCGTTACGAGTAACCGGATTTGGCTTTTCTGCGCCGTCAAACTCGCCATCATATACTGACTCGAACTCACTCTATTAAGGCATTTGGCCTGATCCTTGAATGTCGAAAGCAGAAACCTAACAAAACCTCCACAGACTTATTCTAATCTCGCGTATGCTAACCTTATTGCTGATTCTCCGGATTATTCACATAGGCGCAGCAAGTTATCTGGTAGGTTCGTCACTCTACGGTTATTATCTCTTGCGCCCCTCACTTACGCTGATTCCTCCGGCTCATTCGGTCGTCGTCGCGCAAAGAGTCGGAACGCTTTTCACGTATACCGGCTGGACAGCCATAGGGTTGGCTCTCCTGAGCGGAATCTTGCGCCTCTATCTTATCGGGCGCTTGCCGCTTCTTTTCACATTGGATTTATATGCCCATGGTCCCGGACGCTCGCTCGCGCTGATGATTCTCTGTTGGCTTGTCAGCGTTGTAAGCTCATCGATTATGACCTTCGGCCTTCGACCGAGGCTGATAAGGAAATTACTGGTGAGCTCGAACCCGACTCTCGCTGACGTAGAGAAAAGGCGAACAACGCAAATCGCAGCCGGAATCTGGCTGGAACGCTTCCAGCTAACGAACCTGATCGCGTGGGCTCTAGCGGCAATCTTCGGGACTTCGATTTCGTTCGGAGGAATTTTCTGAAACCCGAAATCCAGCGGATGAAACGGCTGCTTCAACGCGCTTCGGTTTCTCCTTTTTACCGACGTAAATTCAAAGGCATCAAAGGACTTCGTGTGGCCGACCTGGCAAGCTTCAGTGAAAAGATACCGCCGTTTACACTGGAAGAGCTGGTAGAGGAAAAATCCAGAAGTGGAGATCCGTTTTCCTTGAGATGGTGTGAAAAAAAAAGTCCGCTGTTGACGTTCCAACTCGAATACGATACCGAACCACCCCTCTACTTGCCCCTGGACCGCTCCGCTCTAAAGGGCTACGCAGAGGCGCTTACCCGCTGTTGGTCTCTGCTCGGATTGGAACAGGGGGATAAAGTTGCCATCTTCGATTACGGAACCAGCCCGGTGTCCTACCTTGCCTCGGCCTCTTATACTCCTTATTTGGGCCGAGGCGCCGCTGAGGCGTTGGCCTGCTTGCCCATTTGCAACGATGGCGTAGCCAACATGAGCCAGCGGGCAGTGGACATCATGCGATTCATTCGCCCGCGCATTTTTTTTCTCCGCAGCGATTGTCTTCAGCCCTTAATCCACCAAGCGGAAGCAGCAGCGCTTCGTTTCTCCGATTACGTCCGTGCCCTCGTTGTCGCCGAGAGCGAAGGCGCCCTGAGCCGGATGGATCAAACAACCTTTGAAAAAAAGTTGGGGGTCCCCATATACCGAATGCTGCGAATTGACGTGGCGATGTTTCTGGCCGTGGAATGTCCGCATTGTCGTTTGTTACATACATGGCAGGATCTTTACCTTGTCGAGAATCGCGAAGAAGACAACGAAGAGATTCTTAACGGCGCTGTGCGCAGTCCATTGTTAATCACCAATTGGTTTGGCCTAAGCTGTCCGACGCTTCGTTACTCGAGTCAAATCCGCGGGTCACTCGTAGCCCCGGGGTGCCCGCAAGGGCCGCAAGACCAGCGGATCGCGTTATGAGAAGCGAAAGACAACGAGGACCTTTCATAATCGACAAGAAGGACTTCTGGTCCGAAGAGCGCGTAGCAAAATTTCAATTTAGAAAAATCAAGGAAATACTGAGGCACGCTTACCTTAAGCTTCCTTTTTACCGGCGCCGCTTTACGGCAAGCGGGTTTGACCCGGCCGCCGTGAAGACCTGGCAGGATTTTCTTAAGGCCCCACCGTTTAAGAAGACAGAGATCATCGAGCACGTCAACGGCAAGGGCTATTTTGATTTTGACATGGAGGACGCGGATCGTGGCGGCCCGGCGGTTCTGTGTATGACGTCGGGAACGATCGGGACTACCTTCTTGCACCTCCCGCGCAAGTGGCGCTCGATTCGCGGGGACTCGCTTTTGCGTGCGTACTGGTGGTGCGGATTGCGACCGGGCATGCGTATGTTGATGGCTGCCCCGGCCTGGCACAGCCTGGCCGTACCAGAGACGCGTATCATAGAGCGATTGGGACTATCCTGCGTGATCCCGTGGGGAACTTTCCTGCCGCGCTTCTCGGGAAACTTCGTCAGTGTCATTACAGAGCTCAAACCGGATTTCGTCTCTATGTTTCTCCCTATGTTGCACGTCCTTCTAGCCGAATTGCGCAGGCGCAATATCGACCCCTCTCTTGCCTTTCGCAGCGTCAAGTCTCTTCTTCTGGTCGGCGCGCCCATGACGCCGCGCTCTCGAGAAAAATTGCGCAATGAACTGGGGGTGCCCGAGATCTTTGAAGGGCTTGGTAACCCGGAAGGGTTGACTGCCATGGAATGCTCATTTCACTGCGGCCATCACATTTTTATGGATGGCTGCTATGTGGAGATTCTCGACCCCAAGACCGGCGAGCGGCTACCCCCTGGAAAAAGGGGTACGGTGGTCATTACGTCACTGATTCCGTACGGGTCCATCTACATTCGCTTTGACACCGAAGACCTTGGAGAAATCTTGCCTAGCCCCTGCGAATGTGGGCGAAGCTGGCCTCTCATGGAGGTTTACGATAGACGCACGAATATAGTGCAAGTCGCCGGGAAAGAGATCGTCCCTTATGACGTGCGCCTGTGCGCCGATGCTATTCCGGAGTTGATCGGCATACCCTTCGCTCTCGTGCGCGGGGAGCGGAGCAGCCCTAATCTCAAGCTGGTCATTCAAAAACTTCCCTCAGGGGCTATCAACGCAGTGGGGAACCGATTAAAGATGTCAATTCGTGAACAATTGCAGCTCGAGGCACAGATAGAGTGGGCCCTGGAGCTGCCGGAACGCTGGAAGGGAGTAACCGTTATCGAAGAGAAGGACTGGAGGGTGGCCAGTGTCTAAGGGAGCCGTCGGCCTCACTGCCGGGTACTGGCCGGAAGACGTTTATCGCTACCTGGCGATCCCCGGTATACCCATCGATGACGGTCTGGTCGCTCGCCCGGGGAAAAGAACCCCGGACCGGCCGGCGCTGATCGGACATCAGGGTCCGGTTAGTTACAAGCAACTAATCGCGGACATGGATCAAGCCATGAAGGCTACCCTTGCTTGCCTGGAAGGGAAAGGCAATCGGGTCGCCGTGGCAGTGGCGGATTCTCTGGAGCTAACCAAGATCATCTTCGGCGCGCTCAAAGGACGCTGTGTGGTTTTTCTCATGAACCCTTATTTGCCTCAAGAGGAGCTGACCACGCAGCTGCAATACTTTCGCCCGGACCTCGCCATTACTGACGACGCTACTCGCCGAACCATGGGATCTTTGCTGGAGGGAGTCCGGATTGTTTCGTTGGCGGAGCTAGGCGAAACTAAATCTACTGTCGCTCCGCCCAAAGGGCGGCAGGATCTTACTGGTCCTGCTCTGGCTCTGCCTATGGACGACGGAGGACTCGCTTATCACAGTCATCGCTCACTCCTCGCCGGCGCCGTTTCGTGGAGCACGTTTGTCCCGCTCAAGACTGAGGATCTCGTTTTGGCGGCGCAGCCGCTTTACACATGGGAAGGATTATACAGCCTGCTACCAATTCTCTTCCGCGGCGGAACGTGCCTCGTAGGCGATTTGCAGGATCCGGACAAGCTCGCGCACGGAGTAAGAGAACATCATCCCATCTACACTATGGTTTCCCGGCCGGACGCGAGATTGCTCTATCAATCCACCCACAGACCCGTGGTCCAGGCTTTCAGGGAGAATTTGCATGGTTTGTTCGTCTCGACAACGGGACCGTTTACGGCGATCGGACGGATGCGATTGAAAAACCTGCTCGGCAAACCGGCCTTGTTGGCCTTCGGGTCGGCTGAATCCGGACCGGTTTTTTCCTCTCACCCGACATGGTTCTTGGACAACGCGGTGGGAATTCCGGTAACCAACGTAGATGCCTGGCCACTCAATCCAGCCACCGGCAATCCGCTGGAAGTTCCATGGGAGGCGATCGAGTACGGCGAAGTCGGAGTCAAGTCTCCAATGACCGCTGCCGATTACCATACGCCGGAAGAAAAAGAAAAGCGCGTTAAGGGCGGCTGGCTGCGCACCAAGATTGTGGCCACCATGGACCCCAACGGCCTTTTCTACATCCAGTCGAAAGTTACCGACTAAGAGCCTCGGGCAAATGAAGGTGGGGCTTCAGGCTTCGGCGTGGCCAACCGCGGGGATTCCGTGTACACAGAGAAAATCGAATGAGGATTGCATCGTGAACAAACCCTTTGTGAGCTTTGTACTATAGTTGAAATTTTTCTCCGTTGGCGCAAATTTTTGATCGCGTAGGGTGCGCTTTGCGCACCATGCGAGCGAAACGGTGCGCTGCGCAACGATGCATATGAGTCTTTTTCAGCAGCCTGCTAGCCTATGT
>JBGPIK010000102.1:0-17572 GCA_041484845.1 Binatia bacterium | reverse complement strand
GGAGGATAATAGGGTAGCGTCTTTATTTTTGATTTCAGCGCGAATCCATCGCGTTGTCTTGATCACGGCACGATCAATTCGACGGACGGAAAGTAGGTCCGATACCGTTTCGGGTCACGCGTAAGGAGTCGAAACCCGGCAACAGCGGCGTGCGCCCCGATATAAAAATCTGGAAGCGGTCTTACGCGCACCCCGCCCCGCCGCCGATATCGAAGGAACGCCTTGCCTGCGAGAAAAGCAGCTTCGTAGGGAAGCGCTTCCCGCCTGAACGAGGCGAGTGGAACTGCCAACTCAAGATCCTCGATTCGACTAAACCCGATCGATACCTCACCATAGATAATAGCGTTGATCGCCAGCATCGACTCATCCGCGGCTGATTCAAGGGCCTGAGAGGACCACTCAAACCAGGTGTTATCGTTAGTCGCAATGTCGAGTAAGACGCTGCTGTCCACGAGAACCGTTTTCATTTCATCTTTCGGGTAAGCGCCAAAATCTCGTCGGTAGTCATACGGACATCTGCTCTGCCCCGCAATCCGGCCAACACATTGGCGCCTCGATCACCTGCGCGTTTACCGGACACCTTAACGATGCGCGCGGTATTCCCGCGAACTTCAAAGGCGACTTCAGTGTTGGGCAATAACCCGAGCTTCTCCCGGACTTCAATGGGGATGGTGACCTGACCCTTGGACGTAATTCGCATGGTAATACTCTTACTGGTAATAATAACACACCGGCCTCCACCATTCAATTCGCCGATTTCAGCGTTGCGGCAAGAAAAGAAGAGAACCGTCTTAACTGCAGTATTGTTATACGAGCCTTCGGGCAATGGCGGAGGATCGATGCCTTCAGATGGAGACAAATTCAGTCGCCCAATAAGAGGAAAGCGTCATTAACGCTTTCCTCTTACGGCATGTATAAATGCCCCCGGCGAGATTTGAACTCACGGCCCCAGGATTAGGAAAAAAGGGCTTCATATTGTCTCGCCTCTTCTCGTGTCGCCGTGTGTTGAAATTACAGCGTTTTCCACAATAGTCCTACTTGAGAGAAGCTCGCCTGAATCGAGGCAATGGAGACATTTTGGAGACATTCCCGCCTACCCTTCCGCCGTCATCACGCTTGAGGCTAATTCTTGCGTGGCCGCGCTCTCCTCGCGAACGAAATGCGCGTAGATTTTCATGGTCGTGTAGCTGTCCTTATGTCCTAGAAGGTGGCTCACTTCGGGCACTGGTTTCTTGTCGGCCAACAGTAACGAGGCGAACGTGTGGCGGAGTCCGTGCGGTGTCAGTCGCTTCACTTCGGCTTTTTCGATAGCGCCGTTAAGAATTTTGCTCACGGCCTTTCGATGAAACGGCTTCCCCTCTTCTGTCGCGAAAACTAAATCGCGCTCACTGGCAGGACATTGTAGCCGCCAAACTTTCAGCTCGTGAACAAGCTCTCGCGGAAGTTCTATCGTCCGCTTGCTTCCACGGGTCTTCGGCGGTTGGAACAGCGGCTCCTCGCCCTTGCCTGAATCCGCCAGTGTGAGCAGTACGCGAAGCTTTCCCGCCTTCAGGTCCACTGCCGACCAGGTGAGCGCCAAAACTTCCCCGATCCTCAAGCCCGTAAACACCATGACCATGATGAACAGACGGGCGAGGCCCTCGGTTGCCTTGATGAGCTTTTTAAGTTCGCTCTTGGAGTATACCTGATCCGGCTCCACTTCGATCGCATTGTCTGCTTCCGTGCGGACCTTTAACCGCTCGGCCTTCTCCGCCGCGTTACGCTTCACTGACCCATGCCGCTCGGCCATGTCCAGAACAGCGGTTAAGGTCGTAAGAACTTTGTTAGAAGTCTTGGGCGATACCTTGCGGCTCCATTCCGCCGCCGCTTCCTCGACTAACTGCACACCTACTTCATGAACCTTGAACTCGCCCAAAGATGGAATGATGAAACGGTTCACATGGTTTTTCCAACTCTGAAGAGTAGAGCGCCGATAGGCTTGAGAAGCTTTGTTCGTGTACCACTCCTCGGCCACTTCCCGAAGTGTCTTGTTGGACGGCGGAATGTACTCCCCGTTTGCGACTTGGGCGAGAACTTCTTTCTCGTGCCTCACCGCGTCTTGCTTGGTCTGGAAAGTCTTGAGCCGCCGCCGCCCATGCTGGTCGCGAAAGTCAACTTCAAACGTACCTGCCTTGGTTTTTCTGACCATGCTAGTCCCCCCCCTTCGGTTTTCTCGTGAGCAAAAGATATTTGACGCTCAACTCCGTGTGCTTTCGGATCGGCCGCTCCTCGCGCTCCATGCGCGCGATGGAATTTTTCGAGTGCCCGATCGCCTCTCCGAGATCGGCCTGCGTCATCCCGAGTTTCTCCCTCGCCATTCTTAGCTCTTTCGCCTTCATGTCCCCAGGGTATACCACAGTCAAAACTTAATTGCCATTCTGTTTATTTTTTTCCAAGAACGCTTCCACGTCGCGCCGCTTGAAAAGCACATATCGCCCCGGCTTGGTTCGCGCAATGTCGCCAGCTCTTCCCCGCTCCTCGAACCAAGTTTGAGGCAAGTCGTAGACCTCGGCCAGCTCCTTGGCCTTCATCCATTCCCTTTCGGGCGCCGGCGTCCCGCTTGCCAGTGCCGCCATGATCTCTTCGCGCACCACGTCACGGATCTGATCAAGAAGCAGGTCGAACGGAGTTTTTGCCGCTTGGCTCATTTTCGTCGATTCAGTCAAACTTTTCGCTCACATTTCGATTTAAGCACACGATCTCAACTCGCCCCTTGCCGGATGTATCCCTGTTTTTCGTCTGTCCGATCTCGCGCCACGACTCCATCGCATTCTTTGTCTAGTTGCGCGTGACGGTCCTCATCGTCATTGTGACCATCCGGCCATCTATTCCGTCTTTTTCCCATGGTCATTAGGCCGCCTTCAATGCCTTCTGAAATTTCCATTGTCCGTGCCAGTAATCGAGACCTTTGAATATCCGATGACTCAAACTGAAAACCTCAAGCCCGCTTGCTCGGCCGCCCGCGGCTAGATAGTCATCGAGTCCAACCTTGGCCGCGCTTGGTTGCGGTAGTTGTGCGACGTAGACATTAGCGCCAAGCCCTCGCAACTCGCGCCCTAGCGCATAGATCGCACGCAGAAGATCGGCACGTCCGAAAACATCGGAGTCCGGAATAATCGTCACCTCGCGGCCGTCCCAACGGATTAAATTCAAGTCGTCGATCGGCGCGCCGGTGGCCTTGGAAAGCCAATTCCACACGCCGCCAATGCCTGCGGTATTCAAACCCGCTTGCCATGCTGCAAGGGTTTTCTTCTCGCCCTCGCAAATAAAAAGCGGGCCGTCGCCGATCGGCAATGGTATATAAAGCCGCGCGCCCGTTTGGGGTGGCTGGGCATATTTCATTTTCCCCAGGGCCGGAAAGAGTTTGATCCGCGCAAAGCCTCCGCCCTGGTACGGAAAACAAAGCGCCGAAGTTATTTCGGATGGCACGGCACCCCTGAAGAAAAGTTCAAGCCAACGCGGCGCGAGTGAATAGGCGCCAGCCGCCCGGATCGTTTCGTCTTTCAATCCCGAAGCGCGCAAGTCGGCTAGGTGCTCTGGGTGAAGATGAACGGCAAGGTTGCCGGCGGTAACGAAAGAGTAGGGCGCCGTGAATTGCATCAGTCCCAATCCTCCACAGCAATCCGTGGCGCATCGAAAGATAGATCATAAGAACCTAACGGCCCGTTTCGGTTTTTCAAAATCGCCACGTCAAGGCGCTCGGCATTTTCCCGCGTCAATCCGAAAACCGCGTCGGCGTGTTGTTCCAATTCCCCTGAGTCGCGCAAGTCGGCGAGTGTCAAAGCCTTGTCCTTACGATCTTCGACTTTGCGGTTTAATTGCGTGGCAGCAATCACCGGAATGCTTAGCCCTTTTGCCAGTAGCTTTAGCGCCCGCGCCACTTCGGAAATGATCTGATAGCGTTGATCCGGCCCCATGCCGCGCATGGAAAACAACCCCAAGTAGTCGATGAACAGAACTGCCTTGCTGCCCGGATTGATATTTCCGCGCACCGTTGCAAGGAATTCGAGAAATTCAGAGCCTTCGGTAAACAGTGGTGAAAAAGTCGGCAAGTCGGTTTCGGCAAGCTCTACAAGTCGCCGTCTCATTTCCGCGCTTTCATCTTCGAGTATGCCGCGTACCGTCAAACACTTGTCATGCAACGCCGCAAGCCTGCACCACATCTGCTCGACGGTCATTTCAAGATTGGCGAAGTAGGTCGCAACGCCCGCGCGCGCCTGGCGATAAGCCAATGAGAACAGCGTCGCGGTCTTGCCGATGCCCGGTCGTGCGGCAAACAGGTAAAGCCCGCCCCTTTGGAATGCGCCGGCCGCCTGGTCATGGGCCTTAAGCCCGCTTCTGAAAAACGGCTCTTTATTTTGCCGCTGTTGTAGCCATTCAAGAAAACGGCGCTTGGACTCTTGCTGGTCAATAAATTTCTTAGGTTCGATCATGGGCGTACCCCGTATTTTCGCTGATAGGTTCCCGCTGGCGTGATGCTGCCGTCTGCCAACGTGAGCATGTCGCCTTCGCGCTTGACGACCTTCGGCGGCCCCTCGGTGTGTGCTTTGCCGTTGGCCGGTTCGTCTTCCCATCGCCGGCCGTTGATCCAGGTTACCGGGTACGGGATGAATGTTTTCTCGACACCTTCATTTTCCGCTGCCAGGGTGGTTACGGCGGCCATGATCGACGTTTGCAACTCCGGGCTAGGAGCAAGCCGCACCCAAGCCTCCAACGCGCCCTGGCGCTTCATCTGGCGCGGGTAGGCGGCATAGAAACGGGCAAAGGCTTCCAGCGCCGCCGGGTCGGGCCGGGTAAGTTTTCTGCTTCGCTTATTGGGGGAAGACTCAGGCGCTTTAGCGCCGGTACTATCTTCTTTCTTTGGATATCTTCGGATGGTTGCGCTGGTGACAACAGGTCTGACAACAGGCTGTTGTCTCAGTGACACTAGCCCCTGTTGTCGTAATGACACTAGGTCAGCATCGGAGATTTCAATATTTAGCCGATATTCGCTCGCTTGGTTTTTACTTGGATCTCCGGGCTTGACGATCACCAGCGGGCCAAGCTGTTTTACCGCACGGTGAACATTACTTCGGTCCATATTCGTCATTTTAGCTAACTGCCCAAGGCTGATCCTGTCACCCTTTGGCTTGCCCCATCCGTAGGTGTATCGGCAAATTGCTAGAAGTACCTTCAATGGTCCCGATGCTATTTCCCGCATCATCGAATCAAAAACCACATTGGGCACGGGCGTGAAATTGGGCTTCAGTTTTTCGCTCAAAACCCCTCCCGGATCTGCACGAGCAAAATTCGATAACGCCAGGTACAAAGGGCGCCGCCCTGGAAAACCAAGTCGATAAAGTCGTCAAAAAGTTTTTCAGCACCGACTTGATCGCCGTTGGTGGCGTTGAGAAAAGTGAAAGCTAAATCTGATAGTCGGCGGAGTTCACGGCGATATTCGGCCCCTTGTTCGGCGACGATTTCAGCGGGGGTGATTGACTCGCTACTGGTTTTTGCTGTACATGGTTCCATAAGCATTTCCTTTTGAGCCCGTTCGGTGTGGTCGCCGGCGGGCTCTTTTTTGCCCGCATACGGACTCAGAGAAGCGTTAGTCTCAGCCTGCCTGTGGCGCCGGCAGTTTGCCCTCTTGTGCCTCGATCGCGCTCAGCTCTTTTCTAACCGCTCTGCGTATGAGTTGTGCCACGGTCCGATCATCGTTAGCCGCGTACCGCTGCAACCGTTCGTAAGCTTCACGTTCCAGCCGGATGGGGTAAACAAGTTTATCTGCCATTTTGTCGCTCCTCTGTTTTTTTTACGCCTAACTATTTGTATTCGGTTGTAGAACGTTATAAGACAAAGAGCAACGCTATTTGTTTTAAATCTTGTGACGCGAAAGGAGCGCTAATTAGTTGTGAAATATTCCACGCAAAAAACTCGGAGCCTGCGGAGTTTAGGTGTGAAAAATTCAATCGACGCGAATCTACTCCTCGAGGTGCTCAACTGGAATCCCGACAAAATCAACCCGTCGAAAATTAAGAAGGACGACTATCGCGGGTGCCTTATTCGGATGCTCGCAGCACCACCAAGTCCAGAAACGGCCCAGAATATTGCGAAAAGCATTCAACGTGGCGACCTTGATGGTCCGTCATCTCATTGGCGTAAACAACTCCGCGACGGTCAAGCTGAGATCCGGTCGCAATTATTAAATATCCTTGAGCCTAAACCTGTGAACAGGTCAAACTATGGTCTACCTTCAGCCCGGGCGTTTAGCATTGGGATCTTATTCAAAATGCTTTGGTCAATGCATTGGATCCAGGGCCTGTTTCTGGATATCGGACAAAGCAAACAGATTTCGGCGGAAGAAAAGGGGGCCCGTGTATCCTTCGAAATCGACGGCGAAACGTTCAACGTCTATGAGCGTGTAGGCTTCACTTCGAACGAGGGTTATTCCGGATTCGTGCAAAGGCTGTACTGGATCATCTACAACGTGATTATAAACGGTGAGATTTCACGAATTCGAGTCTGTCAATATAAGCCGTGCGGTAGTCTATTCGTCGCGAAACGGACGCGCAAGCCGGGCAGTCACTGCTCAATAACCTGCCGAACGAGGTCGAGTAACGAGTCACGAACAGAAAAGTTTCACAACCGCTACGAGGTGAGCAGAAACGAGGCCTATGATAGAGCGAAGACAAAATTCCGTGCCCTCATCGAGAGAATTGATATCGATTCGGCCCTTCGCAAGGTGCTAAACGGAAAAGATCCGCCGCGCGGCGCCGTGAGAAAATTTAAGCAGTTTGTCAGGGACTATCGATCGGAACTCTCAAAAGCCAAATGAAAAAGCTTCGCGATTAGGTTGGCCGGCTCGAAGTGCAGCAAGGGTTCAAGGTTTCCAACGCCAAAAAAGGCGATACAGCAATATGCCCGCCGAGAAACCGACCCAAGTTATCATCACCAACCAGGATATGCTTGCCATGAGATAGTAAGACGCTAGAATCGGACTTAACGGTAATAGCAACAAACAAGCTATTGTTATTGCAAGATTGGAGCAGACAAACACTTTAAGCCGTAACCGGGTCTTCTCCCGCCATTCATTCAAAGGCGTCCAGATCATTATATCTGCCGTTAAATGGCCCAGGGCCTCTGCTGCCAGACTCCCTTCGTCAATCGCCCTGATAATGGATTTCATCATTTCACCGCCACTGATTGTCCTGATGCCCAGCCCGCGTGTGTCACTTGGAGTCAGATTGAGCAAAAACAGCTTCAGCTTATGGTCTGGCGTTTGCCGGATCAGATCTTCAATCAACCCACAGCGAGCATCCATTTTGCTCAAGACCTCTAGAGCAAGAAAGCCAACAAACGCAATAAGTGCAGCGGTAACTTGTGGAAGTGTGCTTAGCGCCCAATAGAGCGATTCTTCAGACATTGTGTTTTCTCAAGGCGGGATGGGCTTTAATCCGCGCAACCGAAAGCTTTTCATTTTGCGGCAAACTCGGCGTCAAGCGCGCGCCAGTCGCGATTATCCTTCACCCATTGAGGTAACGCGCCGCCGTTTCGGTCCTTTAGCACCTTTTCAAGGCTTAATAGATCAGAGCGAATCGGGGTAAAAAGCTTCACATACACTTCACCCTGGACCTGCTCATTCTCAAATCGAACCCTCGAACCGTATATCGTTTCAGCGAGGTTTCCGCGAGCTTTCACTATTTGCAGCTGTAAGTGCGCAGCAGTAAGCGATTCGCCAAGGTCGGCTAGATAACGCTCCGCCGCATCCCGCAGCTTGCGGATATCACTGGGGGGTTGAAAGGGCTGGGGTTTGCGAAGCTTGATGTTCAACGGCTCGGGTTGCTTGGCCGGCGGCGGACCGCCCTCGAAATGCGTCACGCCTTTCTCATCCGTCCATTGTTTGACTTGGGCCGCCGCAGACTGAGAGCAAACGCAAACAAAAAGAAGGGCCAAAAGAAGTGCATACTTCATGGTATTTACCGCCGTTGTCAGGCCCGGATTCTACGCCCATCAAGGTGCTCACGTCTACAGCTATCGGTCCATGCGCGGTCAGTGCTTCCGCTCCGGGTTAAAAGATTCCAGCCATCCTTGAAGGGCTGCAGCATTCGATAACTAATCGCCCACGCTCCGCCTTTGAACCGCTTCTGAGCGGGCAAAACAAAGATGGTATGCGCCGAGGCGTTCGCTTCGCTCCTGACGACGTAGATAAAAACATCTGTCGGCCACGAAAACGGCGGATAGAGTCGAACCGAATCACATTCCTTTCGATCGCCCGGGATTAGCTTGCCTGGCAACACCTGACAGCACCGGTTTTCAATCATCAACTGATTTTGCTCGATTGCGTGAACGCGCAGGCCACGCTTTCGTGCTTCGTCCGAAACCGCCTCGACTATCGACTTTTTCCCTATCCGCCAAAACGGCGCTAAATCGTCTATTTCATCCATGGCGCCTTCTCCCTACGCCCGCGGGTGCGTGTTCGCGTGAACGGTCTTAAGTTTCCTGATTGCAACGTGCGTATAGATTTCCGTCGTGACGATTGACGCATGCCCGAGCATTTTTTGAATCACCCGGATATCGGCGCCATTTTCCAGCATGTGAGTTGCCGCGCTGTGCCTGAAGGCGTGCGGGTTAACCCGTTTGACTCCGGCGCGCTCGCACCACTTGCGAATCGTCCTTGGAATCGTGCGAGTGTTGATTCTCATGTTCCACGTGGACAGGAACACGGGCGCCGGACCATCCGGCTTTCGGTGCCAGTGCTGTTCATAGTGCCGTGAGTATTCGAGCAAGGCTTCAAGCGCCTTCTGCCCGAGTGGACAGATTCGCTCTTTGTTGCCCTTGCCCAAGACTTTCACTTCCCGCTTATTCCAGTCGACGTCCTGCCAGTTCATGCCGCATAGTTCGCTCACCCTGAGCGCGGCTGAGTACAAGGTTTCCAGCATGGCCCGATCGCGGACCGTCAGGAACACCTCTTCGCTCGGGACACCAAGGAGCGCCTGTATCGGCTGCCGGATGCAGGTTAAAAGCACGTTCATCTCATTGACGCTCAACGTTGCCGGGAGCGGTCGGCGGATCGCGTGAAGTTCTATGTCATTCCACGGATCGGCCATGGTGACACCCTTTTTTCGTAAGAACTTAAAGAATTGTCTGAGTGAATAGATCTTGCGCGCGACATTGGTGTCTTTCGCGCCGCTTGCCTTGAGCTCGCGCACGTAATCAGCTGCCGTATTTTCGGTGAACGTAGCCCAATCAAAGAGACTTTCCGTTAGTGGGCTTTTGACTCTCGGCTTGCCGAGTCTGCCAGTTGTGACAAATCTATAGAGCAACTCGGCATCGATTACGTAGCTTTTGACGGTGTTCACACTTCGGTTTTTAATCAAGGTCAAATAGCTTTCGAATTCCCGAATCCATTCCAGTGCATTCATCGTTGGATCCTTTCATCGATTTTGCTGTGGATGTTTCGCCCCTGTGCGGACAGGCTCATGAACAAGGGCAGATTGTTTTCGATCAGCTCTTTGCATTCATCGGCGAAACGATAGACGTCATCGAGGTTTTCCGGCTCGCCCTTCATGCGGCCTTGGAAATAGACATAGTGGTCGATGAGTTTGCGCGCGAGCTTGGCAATTAAGTCGTCATCGGTTCGCTTCTTCTCGATGGCCGTGTCTGCAGACCACCGTTGACGCAGCGCCAATTCTTTTTTGTTCCGCACTGCCGGGACGGGGGCCGTTGCCGACCCCCGATTGTCGATTACAGCCGGCAGGCGCGCCGCAGCAAAAGCGAGAAATTCGCCGATGACCCGAACTTCCTGATATCGCGTGGCCTTTGCTTTGTTGGCGAAAAAGGCCCGTGTTTTTTCTTCGCTGATTCGGTCCACAGAAGCTTCGCCGACGTGTTTTAAGAAACGGCGCACCGTCCGGAGGTATGAATCAACGGTCCGCGCGTTGCCTGTCTTTCCCAGGTGAAGCGCGAACTCGCGTTCGATCTCTGACTCTTCTCCCATGGCAACTCGGTTATGGGATAGCGTTAGCCGCCATGTCCGCCACTTTGTCGAGTTTCTCCCGTGTGTAGCCGGCCATCTTGGCACCGGCAATGATGCCGAGGATAAATGCCGTCTCGACCAGGTCTGTTTTCATAGTCGCGTAGTCATCGTAGATTTCGCAGAGAGCGGGATCGAGATCGGTTCCGGGCTGATCGCCAGCGGCGTCCACGATCTTTTCCACCGTTCCATCAGTCACCGCGATCTCCGGTCGCAATTCGCCCACCCACTTAACAACGCTCCGTCGTCTCTCCCAGAAGCCTATCTGAAGCATTCCAAGCATCAGGAATGGAAGTGTTACGAAAAAGTCCATCGACATATCCTCAAGGTCGTCCAGATAATCCGCCAGAATGGCGCGATGCGTCTCACTGTCGATGGATGCTTCCCGCCGGCGTCTTGTGTGCTCGTCATAGACTGGCTTTACTTTTTCCCAGTCTTTTCTCCGCCTCTCGGCTTCTTGCTGTTCGGCATCTACTAATTTCAAATTGTTTTTACGTGGCATGGTCATTTCTCCCTTATGGTTGTGGGTCTGTATCGATTGCTTTAGCCAACGGGAGAAACAGGGCGGGCCGCGGTTGCGGAAAATGTACGGCTGGAGTACTTTATTACCTGATAGGTAACTTCTCTTCACGGGGAGGCTTTCTTTCAGGCCCGGACCGCTGCTACAACAGCGCCGGGCCGCTTTCGTTTAGGCTATTTCTTCCGTTTCTGTTTCAAACCTCCCAAAGCCAGAATGGCTATATGCGGAACCTTTCTCTTCCCGTTCTCCCAACGGGAAATGGTCCGAACGTCTACGCGGAGAAAGCTGGCTAGTTCTGTCTGGGAGTAACCCTTCTCGGCGCGCAGCTTCTTAAATTCTTTTGCGCTCATGGTCGGACTATAGGCCATTGGTCGGGTTAGTGTCAAGGGCAAACAAAATTCAAGCTTCGACGGTGATAAACTCTTCGGTTAGTTTTCCGGTTGGCAAACCATGAACAATCAATGCCTGCGTTATGGCCTCAAATCGCGTCGATCCGCTTCGGTTAAGGGATAACCCTTGGATATGTATCTCCAGCCTCAAAAAGCTCCGTGACAAGCGAATGCGGGTGCAATTGGGCCGTTCTGGCTCGCCTCGCTTCAGATGCCTTTCTGCTCGCGACCTGTCGTTTTGGATTCGGCGGCCAACTTGCCTTCGCTCTTCGCTTCTCAAGCCAAGCCTTGTAACCCGCGTCGGTGTTGGACCGAAGGATCCCCGCTGCATGCCAACACTCACTGCAGAGGCCGGAATGGTTCTTCGTCTCCCGCCCACAATTCCATCGGCAAAGGTTGGACTTGGGTTTGCGCTCTGTGTTCATGACACCCGGCACGCGTATTCATCGAACGTGCAATCGGTATCGCCGTTGTGAAGCATTTTCCAAAAATCTAGATATTCCGCGGCGCGCCTCAGCCGCTTAGGCTTGTCTTTGAAATGCCCGAGACCCATGTTACACCGCGCACATAGTTGTCCACGCCATTTCCCATTGGAATGGTCATGGTCTCTCGCCAGCCTCCTGACCAAAGCCCTCTGTTGGCAAATATCGCAAAGCCCGATGCCTGAGCCTCTTTCGGTTGTTTTCATATCATTGATCCGTAGCGCCTCTTTTTGGGCGTCCCGAGTCGCCGAAGAGCGAGAGGCCGTCACACCTCCGGTGTACGGATATTCAAGTTTTTCAGCAGCAGCCATTAGTTAAACACCCTCAAACCGGGAGGCGTGTTTCCCGTCGATTGCTGAATTTGCTGCTCGATAGCAGGCAAGCCCGCCGCGGCTTGCCCGAGATCGACCACGGGCATGTTTAGAATAGTATCGGCTAGCGCCTTCAACCTTGCGTCTACTCCCTCGATCTCTATCGCGATCTTCCTGAATCCCGCCGCCGCTTTTGTGGTTTGAGTTTCAAATCCTTGCCCCCACGCATTCATTCCGGTTTGGCTTTGATCCATTGCTGCTACTAGGTCTTTCCCTAAAACCGGAACTAATGTTGTCTTAATTTCATCGGCGAGCCGTTGACTGCCGCCAAAAGCATTGTAGCTCCATTGAGCTTCGACCGTCTGAACCTCTTTGTATCCGGTGGTTAAGTCGCTCAAGGATGCACGTAACCGGTCATATTGAGTTTGCGATAAATCGGCGCCCATTTTGGAAGTAAGTAAGCCTGGAATATCCTTCGTGCCAGCACCTTCCAGTTTCGTAACGAGTTGCGAGAACATTTGCGTTATATCGTTGTCGCTAAAACCAAACGCTTTCTGGTTCTTAAATATATCGCCGAAACTTTGGGCCGACGTTCTGGCCTCAGTCGCTTTTGTGGATGGCGATACCACGCCAAACTCTTGCTCCGCAGCATGTAACGCCTTTTCGCCTTCGGCCATTTGCCTGTGGGCTTCAGTCAGTCCATTGACACTTCGGATGTACGATTCCGTTTGTCGCGCGAGTTCGGGATAATCTTTTCCAAGTTTGCTCATCCAGAGATCATTGACTTGAAATTCCGTACTCAGTTGTGCTACCGCATGAGCGCTCATCGTGTGTTGAGCCGCCTGTAGCACGAGCGCTTGCGTCAGTTTGGTCGCTTCATCTACTGCCGTAGATGCACTCGCACCTTGTTTTCTATACGCATCCTCTTGCGCTAGTTCCCTGGCCTGTTTGCGCGATTCTGCGGTTTTGATACCGAGCTTTTCGTATTTAGCAATCAAGTCACGCTCTAATGCGTCTGCAGCAAGCCTGATGGCGGTCGGCTCATCCACTCCAATCAACGCGATTTGATCTTTGATTATACGGTTCTCCTTCGTGTAGGCTTGGAGTTGGACCTGCTCCAGTGCTTCCCTAGCCTGCGTCGTCGCTCGCCATGCCTCTTGATTGCGCATGCCTTCCGGTCCGCCGCTCAGAAGACCCCCAATATATCGACCCGACAGGGCAAAATTTTCAGTAGCTGTAGCTATGAGGCCGCCGCCCGACGATTCGCGGCCTCGTGTAACTTTGGTTAGATCCTCGATTTCCGTTTGAAGCCCCTTGATGTTTCGATCTCTTATTCCCGAAATCATCTTATCCATTTCCTTGCCATACGCTTCGGCGCCAGCCGTCGCCAATTTCCACCCCACAGCTAGACCGCCCAGAAGCCCGGCGGCTAGCACACCAGCCTCGCCAAAATTACGCAATGTCAGAGATACGGCCATCGCCGCTGGCCCCATGAATCCGAGTTCGGATGTCGCTAAATGAATGACCTCTCTAAGTCCATGCAAATGTCCGCTAGCGCCAAAGGCTGACGCTCCGTGCTTCTCATGCGATGCAGCCGCCTTATCGGAACCATCGGACATATAGAACAATGAACCGGCAGCGGCTTGGCCTGTGTCACTCAATTGTCCGAGCTTGGCCGCGGCATCCTCAACGCCGTCAGCATGTACTACGATTCCTAGTCGAGCTAATTCAGCCATAAAATTATTCCCTCCAGTCGTTTAGGGCGTTGCAAAAGGTTTCAAATGAATCGAAACACGCGTCCTCAAGGTGCGGTTGCCGATGTTTCACTTCCAACCGAAAAAATTCTGTAAGGCCGTTTAGAAAATCCGTCATAGGAGCTGATGCCGGAACAAGCTTTTTGCATTGAAGAAGTCCGCCGATCACCCGAACAAGTTCTAGGTCGTGGACCCGACCAATGACGATCGGTAATGTGTACAGGCCTGACTCTGCTTCATCTTCGAGCCGGCGCTCGAGTTCTTTAAGTATGATGCGAGAGAGATGTTTGAAAATTTCAGACGGAAAATGTCTACGGGTACAATTGAAGCCCATGAGAAGCAGGGCAAGCCCGTCATGGTCGCTCGAGGCGAGCGAAAAGGAAAATTCGGTTTGGCCTTCATTCATGAGTGGAGCATCTCTTTCATTCGCAATCGTAACCGCCGACGTAAAGAAAAACATGCGTGCGTGAGTCGCCTTCCATCCACCGGCTATCGTCCACGATCCATTCCCAAGGAATGACGCCCTCTTCGCGCGCTTAGACGGAAATAATTTCCGGCTCAAAGTCTTTTTTGCGTAGCCGGCGCTTTTCCTCGGGCCGCAACAGGTCAAGGCGTTTGAGGTAAGTGGCCTCGGACTCGTAACGCGGCGGATCGCTCGGGTCGATCGCCCGCCCGGAAAAGCTGCCCTCTTTGTGATCGCCGATTTTGTTGCCGTGCACGTCGCGCGCGCGGCCGTTGTAGTAGTCAACCGAAAATGGATCCAAAAAAATCGAAGGGATGCCGTGGCCGTAAGTCTCGGTATAGGCTAGATGGTCGTGGGCTGGGTCGCCAATGCCACCTCGCCGTCGACGAGCTTTCTCGGGCGCGTCGGTTTGCCACCACCATGACGGGCGAGTACCTGGCCGCTCCTCGATCCACGCCACGAGGATCGCGTCCCTACATTGCGCGAGAATTTTTTCCTTCTCTTCGGTGGTGGTAAAATACCGCCAGCGCAGAGCGTCATTTTCTGAGTTATCCGGCAGCAAAAAAAGTCCCTCGCTCAGAAAGTGCAAGGCGACTTCAGAAACTCCTGGCACCATGGCGCGCGAAATGCGCGTTCTTTTCGTTGGCATCACTTACCTCCGGGCCGCCCTGGGTGGCCGTGCAACGGCTCAACGTCCAAATTTAAGCTTCGTAATGATTGGCGCTTCGTCGTTTCCGCTCCACGGATAGCAGCAATCAACGGATGCGGAACTGACGGCTTTTCGGGAACGACGATAACGTCGCCGTCCTTGGCCACAGTGGCACGCCAGCGAATTATGTCATCCTCGGCGCGACTGGCGCTAGTTAAAAAGGCCAGGCCTCCCGGATCGCTGATTGCGTATTGTTCTTGAATCGTCTTCCACAGCCGCCGGCCTGCCTTTTCCAATCCCTGCGGCGCTCTCGGCACCTTCTGTCGGAATGCCAGCTTGATAACGCTACTTTGCTTCACGTTTCACCTCTGAAAGGGCCTTTTTAATACGATTTCACTCAATTTGTTGCACGCTTCCTGGGGGAAACGGTTCGCAGCGATACGGTATGGAGTTTTGACCGGCCGTACGGGGGTGGTGCTCCTTCACGGCCTGCTCGCTCTCGTCGTCGCTGCTCACGGCGCTCTTGTTTGCGCTGCCGCTTTTCCCGAAGCTGTGATTCGCGATCTTCTTTCTTTTGGGTGTCCGTCATTTGAACCTTCCGTAGGTGGTGAGAACGATGAACAAGACACCTAAGATTATGAATGCTGAAGGCGGATGAATCTGAAAGATGCCGTAACCTAGCGCACCCGTAGCCGCGCAGAAAACGCAATCGCTAAAGCTCAACCATTGATTTAATTTGCGGAGGGTGGACATGTTCACTCCTTGTGGTTTCTTGCCACGGCCCGCGCTACCTCTTCCGGGTTCCATGTGGGCGGGCCATAGCGTATGATCGGCTGCGGAATGCTACCGTCCCGAATGAGGCGACACAGAGCAATGGTCGATTCAATGCCAAGCATTCCCTTAATCTCATCAACCGAAAGTAGCTCGCTCACGTCAACGGCCACCGACTACTAACCTCGGCATTGTTCCATCCGACCGAATGGGCCGCGCGTCCGGGAGTTTCACCTCAACCTCGGGATAGTCTTCGCGCAGCTGCTTAAAAAAGAGCCTGACATTCGAGTATTCATCCTTAAGCGAACCCACGCCGCGGAAATTGGCGCGAGGCATCCAAGATGTGAAACTGATTTCATTGGCTTGCAGGTCCTCGAAGAAAGTTTTCTCCTCATCGAGCGCCGCGCTCAATTCCTCGAGTGTTTTGGTAATCCTGGAAACGATCTTGACGGCTTGCGGTCTAAGTTTTTCGCACACTTGCTTGCTGTATTTCGACCGGAGTTCGGCAATCGTTCGCTCTTGGTGTTTTATCGCCTCGTCAAGGACACGGCGGCGATGGTAAAGCTTTCCCGTGTCTCTGCGGGTTATCTCTTCATCCTCGACGGGCGGCGATTTTGAGCCGGTGAGAAGCGCGTCAATTTCGGCGGCCATCCTATTCCGGCCAGGGTTGGACAAATTGCGATTAATTTCGTCGATCTGTTTTTCCACCTCATGACGTTGTTCTTTGAAATCGGTTAGCTTTTCCGTCGCTTTCGTAAGTTCCACGGCTACCGGGAGTGTGTCAAATTGATTCAACGATAAACTTTCCATCGGTTTTTTCTCCTTTTTTTTCCTTTGCTGATTATTTTGCTTTGTTAAGAACCGCCGCACCGATCCGCTTGCTTCGCGGTGGTGATATCCACCAGTAACGTGACATGCCCCAAAATTCGGTGCCCCGGGGAAATCCTGGCCTCGCACAGCGACGATGATACTGCTCAATGCGCATCCTCAGGATGTCAACTCGGGATCTGTTGCAATCGAGCTCGCTCTGTAGCCTCGCCGCAACCGGCGATCTTCCGGCGCTCAAGAGGCGGATATAACCTTCCGCATCGTCGAAAGTGCGGCTGTCCTTTATTGTGGCCTGGGCGCCAATCTCAACGAGGTCCAGCAGTAATTCGTGCTCATCTGTGGCAAGTCTCTTCCCGAAATCCTCTGCAAAGATTTCGGCGTCCGCTTCTTGGCGACCTTCCGACTCAATATATTCGCGCGTTGCAAACTGCCATGCGTGCCGCACTTCATGAGCAACGACCAAGATTAAATTTCTCAAAGGCCGGTGAGGTACAATGTCGATCACGGTAGCGCGGCCACAGAGTCCTAAAACTCGCTCCTCTTTCTGAATCCAGCCGCTTGCCGCTTCCGTGATAAAGCGAACTTCAGGCACTTCGATTCCAAGCTCGGCCGCCACGATTTCAGCCGCAGTTAAGGCCCAGGTTCGTTGGCTTTTATCGACTTCTTCTTTGCTCATTGTTCGATATTTGTATGACACGGTTAATGTCTACCTTTCCTTTGATGCCTTCGGCCCCAAAAGCTCGCGAATCTGAAGGCGCCGCTTTCTTTTCTCTAGTTCTTGCTGCATGTTTCCCCCCTTTGGTTAGAAATTTTGACTTGAATCATGGTCACCACGGCTTGGAATTTCGATAGTTCTCAGCTGCTCCACAGGGGTGTGGAGACATTTTGGAGACATTGGCTAACGTATGAGGTGAGAAAGGCTTGCTAAGTGGGTGGAATTTAATGCCCCCGGCGAGATTTGAACTCACGGCCCCAGGATTAGGAATCCTGTGCTCTATCCACCTGAGCTACGGGGGCACATAAAAGAAATCAAGAACTTATACCACTCAGCTGGCGGATTTTCTACGGCATTGCGAAATTGGATGAACAGCACAAAGAATTGGTCAAGATGATCAATTATTTGATTGAGAATAAAGATGCCCGCGCCAATTCTGAACCCATCGCCGAAGTCTTAGATAGAATGACCCGATACGCCGCTTATCATTTTCAAACTGTCAAGAACGGTCCGGAAGCGGTTCACGCAGAACAATACCCGTGATCTTTTGAGTTTGCATGGGTCAATTGTTCGATAATGTTTATGATCGCGTGGGGTGCAGCAGGCTTTGTCAGGTACATTGTCATGCCTGCCTGTAAT
>JBGPIK010000101.1:0-17597 GCA_041484845.1 Binatia bacterium | reverse complement strand
CGACGCGGCGCTGTACGATGCTCTTATCGAGCTTCATGTTGGGAATGCCGTACATGAGCAGTCCGCCGATACGGTCTGCACGTTCGTAGACCGTGACCAGGTGACCGGCGCGATTGAGTTGCGCCGCGCAGGCGAGTCCCGATGGGCCGGAACCGATCACGGCGATTTTCTTGCCGGTGCGCTTTTTCGGCGGTTCGGCCGTCACCCAGCCTTGAGTAAAACCGTTGTCGATGATCGCGCATTCGATGTTTTTAATCGTGACGGGGAGTTCGTTCATGCCCAAGACGCAAGAACCTTCGCAGGGAGCGGGACAAACGCGACCCGTGAATTCCGGAAAATTATTCGTCTTGTGGAGACGCTCGAGCGCTTCATGCCAGAGGCCGCGATAAATCAAGTCGTTCCATTCGGGAATCAGATTATTGATGGGACAACCCGAAGCCATGCCGCTAATGAGCTGACCCGTGTGGCAGAACGGAATGCCGCAATCCATGCACCGCGCGCCCTGCTGCTGCAATTTGGCTTCTGAAAAATGTTCATGAAATTCCTTCCAGTCGTTGACACGCTCCAATGGCGAACGATCCGGGGGAAGCTCCCGCTCGTATTCCATGAATCCCGTTGGTTTACCCATCTGCCATGTGTCTCCTAACTCACGATATCTTAGCCGCTGGCGCGGATGACTGGCTTGGCCGCCGTAAGACAACACCCGACTGAATCTAGACGGAATAAGTGCTATGAAGCCGGGAAAATCACCGCGATCAATGTAGCCCCGCCGCTTCGCTCAACCGACGTCTCTGCGAGCGAAGGACGAAATACGGTTTCTGAACGTTTCTGTCGCTTCAGTTCCCGCTCACGCGAGCGGCATCGTTTTTATTTGCGTTAAAGGCGGCCATCAACGCTTCATCGCCCACTAAACCCTTCGCCTCGGCATCGCGCAGAGCTTCGAGTACGCGACGGTAATCCTTGGGCATCACTTTCACGAACTTGGGCGCGGTTTCTTGCCATAAAGCCAGAAACTGCCAAGCCCGCGCGCTGCGTGTGTATATGGCGTGGCGCTTTAGCAACTCTTCGACTTCCTGTAAGTCGCTCTCGTCGAGACGCTCGAGCGCAACGGTCTCATGATTACATTGGCTCTTGAACGTGCCGTCCTCATCAAGAACGTAAGCCATGCCTCCCGACATGCCCGCGCCGAAATTGCGGCCGGTTTTCCCGATGACCACCACCCGGCCACCGGTCATGTACTCGCAAGCGTGATCCCCCACGCCCTCAATGACCGCGCGAACACCGCTATTGCGCACAGCAAAGCGCTCGCCCGCCATGCCGCGGATGTAGGCCTCGCCGTTCGTCGCTCCATAAAAAGCCACATTGCCGACGATGATGTTTTCTTCCGGTGCAAACGTCGAACCGTCAGGCGGATATAATATTAATTTGCCGCCGGACAAGCCTTTGCCAAAGTAGTCGTTGGCGTCACCCTCGAGTTCCAGCGTCATTCCGAGCGGCACAAAAGCGCCAAAGCTCTGGCCTGCCGATCCTTGGAAATGAAAGTGAATCGTATCTTCCGGAAGTCCTTGCGGCCCAAAGCGCCGCGTCACTTCGCTTCCGAGAATCGTGCCGACAACGCGATTGGTATTTCGTATATCCAATTTCGCCTTGACTTTTTCCCTGCGCTCCAGCGCCGGCGCAGCCAAATCAAGCAGCACCTGGTTATCGAGCGCGTTCTCCAGTCCATGGTTCTGCGGAATTTGGCAAAACCGGCCAACGTCGGGATCAACCTTTGGCTGATAGAGGATGGCGGCGTAATCCAAGCCTTTAGCTTTCCAATGCTCTACCGCGCGCCGCACCTCAAGCTTATCGGCTCGCCCGACCATTTCATTCACCGAGCGAAAGCCTAACTTCGCCATGTGTTCACGCATTTCCTGGGCGATCAAACGCATGAAATTGACCACATGTTCCGGATCGCCGGTGAATTGTTTTCTCAGCTCCGGGTTTTGTGTCGCAACTCCCACCGGACACGTATCGAGATGGCAAACGCGCATCATGATGCAGCCCAGAGTAACGAGGGCCGTGGTCGCGAAGCCAAACTCTTCGGCTCCGAGCAGCGTGGCGATTACCACATCGCGCCCGGTCTTAAGCTGTCCATCCGTCTCAACAGCGATGCGGCTGCGGAGGTTATTAAGCACCAAAGTTTGATGCGTTTCCGCCAGTCCCAACTCCCACGGCAGTCCGGCATGCTTAATGCTCGTCTGCGGCGATGCGCCGGTGCCGCCATCGTGGCCGCTGATTAAGACGACATCGGCGTGTCCCTTGGCTACCCCTGCGGCGATGGTGCCGACGCCAACCTCGGAGACGAGTTTCACGCTTATGCGCGCGTGATGATTGGCATTTTTCAGGTCGTGAATCAGTTGCGCCAAATCTTCAATGGAATAAATGTCGTGATGCGGCGGTGGTGAAATCAGCCCGACCCCCGGCGTTGAGTGGCGGACTTTGGCGATCCACGGATAAACCTTTCGCCCCGGCAGTTCGCCCCCCTCGCCGGGCTTGGCGCCTTGAGCCATCTTAATCTGAATCTCGCGCGCTTGTGTGAGGTAATAACTGGTTACGCCGAACCGGCCTGAAGCCACTTGCTTGATCGCGCTGTTTTTGGAATCGCCGTTGGGTTCCGGTATATACCGTGCCGGATCTTCACCGCCTTCGCCGGTATTGCTTTTTCCACCGAGGCGGTTCATGGCAATCGCAAGCGCTTCATGCGCTTCTTTGCTGATGGAGCCATAAGACATCGCGCCGGTTTTGAAGCGCTTCACAATTTTTTCCACCGGCTCGACTTCGTCGATCGGAAGCGGCTGCGGCGCATACTTGAGATCCATGAGCCCGCGCAAGGTTGCGATTCGCTCCGACTGATCATCAATTAGCCGGGTATACTCTTTGAACGTTTTGTAATCGTTGTTGCGACAAGCCTTTTGCAGCAAGTGAATGGTTTGCGGGTTGAACAGGTGCAACTCGCCGCCAGTGCGGTATTGGTATTGGCCATGCACTTCTAAAGTCCGGCCGTTCAGGGGAAAGGTCGGAAAAGCCTTGGCATGCTGTCGCTCGACTTCGCGCGCGACTTCTTCCAAGCCTATGCCGCCGACCCGCGATGGGGTCCAACTGAAATACTTGTCGATTAGTTCGTGCCCCAGCCCCACGGCTTCAAAGATCTGCGCGCCACAGTAAGACTTGATGGTCGAGATGCCCATCTTGGCCATCACCTTAACCACGCCCTTATAGACGGCCTTGTTGTATCCTTTCACCGCGTCGGCGTACGTAAGGTCCTTGAGCGCTCCCTCCTGAATCATGTCGTTCAGGCACTCGTAGGCGAGATACGGATTGATCGCCTGCACGCCATAACCGAGTAATAAGCAGAAATGATGCACTTCCCGCGGCTCGCCGGATTCCAGCACCAGGCCCACTCGCGTGCGCGTGCCGGATCGGATGAGATGATGATGCAGTCCCGCCGAAGCGAGCAGAGCAGGAATCGGGGCGTGGGTCTGATCGACTCCTTTGTCGGACAGGATCAAGATAGTCGTGCCGTTGGCGATCGCTCGATCCGCGGCGTTGAATAGAACCTCCAGCGCTCGCTCAAGTCCTGCCTTGCCCTCGTAAGGATCGTAAAGAATGGGCAGGGTCATCGACTTGATTCCGGGCAGATCGATTTGGCGCAGCTTTTCCATGTCCGAATTTTTCAAAATCGGATCGTGAAGCCTCAATTGCCGGCAGCTTTCCGGCTTCGGATGGACGAGATTTCCTTCGCAACCCAGTGTGAGCGACGTCGAGGTAATCAATTCCTCACGGATCGGGTCGATCGGAGGATTGGTCACCTGCGCAAAGAGTTGCTTAAAATAGTTGTAAAGCAACTGCGGCTTGTCCGATAATACCGCAAGCGGCGTGTCGGTACCCATCGAACCTACCGGCTGAATACTGTTTTGCGCCATCGGACCGAGATTGACGCGCAGATCTTCGAAGCTGTAGCCGAAGGCCTGCAAGTGTTGCAACGTCGCCCGATGGTTCGCCGTCGGCTGTTTTTCCGCCACGCTCGCCAGCGAGTCGAAATGCACGAGGTTGTCCTTTAACCACTGGCGGTACGGGTGCAGCGAGGCGACTTCTTGTTTGATTTCGTCATCGCTGATGATGCGCCCTTCGCTCGTGTCCACCAGAAACATGCGACCCGGTTGCAAACGACGCTTTTCGAGTACGCGCTCGGGCGGGACCTCGAGCACACCCACTTCGGAAGCCATGATAACGAGATCGTCCTTAGTCACGTAATAACGCGACGGGCGCAGTCCGTTCCGATCCAGTACCGCTCCGACAACTGTGCCATCCGTAAACGCAATCGATGCCGGACCATCCCATGGCTCCATTAGACTGCTGTGAAATTCGTAAAATTCGTGCTTCTTCGGATCCATGCTCTCATGATTTTCCCACGGTTCCGGGATCATCATCATCACCGCATGAGGCAAAGAGCGGCCGCTCAATGCCAGGAATTCGAGAGTGTTGTCGAATTTCGATGAATCACTTCCGTCATCCTGAATGATCGGAAAAAGCCTTTTGAGGTCGTCGCCAAACAGTTCGGAGGCAAGCATAGATTGGCGCGCATGCATCCAGTTTTCATTGCCGCGCAGCGTATTGATCTCGCCGTTGTGGATGAGATAGCGGAACGGGTGAGCGCGCCCCCAACTCGGGAATGTGTTGGTGCTAAAACGGGAATGGACAACCGCTATAGCCGATTCTACCAGCGGATCCGCAAGATCGGGGTAAAAAGTTCCTACCTGCCGCGCGGTCAGCATCCCTTTATAAATAATGGTTTTGTGCGACATGCTCGGAATGTAGAAGAAATCTCCCCCGGGCAGTCCGGCATAGCGAATCGCATTTTCCGCGCGCCGGCGGATGATGTAGAGCTTGCGCTCGAATGCCATATCGTCGGTGATGCTTTGACTGCGCCCGATGAAGACCTGCCGCACGAAAGGTTCGCAGGCTTTTGCGGTGTCGCCTAAGTACATATTATCGGTGGGCACTTTGCGCCAGCCGAGAAGTTTTTGCCCTTCATTCGCGATTATTTCTTCAATGATTTTTTCAAAGCGCCGGCGCTGATTTCGATTATCCGGCAGGAAAATCTTTCCGACGCCGTATTCTCCCGGCTCGGGAAGATGGATCCCCAGGCCTTCGCAGACGTGGCGGAAAAAAGCGTGCGGCACTTGCATCAATATGCCCGCCCCGTCACCGGTGTTTTCTTCGCAGCCACACGCGCCGCGATGATCGAGATTCTGCAGCACCGTTAATGCCTGCTCGACGATCTCGTGTGATTTTTCGCCCTTGATATGAACGACGAATCCGACTCCACAGGCATCATGCTCGAAGCGCGGATCATAAAGGCCCTGTTTGGGTGGTAAGCCAGATTTGCTCATGTGATTACCCTTTGCAATTAATGACGACGTATCGCTCTCAAATTGACACGAGGGAGCAGTCCGACTCAGCGGACGCAGTAACGCGGCTACGAACTAATATCGGGAAACCCCACTCGCGTCAATAATGTTCCGGCGCGGCATCACTTCTTCTTGGAATCAAGGTTTTCCGACAGTCCAGCGTCCAGCTCAATGGCTTGTTTTTCTTTAGTCGTCGAGAGTACGACACTGGTCACAGTCTGCGTCACGCCTTCAAGCGAGCGAATTTCGCCCAGTAGTTTCTCCAACGAAGCGGTGTTTGCCGATTTCACTTTCAGGATAAAACTCTCATCCCCGGTCACGTGGTGACATTCCAACACATCCGGGTACTGCAACATCTGTATGGCAAATCCATCAATGTCGCGCTGGTGGCCAATGGAAACCCCGATGAACGCCGTTATGTCTTTGCCGACTTTCTTGGCGTCGACCAACGCTTGATAGCCCTTGATGACGCCGCCCGATTCCAACTTTTTCACCCGCTCCATTACGGCGGGCGCAGAAAGTTCAACCTCGTCGGCGATATCCGCCAAACGGGCGCGACCGTGCTGCTGTAGAATTTGCAGTATTTTTAAATCTATTGCGTCAATCAACTTTATTATTTTAGGAATCTAGCTTCTTAAACTTAAGTTTTTTATGTCATCGAGCTGAATAGATGTCAAGCCCCGGTGCCGCGCCCTTCATTGTTCGCAACTTCTCTAAGACTTCGGCACTCGAGGGACTAGCGAATTTAGCTTACGGCGACAGACGCGGAATTAGAATGGCGCCATGCGATGGTGGGGCCACAGATTTTCTGAAGTGAAATCACGGCTCGGCTATGTGGGCTCTTTAGCGTCCCCCGCGCGGTATGCGTCGTGCAAAAACAACGACAGATTACCCCCCCCCCCACAAATCTTCCTTGAGTCGTTCGGCTCCGGTTTCTTTTGTTTTAAAAGGGTCAGAAAATCCTTGGCGTTGACGGAAAGCGGGCGCTCTTTGTGATAAACGACAAAGCTCTTTGCTTCGATCACAAGCCCCGGAGTGCGAAGCAACTTAAACTCACCTCTTTTGATGGCGTTTTTCACCGCATCATAAAATAAGATTCCAACTCCCGACTCGTTTCGCACGGCGATTCGCACCGCCTCAGGAGTGTCGCAGCGAGACACTACGTTGGCTTTGTAGCCGCGCTGCCTCAGAGCGATTTCGGGGCTGCTTTGTAATCGGGGTCCGCCTCGGACTACTAACGGCGCGCGCGCGAGTTCGGCAGGGGTCAGCTCGCCTTTCCGGGCATATGGATGCTTTTTGCTAACAAAAGCTACCAGCGTATGGGTGCTGTAGGGCTGGACCTCGAGGTGTTTGGAGCGGGGAGGTTTAGATACCACGCCAAGCTCAATATCACCGCGTAACACTCCATCGTGAATGGTAAAACTGGAGCCTGTCTGCAGCCCTGTACTAACAAGCGGGTGCGCTTTATTGAACTCACTCAACAGGCGCGGCAAGAGTTCCGAAGCCAATGCGTAAGTTCCACCGACAGCGAAATGTGTGGTGGCGCGGGTTGGCGTAGCACCATTGGCACATGTCTTTAACGCATCAAGAGCGCGCATGACCTTATGCGCGCGAGAGAGAAAAAGGCGCCCCGAGTCGGTCAGCTCGATCCCGCCTGCTTTACTCTTGTAATACAACTTGAGGTTGTAATCGCTTTGCAAAAGCCGGAGGTGTTTCGATACCGAGGACTGGCTGATGTGAAGCTCTTTGGCGGCGCAGGTGACGTTCAGGTGCTTCGCCGCGGTTATATACGCGATCAACTGATTAAATGTCATAGTTGCTCCCGCTACTGGCGCGCTTAATTCAACCGGCGGTAACATACAGCGAACGGGCTGAGACGGTCAATGGCTGATTGCCGTTTGGTGTGGCTCATAGCCGTTTGGCTCTGAGCGATCAGGAAAAAAAGATATTAGACAAACTGCTTTCGCCTCAAATATATTTCACGACGTGCGTAAGGCCCCCGGTAAGCGGAGCCTACGAAGAGACTGGTTATTGCAACGAGCATTTTGGAGGCGCAGCCATGACGGTGGAACAGCTTCAGAGTCTCATCGCTTCCCAACGGTATAGCTCTCGTTTCTTCCTTCGGCGGCGCGCCAACAATCGAAACGCTAAACAGCCCGTCAGCGCCACCTGGCCAGGTACTTGCCGTGTGTTTTTTCTTTGTTTGCTGCTTGTGCAGACAATCGTACCTGGCGCTCTGGCGTAGAATACCGGTCCGGATAACAACCCCCCGGTGCTCGACCGGGCACCTGAATCGACCAAGGTTGGCAACAATGGCGCAGGTTCGTTTTCTATCCCCATAGCCGTTCCGCCGGGAACGGCGGGAATAGCGCCCGCCTTATCGCTCGTCTACAATAGCCAGTCTCAGCAAAACCAACTGTTGGGCATTGGCTGGTCCCTGGCCGGTCTTCCCACCATTGAACGGTGCGCCAAAACATTCGCTCAGGACGGCGACAGGGGAACCGTGAGTTACGACACCAACGATCGGTTCTGCATGAGCGGCATGCGCCTGATGGTCATCAACGGAGCATACGGCGCGAATCTAGCCGAGTACCGCACCGAAGTGGACAGTGGGGTCAAAGTGATCTCATATGGTTCGGCGGGTACCGGTCCTCTATACTTCATAGCTTGGACCAAAGACGGCCGCATTCTGGAATTCGGCAATAGCAATGACTCGCGGATCGAGGGCTTAAACCCCGACGGAACGGCGCGAGCCGAGGCGCGGGTCTGGGCATTGAACAAGCTTCAGGACCGGAAAGGAAACTACTTCACTGTCACCTACACCGAAGACCTGTCGGTTTCCGGCGAGAATACAAACGGCGGCTATCGGCCGGCTCAAATCGATTATACGAGAAACGAAACCGGCGGCCTCTCTACGAATCGCAAGGTGGTATTCGAATATATTAGCGGCCGGACAGATCTCATTCCGCATTATATGGGCGGCGGCAAGATCCTCACCACACGGCTATTAACCCATATCAAAACGTATGCGAACAATGTCGTGGTACGCGATTACCGGCTTACCTACGGCGTCGCCAGCGGCACTTTTCGGAGCCGCCTGACAAGCGTCAGCGAATGCGATAGCGACGCTCCAAGCGCCAACTGTTTGCCTGGCAACGGACAACCCACATGGCAGTTTGCCTGGCAAGACGAGCAGCGTGGGTTTTCCAATTACCAGTCGTGCGAGCCAACCGCGGGGTGCAACGGCTGGCCCTACGGTGGGAATGTAAACCAGCTGGCCAGAAACTGGGTGGGTGATTTCGACGGGGACGGGATGAGCGATACTGCGAGTTTCGAGGGTAACGGCACTACCGTCAAGGTGCAGCTATCGACAGGTCCGAGCGGCGTCCTTCACTCGTGGAGCGCTGCGATGGACAGTACCAACAACGTTAACTACATCGGAGATTTTCATGGCGACGGCAAATCCGCAATTATCAGCCGCAAGGACGCCGCTAACGCAAACATGCACTTTTACAATGGAGCCGGTTTTGACATCCAAGTATGGCCGGCTCAACTGAGCACCAATAATAAGAGGAATTTCATTGGGGATTTCAATGGCGATGGGCGCGCTGACGTGATCAGCTGGAAGACGTCGACTTCGGTGGTAGCACATCTATCGTCCCGTGACGTCACGACACAGCCTACGAGCTTCGCTACCGTAAGCACATGGAACAATATCGTCCTCGACACCACCAATGACTGCAATTACGTAGGGGATTTCAATGGCGATGGCAAGGCCGACATCATTAGTCGGATTGACGCCAATACCGTGCGCGTCCAGCTATCCACCGGAACAGGTTTTACGACCGTAACCTGGACCGCCCACCTTAACAGCAACCGGCTTAGAAATCTTATCGGCGATTTTAATGGGGACGGGCTAACCGACATCGTGAGCTGGGACACGGACACTACGGTTAAGGTTCATTTATCGACCGGCAAGAGTTTTGACATTCAGACATGGAGTAGCAGTCTCGACCCCTTCAATTTTAATTTTGTCGGCGACTATAACGGCGATGGCCTGGCTGACATCATCATGGGCACCGGGGACTTAAACTGCGGGAATTGCTCCTTTGGGGCTAAGATTCATTACTCGACCGGGACCGGATTTCTAATCGATGAGATTGCGGCCCCGGCCGGCCCCATCAATCCGTTCGGCGTCAATCTTGTCGGTGATTTCAATGGTGACGGCAAGGCCGATATTTTTTCGGGCGGTTCGTATTGGGCCGGAGTATTTTACGGTGGGCGCAACACCTTGGCCGATCAGCAAAGGACGGGGCAGGAATTTTCCTCTCCCGATGTGATCGTTAAAATTGCCAATCCTTATGGCGGCGCCACAAATCTCACCTACAAGCCGCTCACCGACGACACGGTGTATGGCAAAGATACCGGCTCATTGGGGGCTCAATATCCGACTGTAGACGTGCAATTTCCTCTGTATGTCGTTTCCGACATGGTCGTGGCGAACGGGCTGGGGACAGAGTACGGCTACCAGTACACCTACGCCGGGGCCAAAACGCACCTGTTGGGGCGCGGCTTATTGGGCTTTCGCCAAATGACCGCGACGGATCTGGGTGCGGACTCCACCACCACGACGTTTTATAATCAGGACTTTCCACTCACCGGGCTGCCAAGCGATATCCAGGTGGATCGAGCGAGCGACGGCGCTCCGTTTCTGGACACCGTTCACGGCTACTGGAATGAAATTGCTTTCACGTCCACGCCGCCGGT
Source organism: Binatia bacterium (assembly GCA_041484845.1). Taxonomy (GTDB): domain Bacteria; phylum Desulfobacterota; class Binatia; order UBA9968; family UBA9968; genus JBGPIK01. Next base: position 7,377 of record JBGPIK010000101.1, on the reverse strand, counting down.
GGCGCCGGTGAAGTTCGTTGCGCCCAAGCAGCTTCAGATCAAGGAGTATGACGGGCAGCAGACGGCGGGCAGAACCACACAGAGTAATTTTACCTACGACTCTTACGCAACCGGAAATCTCACGGTCACAACTCACTATGGCGACGTCAATTTTACCGGAGATGAAAAGCGGGAAGTAACAGATTGGTCTGTTGACGCCGGCAATTGGTTGCACCTTCCCACCAGGCGGGCACTCTACACCGGTACGAGTGGCGGTGTTCTTGTGCGGGGAAAATGGTTTGACTATGACAGCGCCGGCCTTTTGATCGTGGAGGAAACTAACGCCGGGTACGCCAGGGGCAATGCTAACAATCCAAAAGTAACCTACGGCTACGATTCCGCCTTTGGTGTGCGGACATCGGTTACGGTCCACAACTCTGCTAACGGAGATCCGCCCGACTGCACCACGACGACGGATTACGATTCCACCAAGACATTTCCACTGACCATCACGAACTGCTTGACCCACCAGAAAACGGTTCATTATGATGCCGGCTTAGGGGTCAAGCTCGATGAGACCGATCCGAATGGAGCGCCCACATCGTACACGTACGAGGGCTTCGGGCGTTTGCTCAAAGTCATTGGCCCGTTGGATAACGATACATACCCTACGGTCAAGTACGACTATCTTAATTGGGGTGACCCGCTGGCGCAGCGAGTTGTCACGTCGCGCCGTGAAGAGCACGGCGGGTCCGGGGTGCTCTGGAGCGAGCAGTATTTTGACGGTTTGGGCCGCATCGATCAAACGCGCTCCGAGGGGCCGGACGGCAAGACGATATTGACCGAGCGGGCCTTCGATTCACGCGGGTTGGTTCTCCTTCAAACCGCGCCGCATTTTGACACGGAAGACTCCCGCGCCATCGGCGTTATGTTCGACATTCTCGGGCGGCCGGTACGCGAGTACCACTCGGATGGGACGTTCGCGACCACAGCTTACGCAGCAGGCGTGGTCACACAAACCAACGAGCGCGGCATCAGCAAAGTTAAAGTTTTGGACGCCTACGGACAGGTCAGTCGCGTCGATGAGCTCAACGGCTCCGAGACCTACCACACATATTATACGTACGATGCGGCGGGAGCTTTGACTAGTGTAACGAACAATGAAGGTCACGTAACCCGGACATCCTACGACCTGGCCGGGCGCAAAGTTGCCATGTGCGACCCGAATATGGGAACTCCCTCGAATGTGGGATCTTGTGAGTACCTTAATCCTCCGGCAGGGGCGTGGCTTTATACCTATAGCCCTGCCGGAACCCTGCTGACACAGAAAGATGCCATAACGACCAGAGGCGTTAGAGACCAGACGCTTACCTTCACTTACGACAGAATCGGCCGTCCGCTAACGAAACAACAAGGTTCGATAACGCTGGTCCAGTGGACCTATGATCAGAGCACCATTAATCCGCCGCCAACGGGTGGTGATTACCCGATCGGGCGAGTGACGCAAGTGGAGCAACCTCAGACCGACATCATAACGAGATTTGCCTATGACAAAGTGGGCAGTACGCTTCAGACCGATCGCCGGCTGTTGGGTACGACGTGGTATACGATGTCGCAAACTTACGACGCTCTGAACCGCATCACGACCGAGACCTTCCCGACTGAGACCGTCCCGCCCCCCCCGGGTAATGAGACGGTTAGGTACACATACAACAGCGCGGGCTGGCTCGATAACGTGGACGGCTACATCAACCACATCGAGTACAATGCACGGGGACAGAAAACCCAGCTTCAATACGCCAACGGAGTTATCACCGACTGGATCTTTGACCCCGACACTTTCCGTGTCACGCACCGTGAGACCGGCCTCGGCGCCGCAGTACCAGCAGTATCGGAGCGCGTGGCGCTCTCGGGGTGGAGTAAATCGTGGACAAGCGAGCAGCCGCCCTCGCCTCCAACCGGCTACATGAATCTTTACCGCGGCGGCATCTGCGTCACGGACGGAACAGACGCTTCCGTCGGCGGCGACAGCACCGTCGAGACCGGGGTCGGATCGCTGATTGGATATTTAAAGTCGTCAGGCGGCACAGGAACCGTACCCGCTTATCGAAGCACATGCTACGGCTCGGGCGGAAGCTGCACGGCATGGGGACTTAGCCTGGATAGTAACGGTACAGCCGTGGGCTTTCTCTCCACCACAGCGCCGGACAGCCCCAGCGCAAGCAATCCGTTCGTCCAGAGCAATGGTGTTTTGCTGCAAGGTCTAAGCGGCACGCCTTCGGCTTATCTCTGGAGCCCGCAAAGCCAGCTCGTCGCCCAAACCGATCATATTTATAACAGCGACGGCTCGGCGCCGAGCGGTTACACCGCCTCGGGTCTTACCGCTTATCTCGAAAAGAATAGCGCCACCGGCAACACACCGCTTTACCGCTATGCGAACACGGCGGGCCACCACTACTACTCGACAACGAGCGATCAGCCGCCAGGCTTTACTCAGGACGGGATTTTAGGTTACGTGCGCACGGCTTCAGACTTGGCCACGACCGCACTTTATCGCCACTACAGCGCCTCGACGGGCGACTATGTATTGACGACATCCTCGACGCCGCCCACCGGCTATACGCTCCAGGCAACCCTCGGCTACGTTTATACCGCCCCGGCTGTAGGATCGGGCTCGTATCAGGATCTTGTCTATCACTATGATCAAGTGGGCAACGTCACAGCCATCGTCGATAACATTTTTACCGGCAGCCGCATCTTCACTTACGACGCGCTCAATCGGCTTGAGACCGCCTACGGCTATTTCGGCGATAACCAAGCGATAAAAGACTGCACCTACAGCTACAGCTCTATCGGAAACATCAACAACAAGTGCGGCGTAGCGTTCACCTACGGAGATTCACTCCATCCCTCCGCCGTAACTTCCATCTCGACCGGCAAGAGCTACACCTATGACAATAACGGCAACATGCTTACGGGCGCTGGCCGGACGTTTACCTGGGACGTAGACAACCGGGTGACGAGTGTAACCATGGGCGGCGTCACCAGCATGGAGTATGACTACACCGGCATGCGGGTAAAGAAGGACGGCGCCGGTGGGACAACGCTCTATCCGTTCCCGGGTGTTGAGATCGATCCCAACGGCGTGATGACGAAATTTATCCGCATAGGCACTGAGACCTTTGCGTCAAAGAAAGGAACCGTCCAGTACTTTTACCACAACGATCATCTCGGCGGCGTGAACGTGATTACCGACATCACCGGCGGCCGGGTGCAGCTGGTCGAATACGATCCGTGGGGAGGTGTGTCGAGAAGCGAAGGCAACATCGATCCGACGCATAAATTCACTGGCAAGGAGCTCGATCCCGAGACCGGTCTCTACTATTACGGTGGCAGGTACTATGACCCGGAGATCAGCAGGTTTATCTCCCCTGACCCGTTCGTGCAAGATGAGGAAGATCCGCAGAACCTCAACCGTTATAGCTACGTTAATAATGATCCCATCAACTATACCGATCCGAGCGGCTACTTTTACATGGGCAAGGGCATCGCTGACGGGCCTGGCGGCAGCAGCGGAATCTTTATGCGCGTCCTCGGCGGGATAGTCGGCTTCTTAAATGGCGGGATTTGGGGAGCACTTGTAGGGTCAGGTGTCATAGATTCGAGTTTTGGGATGTCTTCCAATGCTATTCACGTCGCCCAAATTTTAGGGGGGATTATGAGCCTCTTGGGCGGAAATCCAGGAGGGATGTTTCAAATCTCGGCAGGAGCCGTAGGTTTATCAGGCACTCCTGGTTCGGGGGGCGTGAGCGGAATGTTAAGCAGTCTGGGAGACTTGACTTTGGGTCTGGCTCGCGGTTCTGGAGGAGCCGGAACTGGTGGTGCATTCCGCTTAGCCGCCGGTTCCGATGAACTGAAACCGGCGCTTACAGGAGATTATTCGGGGCTCTTCTTTAATGGGCGATCCCTGTCGGTGTATTCTGGTGGCAAGGAGACTCAGCGATGGCCAGCGTACTCTGGCACAGGCTGGTGTATGAACAATCCTGCATGTCAGAAGATGTATCGAGTGGGCCCGATTCCCGAGGGAAACTATTTCGCTGATCCAAACAAAATTGAACGCATCAGTCTGGCTGACGATATTGCAGGAAGGTTCGGTCGGGGGCGGTGGTTGGGAGGCATAGATTCATGGGGGCCGATGCGCGTGGAGCTGGACATTGCGCCAGGAACGGTGATTGCCCCTCGGACCGGTGGATTTTATATACACGGTGGCTCAGTACCCGGTTCGGCGGGGTGCATAGACTTGTGTACTTGGTCAAAAGGATTCTTTGATTATCTTTCCGGTCAACCTAGGCCCGTTCCATTAACCGTCAAATACTGACGATGCGAGTAACCCAAAATGAAGCTTAGACAGTGGATCGCTTTGTGTTTAGCTGTTTTCCCGTTTCTTTCGCTAGTGCTTGATATCAGGGAGTTTATTCAAGCGAGAAGTGACACTGTGCATCTATATCCATTCGGATCGGAACATGTTGCGTACGACTTCTTTTATAGATCACTCTTACATTACCGCCTAATGCTCGCTTTAGGAGTTTGTTTTTCTGTTGCAGCACTAGTTAGCCTTATCAACTTTTGGCGTGGCCGACGCTATGCGTGGATCGGCTATCTACCCTTCGTCGCTTGGACGATCACGCTAATTATGATGGCACGCTCCGGCGAATGAATCAGACAGGGGGAACTAGAATGGCTGGGAATCTTCTCGAACGCGAATCTGATTTGACAGAGTTGTGGAATAAAGTTTTCGGAATCTCTCCACCTCAGGTGGAATTAAAGTCTTTTGTAATCTCTCCACGCAATCAGGAGGCAACAATGTTTAGCAACCGCATCAAGGGCGTTCGCAGCTGTTTTATCGTCGGAGCAATTCTGCTTATTGCGCTGCCGGTTGGGGTTTTTGCGCAATCGCCGCTGACGGTGCAGCCGGGAAATAGCGATGGTGTCAGACATTTATTTATTTAGTTTATTGGCTTTTCATGAGCGAGCCACAAAAGAATTAAAGGTCTTTCTCTACGCGGAAATCAGCTTATAGAATCGCTGAATAAAACTTTTTTTGTAATCTCTCCACGACATCAGGAGGTAACAACCATGTTTAGTAACCACATCCCTTCGACCCGAGCCCTGGCGTTGGCGGCGGGCGCTTGCTCATCGCTGCACAAATTTTAGGGGGGATTATGAGCCTCTTGGGCGGAAATCCAGGAGGGATGTTTCAAATCTCGGCAGGAGCCGTAGGTCTCTCGGGGAGTTCTGGTTCGCAGCAGACCAGTGCATTCTTAGCCTTGATGGGGCCCGGGGCCACTCTTCTGGCTGTCGCGTCTGGTTCGGTGGCGGGAGGTGGAAAGGGTGGAGGATCTGATTGGCCTGCGACGCAACGTCCCGATCTAGGTTCGTTAGGAAATTTGATTCGAAGTCACAGGAGACTAAATACGGAATTCGAAAAGTCGTTGTTCGAAAACTATTGGTGGGGAACCAACAGAAACGTGAAGCTTACGTCGCAGCAGTTTAAAGCAGTGAAAGAGTGGGTCCGAGATCGTAAACCGCTTTTTATGAATGTATTTCCGGCGAACGACGGCTTCCTTATTCAAAAAGAATTTGATTTCTCTCTAAATCCAGACTTTGATTTTGCATTCGGAAAGGCGAGTGTTTATTACGATGGGACTGGGAGAAACGCGATTGGATTTTATGACAATTACAATTTTGATATAAAGTGGAGCGAAGGACTAACCGGCCGAAATGGTATTATGGGGCTTGTTCAGTCGGCGTATGCACTGCGGGGCAATTATGCACCGTTCGACATTTATTATGGTCGATTCAGAATAACAAAGTGAATGCTATGCGTCAAATTTTCTGGATCTCGATTGGTTTTGTGTGCGGAGTCTTGACAAGCGTCGTGTTCTGGCTCGTTGTCACTTTCTGGCTTCTTTCGCCGGTTCGGGTCGTTGAACACCTGATCGGATTTAGCTTACCGAATGGTGTCGATATGGCCTCGAGACGAGATGAAAGGGAAGCAGTATTTGGTAAAGGAAGTACGTTGATCATTTTTACAATTCCGAAAGAGTTTGCACGAGAAGTACGGGCTAAATGCCCACCGGGCTTTCGCTCGGGAGCTTTTGAGCAATCTGGTATTCCCCTGACTAACTTGAACATCGACGGTCGTCTGCCGGCGTGCTTGTTTATCAAGGAAGGTCGGGATCGTACGGATAGGGTGGCTATAGGAGACGACATTCTCGTGCACTTGAGGAGAGACTGAACCGATCTCTCGTTGTCCGAGCTAACTTAGAGACGGAGATCTGCGCCTCTCGGTTCGGCGTCAGTGGGAGGTGAAAACCTTAAACGAGGTTAGTCGTGACATTTGGCATTCTGAGAAAAGAAAAGGGGACATTCTAGATTTTTCATTCGACGCGAGATCGATTTAACAGAGTTCGGGAGAACTTTTTGCTTAATCTCTCCACATCATCAGGAGGTAACAACCATGTTTACTAGCCACATCCCTTCGACCCGAGCCCTGGCCTCGGCGGCGGGCTCTTGCTCAGGATTCCGCCCAGCGAGCATACGGAAAGGTACCACCGGCTTGCCTGCGGGGCTCCACAACCGAATTCGCAGCGGGTTTATCATTACAGCGATTGCTGCGCTGCTCTTTGTGCTGCCGTGCGGGGTTCTTGCGCAATCTCCGCTGACGGTGCAGCCCTCCACCGGGCGTGTCGGGATCGGCAACACCAATCCGAGCGAGGCGCTGGAGGTAACCGGCACCGTCAAAGCGACAGCCTTCAAAGGCGACGGCTCGCAATTAACCAATCTTCCCATCGTCGGCAGCGCGGACACTGCCGACGTGCAAATCTTCACAACGTCCGGAACACACGATTGGGTAAAGCCTCTGAATGCAAAGCAGGTGTTTGTCTATCTTGTAGGTGGTGGTGGCGGCGGTGGATCTGGACAAAGAGGTTCGGCGACCTACGGTCTCGATGCTGGGGGTGGAGGCGGCGGAGGCGCGCGGAGTTCCTCGTCATGGCCTGGAACACTTTTGCAGCCAACTGAATCGGTGACCATTGGTGCCGGCGGGACCGGTGGGGCTGCGACGGGCACGGATAACACCGTTGGTAACGGAGGTACGGATGGCGCAGCCACAACGTTTGGCAGTTGGTTAAGGGCCGGCGGTGGCGGTGGTGGCTGGGGCGGCGGCGTGCCTGACCAGGGTGGGGAGACGCGTTCTCATGGAGGCCTGAGTGGCGGCGGCATGGAAAATGGTGGCGGCGGTGGGGCTAATGCGATTGGGATGGGAAATGTGGCTGGAAATGGAGGTGGCCTGGCAGCGGGAGGTGGAGGTGCTGGCGGTACGATAACCGGCGTCGG
>JBGPIK010000100.1:0-17701 GCA_041484845.1 Binatia bacterium | reverse complement strand
CGCACTCCCATCGGGGCATGCGACAACGCCATTCATCCGAAGATTATCTCCCTCAGCGTAAGCCCGCGCGCCGACCGGCACGTGGCAGCCGCCACCCAACCGTTTTAAAAATGACCGTTCCGCCGTCACCTCCGCGAATGTTAGATCGTGGTGCAGAAAAGATAATCGCCCGCGTTGCGCCTCGTCTTCCCGCGCCTCCAGCGCTAAAGCGCCTTGCGCCACTGCGCTCACGCAGATTTCGGGCGCAATATACTCCGTGATACGATCTTCCCGGCCGAGTCGCTTTAGCCCAGCCGCAGCCATCACCAGCGCATCTACTTCTCCCGCATCGAGCTTTTTCAAGCGCGTGTCGACGTTACCCCGAATCGGCACGAGGGATAAATCAGCTCGATAATGTCGGAGTTGTGCTTGTCGTCGCAGACTTCCCGTACCAATCGTCGCTCCCGATTGGAGTTCGCTCAAACCGGCTCTGCTCCTGCTAATGAGAACGTCCCGCGGATCTTCGCGGTGAGGAACGGCCGCGATCACAAGGCCGGGCGCTAAATCTGTTGGCAAATCTTTCATGGAATGTACGGCGACATCGATTTCTCGTCGTAGCAGCGCCTCTTCGATCTCTTTCGTGAACACGCCCTTACCGCCCATCGCCTGGATGGCCGCATCGACAAACCGGTCCCCGCTTGTTTTGATCACCACGAGCTCGACCGATGCTTCAGGATACTGGTTCTGCATTTGGCGTTTAACCCAGTTGGCTTGGGCCAAAGCCAGGGAACTGCCGCGGGTTCCGATGCGGATAGTGGTCACTGAATTTATTTCTCCCTTAAATCGAACAGCTTTTTTAAAGCATCGACGTACGAAGCGCCCTCTTCATCATCGCTTTGGGAATTTCTCTTCAAGCGACTGATCGGACCATGAAGCATTTTATTAATCATCGCGTTCGTCATGTCCTCCAACCCTTCCTTCTGTTGTGGGGACAAATCTTTAAGAACGCCGGTGAGCGATCTTTCCATTTCCTTACGCCGAATTTCGTCGAAGCGCTGCCGCAAGGCCGTGATCGTAGGAACCTGGTCCAACGAGCTGATCCAGCGCGTAAAGCTCAGAACCTCTTCATGAACAATGCTTTCCGCTTTCTCGGCCTCATTGGAGCGTTCTTGAAGATTCTCTTCAGCCACTTCTTTGAGATCGTCGATATTATAAAGGTAAGCATTGTCGACGTCGTTGATCTGGGAATCAAAGTTTCGCCTGTCGCCGAGGTCAATAAAGAACATGGCCTTTTGCTTGCGCTCGCGCAAAACTCTTTCGACGGTTGCCGCGTCCACCAAAATTTCCGGCGAACCGGCGCAGCCTAATACGAGGTCCGCCATCTTGAGATAGCGCGGAAAATCTTGGAATTGGATCGGACTCCCATGAATCTTCGCGGCAAGCTCCACCGCTCGCTCGAAGGTTCGGTTCGTGATCATGAGACTTTGGACACCATGACTTTGCAGATGGCGTGCCATGAGATCGCCGATTTTTCCGGCGCCGATTAACATAACCGTCTTATCATCGAAACGGTCGAAAATTCGCTTCGCCAGATCGACGGCCACCGAACTCACCGAAACGACTCGACTGGCTATCCCGGTTTCGCTGCGCACGCGTTTGGCGACCGTAAACGAGTGATGAAACAGCCTGTGAAGGATCGTCCCTACCGTACCCGCTTGCCGTGCAAGATCATAGTGACCTTTGAGCTGGCCCAGGATCTGCGGCTCGCCGACGACCATGGAATCAAGGCTCGCCGCGACCCGAAAAAGATGGTGAATCGCTTCGCGGCCTTCATACGTGTAAACATGATCTTCGAGGTTTCCGGGTATGCGGTGGGCTCTATGGTCGCCTAAAAACCGCTTGATGTCGGCGCAAGCCGATTGACTGTCTGACGCCGCCGCAACGATTTCCACGCGATTACAAGTGGAAAGAATTACGCCCTCTTGAATGGACGGGTAAGCGCGCAACTGCACCAATGCATCTTTGACGTAAGCGTTTTCGAAAGCGAGGCTTTCTCTGACCTCGATGGACGCGCTGCGATGGTTCAGGCCGACAATGACGATCTCTTTTTGCACGATTACTCGAACCGGCCTCCATGCCGACTCGGGAAGATTAACCCCCCCGATAGAAAATAACCGAGAACGACACAAAAGCCGAACACGGTAAGAACCGCTGCTTTCCTACCCCGTAAACCGGCCGTGATTCGCCCGTGCAGCAGAGCACCATAAAAGAGCCAAACGATGCCGGAGGAGATGAGTCGTGGATCCCACGACCAGTAATCACCCCAGTGAATACTGGCCCACACGGTTCCCGTGACAATGCCCAAAGTCATGAACGGAAAGCCCCACACCAGCAGCACGTAGTTGAGCCGGTCCAAACTTTCGAGCGAGGGAAATCGCTTCATGAGTGTGGTCATCTTTTTGTGTTTGAGGTGGCGCTCCTGCAACAAGTAAATGATGCTCACTCCAAAGGCCAAAGCAAAAGCCGCATTGCCCAGAAAGGCCAACGAGACATGGACGGCTAACCAATAACTCTTAAGCCCCGCGGGCAACTCCTCGGGACCGGCGCCGAACGCAAATGCGGCTAGCGTCATCATAAACGCCAAGGGCGCGATGATCGAACCGAGAATCGTTAGACGATAGTTGAATTGGACAACGAGGAATCCCGCCACCATGAGCCAGCTGTACAACGACAGTGCTTCACGAAATTGCGTGACGTTCGGATAGCCGGTCTGAAAAAAATGCACCCCGATCGCCGCCGTATGCAACAAAAAGCCAACGGCCAAAATCAATGGCGAGAGCTTCGAAACCGATTCCCGCACCAAGAAAACATAAACAATGAAACTTCCCGTCGCGAGAAGATAAAATAACGCTGCAAACTTAAGTAGAATTACGTCCATATGCGTATGGCCCTAGGTTACAGGATAAACCCCGATACGTTCAAGCTCCCCCTCAGAAAGAAGGTTTTACGGCGGCTTCCAGGCCCAGAAGGAGTGGAAAATGATCCTCCGCCGTAAACGCGCTTTGAACATTCAAAATCGCCAGAAGAGAAGCAATAATCAGGGCACAAACGGCGCACGAAAAGCGCAGCGGAGCAATCATAGGCAAGCCAAAATTGACCCATCATAACAAACAGGCTATGCTCAGTCAAAATTCCGCCGCGGGTACTTTTCGTTGGAAGGACGCAAGTTTAATCTTGGATTTTTGATTGCCGCCGCTGTCGTGTTGTTTGGCGGCTGCCGCTTCCGCGGCTCGTCGGATCACCCGCCCGGCTATCTCGTTGTAGGCATTGAAAGTAATCCGCTCGAGCTCGACCCGCGCTATGCAACCGATGCGAATTCCGTGCGCATCGACGCTCTGATTTACAACTCTCTGCTGCGGGCGGATGACAAATTGCGCCTGCGGCCCGAGCTCGCCTCTGAATGGAAGATGACCGATGAGCGAACCTACGTATTTGAGCTGCGCAAGCATGTCAAATTCCACAACGGCAAGACGTTGACGGCGCGGGATGTGAAATACACCTATGAAAGTATTTTGGAACCGAAAAATCATTCTCCTAAAAGGCCGCTTTTGAAAGCACTTGCGGCCGTTGATGAGATCGACCCTTACAGGGTGCGCTTTCGACTTTCTGTTCCCCACGCGCCGTTTCCGGAGCAGTTTACCATTGGGATCGTGCCCGAGCGCTCAAATGGGATCGAGACGCCGGGAGCGGAAATACCTCCAGGCTCGGGTCCCTTCATGCTGGACACTATCGATCGGGGCGAAAGGATCACGCTGAAGGCGAATCCTTCCTATTGGGAGGAGAAAGCGCAATTGGCCGGCATTATTCTCAAGGTCGTGCCTGACGCGATGGTACGCGCGCTTGAATTCAAAAAAGGCACAATTGATTTTCTGCAGAACGACCTCGATCCCGATATGCTCCCTTGGCTCAAGAAAAACAGTCATGCGGTATTCGACGCGCATGAAGGAACCACGTTTCAGTATATCGGTGTCAATCTTAATCACCCCATTTTGAAAAACCGCGAGGTTCGCCAGGCGATCGCGCTTGCCATTGATCGCGACAGCATCATTCGCCATCTGTTGAAAGGTTTTGCTACGCCGGCCAGCGGCCTGCTTTCGCCGATCCACTGGGCCTACAACGGCTCGGTCCCGCAATGGTCGTTTAATCCTGAAAAAGCCAAGCGCCTGCTGGATCACGCGGGCTATCCGGATCCGGACGGTCCGGGGCCGCTACCGCGTTTTCGCATATCCTTCAAAACGACAAATCTTGACCTGCGCAAGAGAATCGCCGAGGCGTTGAAAGAGCAGCTCGCCCGCGTTGGCATCGAGCTCGAAATTCGCACTTATGAGTGGGGCACCTTTTACAGCGATATCAAAAAAAGTAACTTTCATCTCTACTCGCTCGCCTGGGTAGGCGTTATGGATCCGGACATTTATTATCAGATGTTTCACTCCACCAGCATTCCACCGAATGGCGACAATCGCGGTCACTACAGTAATTCCGAAGTGGACCGTTTGCTCGAACAAGGTCGGAGGACGACCGATGCTGCCGAAAGGGAAGCCGTTTACATCAAGGTGCAGCGAATTCTCGCCGATGAATTGCCCACTATTCCCCTTTGGTGGGTAAAAAACGTCACCGTGCAAAATCCCGCTATTAAGGGATTCGTGCCGTATCCCGATGGCGATCTTATCTCGCTCAAAAACGTCTCATTACAAAATCAATTGCCGTGAAGCGCTACCTTGTGCAGCGACTGCTACTGTTTGTGCCGACGCTTCTGGGCGCGCTGACGTTAGTTTTTTTCTTCATTCATCTGATTCCCGGTGACCCTATCGAGGTCATGCTCGGCGAGACCGCAAGTGCCGCGGATAAAGAAGACCTCCGCCACGCTTTGGCTCTCGATGAACCGATATTCGTACAATACGCAAGTTTTTTGCGTGCCCTCGCACGCGGGAACCTCGGACGTTCCCTGTACGAACAAGGCGCCGTCACGGAGATCATTCGCGCACGTTTGCCGGCTACGCTCGAGCTGACCTTGGGCGCCATGGTCTTGGCCGTCTTAGGCTCCTTTCCTCTCGCCATCCTAGCCGCACTGAACAGAGGCTGCTGGATCGATCGCGTGGCCTTGCTCTTTTCTTTGGTGGGACTCTCGATGCCTAACTTCTGGATGGGTCCGTTGCTCATGATTATCTTCTCGATTCATTTAGGTTGGTTCCCGGTTTCGGGTCGCGGCGGGTTTTCTCACTTACTTTTGCCGGCGTTGACGTTGGGTCTCGGTATGGCAGCGATCTTGACGCGTATCCTACGCGTGAGCTTGCTTCAAGTCGCCGGCGAAGAATATGTGCAAACGGCTCGTGCCAAAGGTCTAGGAGAATCCTGGGTATGGCTAAAACACACCCTGCGCAACGCATTACTACCGGTGATAACCATCGTGAGCCTTCAGTTGGGCGGCTTGCTCGCGGGCTCTATTATTACCGAAACGATTTTTAGTTGGCCCGGAATCGGACGGTTGACGGTGCAGGCGATTCAAACGCGCGACTACCCCTTGGTCCAAGGGTGCGTTCTCACTTTGGCGGTCTCTTATTTGCTGGTCAATTTTGTCACCGATATCTGTTATCGGCTCGCCGATCCGAGAATTACTTATGGAAAATAGGCACTGGCTTTACGCCGGCACAACTATTTTACTGTTGGTCATAATCGCGGCGTTATTCGCGCCGGTTCTGGCGCCACACGACCCCGCGCGACAAAACCTGGAGCAAGACCTGCTCTCCTATTCGCGCAGCCACCCGTTAGGCACGGACAAACTGGGCCGTGACATACTGAGCCGGACGATCTATGGTAGCCGGGTTTCTCTCTCGGTCGGCATCGCTACGGTAACGCTTTCTCTGGCAATTGGATTGGTCATAGGGTCCTTGTCCGGATACGCCGGTGGTTGGGTCGATCAACTGCTCATGCGACTGGTTGATATTCTTTTGGCATTTCCTGGGATCCTTCTTGCCATCGCTTTTACGGCAGTGCTTGGACCGGGGCTAGATCACGTTGTCGTCGCTCTTTGTCTAATCGGTTGGACCGGCTATGCTCGGTTGGTGCGCGGCGAGATTCTTGCTCTCCGAGAGCGCGAATTCGTTCAAGCAGCGCAGGCGTTAGGGTGTAAACCCTATCGGGTGGTGGTGCGACATCTGCTGCCCAATTTGCTTCCACCGTTGCTCATTCAAGCGACGTTCGGGCTAGCCGCAGCTATCATAGCCGAAGGCAGCCTTAGTTTTTTGGGATTGGGAGTAGAGCCTCCGACACCCTCGTGGGGCGCGATGCTCAACGAAGGCAGACAATTCTTGCTGGTCGCGCCCCACCTCACGGCCTATCCGGGTCTCGCCATTATGATCACGGTCCTGGGACTCAATCTCCTGGGCGATGCGCTTCAGGATCGTCTTCAGCCAAGGCGCCACTAATATTGGCAAAGCGCTAAGGGTAAAAGATCTTGGCTCTTAGTCTTGGCTCCTTGCGCTTTGCAACAGCGGGATGTTAAGTAAGGTCAATCAAGGAGGTAGCGCCATGAAGCTTTACTCCTGCCACACCTGACCTTACGCGCACAGGACAAGGATTGTCCTGGCGGAAAAGAAGATTTCTTACGAGCTTGTCGAAGTGGATCTCAAGAACAAACCCAGGGATTTGCTCGAGCTGAACCCCTATGCGAAAGTACCGGTGTTGATCGACGGTGACGGCGTGATCTACGAATCGGCTATCATCGATGAATATCTCGAAGAAAAATATCCCGAGCGGCCTCTGTTGCCCAGCGATCCGCTTCAGCGGGCGAAAATCAGAACCTGGATTGATTTCTTGAATAGCCGAGTCCATCCCGCGGCGCATGATATCGCCCATGACAAGGACCCGGAACACGCCCGAGCGCACTTGACGAAACATCTGGAAACATTGGATCGGGCCGTCGCCAGCAAAAAGTTTATTGTCGGTGATTACTCGTTGGCCGATGTAACGTTTATTCCTATTTACGCGAGGCGGCAGCGCTATGGCGTAACCATCGACGAGACCCTGCCTCACTTGAGACGTTGGGGAGAAGAGTTGATTGCGCGGCCGGCCGTCGCTGCCACGCTTTAGAATACGCATGGAGCAAGACGTTTTTCCGAAATGTCCGATACGCCAATGAAACCGTTGCTAATTCAACCTCAAGAAATCAAAGGCATCGTAACCATGGGGGCGGCCGTAGAAGCCGTGCGCACCGGTTTCCGCGAATGGGGCGAGAACGCGCAGCTCAATGCGCCGCGCCGGCGCATTCATATTCCGACCGGCGTGCGCGTGAGCGTTCATCAAGGAGGCGTTCCGGCTGCCAACGCCACCGGATTGATGACCCATTGCGAATGGGTTAAGCCCATGGCCGAAGAACAGGTCTATCCGCGCCTGAACCATCCGGTCATCGTGCTTTACGATTCCGCTGAGGGCGAGCTCAAGGCCATCATTATAGGCGAAATTACCTGCGCCGAATTGCCCAACAATATCGCCGTCACCGGTTTGCGCACTGCGGCCACCAGCGCAGTCGGCACCGACCTGCTCGCACGCCACGATGCCTCAAGCCTCGCGATCTTCGGAGCCGCCGGCCAGGCGAAGAACCATCTGCTAGCCCTGATGCAAGTGCGCAAGTTGAGGGAAGTCAAAGTCTACAGCCGCAACCCCGAGAATCGCAAAAAATTCGCCGACGAGATGGGTCCGATGACCAATCTCAACATCACGCCGGTGGCGTCCGCGGAAGAGGCCGTGCGTAACGTCGACATCATTCTAACGGCAACCAATTCCAGCGTTCCCGTATTTGATGGCCAGTGGCTACAACCCGGCCAACACGTCACCACGATCGTCGGCAGCAACGTCGGTCTGGTCAAAGGCGGTTTCACCGCCGCCAAACGCCGCGAGATCGATGATGCGACACTTGCCCGCTGCCATATTCATGGCATTGTTTCCGTTCAGCAGGCAATCCAGGACGAACAAGCCGACATCTACGACCCGGTTCAGCGCGGCGTCATCCAATGGCAACAGCTCATCGAGATCGGTGAAATTCTCGCCGGCAAAAAAGAAGGGCGCACCAGGGCGGAACAAGTAACTTTCTTTAAAAACAACGCGGGCCAAGGAGTCGCCGATGTCGCTCTCGGCGCGCTCGTGCTCGAAGAAGTTAAGAAAAAGGGCACGGGTCAAACACTGGACGTTTAGAAGAACCCCCATTGGAGTGTCGGAGTACTGGAGGACTGAACAGTATTTCCAACACCCCGTCACGCTACCACTCCAAATAAGCGCTTTGATATGACCCGAATCGCGCTAGCACAAATCACCTCCGCTCCCGAGAAAGCGAAAAATCTCAAGTTGGCGCAGGACTTCATCATCGAGGCGAAGAGCAAAGGCGCCCGAATGATTGCTTTTCCGGAATTCTTGATGGCTTTTTCGCCAAGCAGCCAGTCCGCCGAGGAGCTAGCGCAAATCGCCGAGACCATCGAGGGTCCCTTCGCTGCGTCGCTCGGCGAATCGGCGCACAAACAAGGCATCGATGTCCTGGCGACCATTTACGAAACTTGCAACTCCCCCCACCGCGTTTACGACACCGCGCTGTGGATTGACGCGAACGGCAAGCCGGTAGCGGTTTATCGCAAGCTCCACCTCTATGACGCCCTGGGCTTTAAGGAATCCGAAAAGTTTGTGCCTGGAGACAAAGTCACGCCGCCGGTGAATTCCGGCATAGGTCAGTGCGGAATGATGATATGTTACGATCTGCGTTTCCCCGAACTAGCACGTATCCTGACTTTAATGGGGGCAAACGTTCTGTTCGCGCCCTCCGGTTGGGTTCAAGGAGAAATGAAGGTCGAACACTGGCAAACCATGGTGCGCGCTCGCGCATTGGAAAATGGCTGTTACGTAATCGCTCCGGATCAAGTCGGAAACATCTACATCGGCCACAGCATGGTCGTCGATCCCTTCGCCAACATCCTCGTTGATATGAAAGACAAAGAGGGATTGGCACTGGTCGATATCGACCTGACGCGCGTCGCTGAAACCAGAGAAAAGCTGCCCTTGCTCAAAAACCGGCGAGAGGATATTTATTCCAAATACACCTCCCCGAAACACCCATAGCTAAGGACACGTCAAACGATATTCAAAGACAAAGATTTGACCCCACTCGCTACATAAATGCCCTGACGGGTTGGTCCAAATCCTGGACCACGACCGAGATTACGCCTCCGTCCGGGTTTTCCAATCTTTACCGAGGCGGGATTTGCGTGGCGGACGGTTCGGGAAACTGCATCGGCGGCGACGGTATGCTGGAGGCGGGTTTCGGTGGTATAGGTATCGGCTACATCAGCAACTCAGGGGGCGCCGGCACGGTGCCCGTCTATCGAAGCACGTGCTACGGGTCCGGAGGGAGCTGTACCGGATGGGGATTGAGCCTCCAAACCAACGGAACGGCAGTGGGCTATTTAGCTACCACGGCTCCCGACAGCCAGAGCGCCGCCGCTCCGTTTATTCAGAGCAACGGTCTTTTGCTTCAGGGACTCAGCGGGACCGCTTCGGCGTACCTCTGGAGCGCTACACCTCACGTCGTGAACCACACGACTCACCTGTATTTGTCTCCCGGCCCGGCCCCGGACGGCTACACGTCGGAAGGGATTACCGGCTATATCGATCAAAGCTCTTCCACTGGCACGGCTCCATTGTATCGATACCGCAACAGCGACACGGGCTATTACTATTATTCAATGACCAGCGACGCCCCTACAGGATTTTCGAGCAACGGCACGCTGGGCTATCTTCACACCGCGGGCGGCTCGGGATTGACAGCGCTTTACCGCCATAACAATTCCACTACCGGAGACTATCTCCTGACCACTTCGGCGAGCCCGCCAAGCGGGTATCAGCTGCAGGCGACCCTGGGCTACATTCACACGAACAGCAGCTCCCCCAGCAGTGTTTATCAAGACCTCACCTACCAATACGACAACGGCGGCAACATCACCTTCGTTGGCGATGCGCTGTGGAGCGGCGGCAGGGAATTTGCCTACGACGATCTCAACCGCCTGACTCAAGCCTCGGGGAATTTCGGTCCGAATCTCGCCGAGGTCACCCACAATTACACCTACGATCCTATCGGCAATGTCCTGAGCAAAGCCGGTGTGCTCTATTATTACTGCGGTCACCCGTTGCAGCCGGCCTCCTCTCAATATTGCAGCGGCACTCAACACCCTTCCGCCGTCGTCAATACCTCCGACGGCAACGTTTACACCTATGACTACAACGGCAGCACGTACACCGGCGCGGGGCGGACTTATACGTGGAATGCGGAAAACCGGCTCGCCGAACTTTCGGCGCCGGGCGGCACGGTCATAAGCACCTATGACTCCACGGGCACGAGAATCAAGAAGCAGGCCTCCGGCGCGGTCACGTACTTCCCCTTTGCGGGCTATGAAGTCACAGGCGGTGTGTTCACAAAATACATCCGCATCGGCATCGAGATCGTAGCGGCGAAGATAGGCGGAGAGAAGCGCTTCTATCACAACGACCATCAAGGCGGAGTTAACATCATCACTGATTTCTTTGCCGGCATCGTGCAGGTCAATGAGTACGATCCGTGGGGCAAGGTGACTCGTTCTGAAGGTAACGTCGAGCCGACCAAGCGCTTCAACGGGAAAGAACTCGATGAGGAAAGCGGGCTTTACTACTACGGTGGCCGCTACTACGACCCCAACCTGATGAGGTTCGTCTCTCCCGATCCGTTCATCCAGGAGCCGGGAAATCCACAGAACTTTAACCGCTACAGCTACACGATCAACAATCCGCAGAAATATGTCGATCCGAGTGGGCATTTCTTTGGCCTTATCTTCTCGCTCATCTTCAATCAAGCGACGGCCAGTAAGCTCTGGGCGGCTTCTGATCCGTTTGGCTTTTTGCTGTCGAAGATCCCGAAGAAGGTCAACGGGGGTATCAATATCTTCGGCGGGATAGCCATGTTGATTTCGGGGAATCCGATGGGGGCTTTCTATATCGCCTCGGGAGCGATGAGCTTTGGGAAAGGGAATGGATTTCAGATCGCCAGCCAGGTGCTGGGGATCGCTGGAACCATCGGGGATCTATACTACTCATACAGCTCGCCCGCATCCACCGCAGAGAGTTCTGGCGAGCTTGCTGAAGGACGCGAGCGGGAGGCATCGGCTGCCACAGGCCCCTCCGCGCCGACGGTCGCTGGACCAAGCTCGAATCCCGATAGAGTTGCGATGGAAGCCCTACAAAAGGTTAACCCAGATTCCGTTCAGCTTAACACGGAATATGCGGGGCTCCTTTATGAAAAAGGCGGCAAATTTTATGCTACGCCAGCTGTGGCAGGGGAAGCTTGTCAGGGGGCGGAGACCTGTGGTTCCAGCCCATGGGGGGCTGCTAAGCTTGTGCCTAAAGACGCTAAAATTGTTTTTGACTACCATACACATGGAGCCGGTTCTGGTTTCGAACAATTTAGCCGGGGTGACGTTTTGAACATAAACGGGGACGCGTTAAAACGTCCGGGATACACTGGTGGCTATTTGGGGACCCCTAAGGGCGAAGTGTATTTTTATAAAGCTGGAACCCTGACCGGAGAAAACGTTACCCTTCCAAGAATTGTGGATACACAACGACATGTGGGGACGCTAAGACCATGACTACTAAAATGATTCGACAGATCTTATTCTGTATCCTAGTCTTAACAGCCACTGCCAAACTGGGATACGTTCAAGGACGTCAACAAATGCATCCACAACCTCAAATTAATGCATCCTCCGAGGTTTTCGCTGCTTTTCTTGTCGCATACGAAGCGGACAGGAAGTGGTGGAAGGACAAATCAGTTGATCTCAACCCTCGTGAATTCATAGCCCGCCACTGGGCAGTCCATGTGTCGCAAGAGCAGCCAGATCGAGTGAGCGTGCTCTTCCTACCAGCGTCGTCGGCAATTCGTGGGGGGGGGGTTGAGTATGTCGTTGACATCAAGAAGTTGCAGATAATTGACGTAATTTTTGAAAGGTAAAGAATGGGGGGGAGAGAGGAACTGATTAATGGCACGGCCGACACGGGGGGAGAAAAGGGGTCGGGAGTCTGTGTGCTACGAACGCAACCATTGCAGTTTGCGATGGAAGCGATGCTTCACCAACGATGAGGGTGGGTCCCTCGAAGTCGGCGTACAGGCGCAGACTTCAAACCACCGCAAGCGGCGTGGATAAAGAGTCTTCGTCGTGAGCGTTGCCGGAGAAGGCGGAGCGGTACTCCGTCAGGTGAGAATCGAGAAGACGAACGCAAGTGAACCGCTGATGACGTGTCGAAAGACCCTAACCGACGTCGAAACTGGGATCGAGACTCTGTCCCGCGAAACAGGTGGAGGGATACCTGTTTACTGCTCCACTGGCGTCCGAAACGGGATGGGGTCGTGCTTTGAGATCGATTCCGCTGAAAAACCCTATGAATGCTTCGACTAGGCTCAGCATGAACGGAAAATTTCCAGTCATTTCAAGTGCTCCTCCGTTCGTCCTGAACAGGTTCTCGAAGGATGAACGAACGGTTTTTCAGCAGAATCGAGATCTCAGCAGTCTTTGCATTGGGGCATGTGATTAAGATTTGAAGAAAGAAATCGTTTGTAATCTCTCCACAACATCAGGAGGTAACAACAATGTTTACTAACCACATCAACAGAATCCGCAGCGGGTTTATCGTTGGAGCGATTGCTGCGCTGATCTTCGCGCTGCCGTGCGGGCTCTTTGCGCAAAGCTCTCCGCTCACGGTTCAACCTTCCACCGGCCGCGTGGGTATCGGCAATACGAATCCCACGGAGGCCCTCGATGTAACCGGTACGGTCAAAGCCTCCAGCTTTAAGGGCGACGGCTCGCAGCTAACCAATCTTCCCGTGAGCGGCGCCGACGTGCAGGTTTTCACAACACCGGGGGCTAATACCTGGACCCGGCCGGCGAATGCAAAGCTCGTCTATGTCTGGGCAATTGGCGGCGGTCAAGGCGGAGGCTCGGGAAGACGCGGGGCTAACAGCAGTGCCAGGGGCGGAGGCCAGGGCGGCAACGCCGGATCGTCGAACGCCGGCTGGTTCATGGGCTCGAGTCTTAATACAACGGAAACTGTCACGGTCGGCGCGGGCGGTGTTGGTGGCGCGGTGATCGCGGTTGACTCGACCAACGGAATCAACGGGGCTAATGCCAGCGCGAGCAGCTTTGGCAGTTGGCTCAGCGCTGACGGCGGTTTTAGCGATTATGGTTGTCAGGATTGCGACATCAACGGCGGCGCTGGAGGTGGCACATCTAACTTCACTCCGGCCGTTTATGGCGCTCACACGGCGCACGGGGGCGATGCCGGCAGCATCACAAGCGCTAATGTTTCAGGCGCTGGCGGGGCTGGAGCATCCGGATCGGTCGAAGCAGGTGGCGCTGGGGGCGCCATAGGTACCAACGGCGGCGCGGGAGCAGCGGCACCGGCCAATACAGCCCGCTCAGGTGGCGGGGGTGGTGGCGGCGGCGGCGCTGGAGCATCGGCCGGTGGTGCAGCGGGGGCAGGCGCGAACGGGGCTGCCTACGGTGCCGGAGGCGGTGCCGGCGGCGCTTCGCGGAACGGCAGCAATAGCGGCGCGGGAGGCAATGGCGCGTCCGGAATCGTGATCGTGATTACGACTTTCTAGGGTACGGGAAAACAACAAAGCAGGAGGAAGAGAGCAACGGCACCGTCGAGTGTGTGGGTGTCGTCACTCATCGGGGTAGAACTGGGACTCTTGAGTTAATCTGATGCTGACGGGAGAAGTCGCGATTCCTAGACGCTCTTCATTGCTGACCATTCTTTTGCTGTCGGCCACGGTAGCCGTCGGTGCGCGTATCTTTCTTTTTTGGAACGAAGGGCTGGGGGATCTGCCAACCGTGGTAAAGCGAGCCGCTCCCGTCGTGGCCACGGAATCGAAGCCGCAAATCACGCCGCGTCCGCTTGCAAGTACCGATGTCATCGTCGGCCGTAACCTCTTCGATCCGGAACGGGGCGCAACTAAAACGAAGGAAGCCGAGGCGGACACGCGCGCCGTGCAACGGGTGAGGAGCCTGGTTTTGCTGGGTACCGCTATATTGGGCGCAAATCAATACGCCATTCTTCAGGAGTCAAGCACCGGCGGCGGTCCGACGCCACCGGGACGCTCAGCGGGCCCCCTTCGCTTCAAACTCGGCGATGTTTTTGAAGGCTTCAACTTGTCTGAGATTCGCGACAAAATTATCGTCTTCACTAAAGGAGCGTCACGGGTCGAGCTGGCGCTGGATTATTTTCGCAAGATCGACACTCCGGCCAGACCGCCGGTCGTGCAACGTACTGTCGCGGCACCGGCTCCGGTCACCGGTCAGGCCGTACCCGTCAGTCCCCTTGTGCCGAGGGTTGTCCCGCAACTTCCCCGTCGAGAACGACTCCCCGCGCCGCCGAATCGGTAGTAAGCTGTTGCGAAGGAGCCATCTGCTTCCTTGCTTCCATTGCCATCGCCCCAATTAGCGCTATAGGGATGGCTTTGCTATTTCACTAACGGTTCTGAATGCGACGTAAATTGACAACTTCCAGGCCCACCGATAAGATTCGGTTGCGCTTTTAGCTGCCGCGGAACGGCAGCCTCAACGGATCACCCAATCAACAAAAAGGGAGTGCTATAAATGATTCTCTCAAAAAACTCCGACGTCAAAGGACTGAACGTCAAGGCCATAGAAGGCAAGCCCATGTATGGCGGCGATTTACTGGTCAAGCCGTTGATCAAAGGCGACCATATGACTCTGCTGGAAATCCATTACACGCCGGGCGTTGGCGCGCCACTGCACGTCCATGATCACGAGTCACTCGCTTATGTCGTGAAAGGCAAGGTCAAAATGACGGTCGGGAAAGAAGTCTACACGCTTGGACCCGGCGATGTTTGCCGCCATCCCCAAGGCGTCCCTCATGGCGTTGAGGGTATTGAGGAGTCTATTGTCGTTGAGATCAAGTCGCCGGCCCCGGATATCGCAAACTTTTTGGGGATGTAATTTACGCAGCCCTTAAAATCATCGTAAGGAGATACCCATCATGTCAGGCAAAGCGAAATATCTGATGATAGCGAGTATGGACGTGGACCCTCAGCACGAAGCCATTTTTAACGAAGTGTATGACAAAGAGCATGTGCCGAATTTGAGCAAAGTTCCAGGGGTTTTAGGCGTAATACGCTATAAGCGCGGCCCATTAACCATGAATATCGGCGGCGAGCGAAAAGATATTGAAATCCCTAATGAACCGACCTACACCGCGATTTATGAGCTCGAGAGCCCGGACGTGCTAACCAGCGCGGCTTGGGATAAAGCGGTAGAACAGGGGCGTTGGCCGGCTCAGGTAAGACCCTACACGAAGAACCGACGACACGTTCTATTAAAGATCATGGATTAAGAGAACCGAGAAAAAAAGATATTTTACCACGAAGGCCACGAAGAACACGAAGCTTACAATCAGAAATAAAACCCTTCGTGACCTTCGTGTGCTTCGTGGTGAGAAAATATTTCGTCCGACGTTGCATCCATGCCGAATCTCAGCCAGACAATCCCGTCGTAGACGCTAAAATAGTTCTAATTTGTTCGCCCACGGCTGCGGCATCGAAGCGATTCGCGTGCTGTTCGAAAAGCGGGAACAATTCGCGCTCTTCTTTCCTGATGTGGCGTTCGAGCAGATCCCCTAAATCAAAAATAACTTTTCCCAGTCCCATTTCGCCTTCCAGATTCGTTATAGCCGACCGGATCTCCTGATGCTCGCGCAGAAGCTGATTAATGATAGGCTCGCTGTTCGGCATCAGCGCCCGCAACGGTGGAAACAACGCTTCTTCCTCGGCGCGAAAATGATTCGTAAGATTTTTTGCGAAAAAATCACGGAATTCTCTGGCACGCATTCGTAGTCCTTCCGCACCCATCGGCTTCAACTGCCCGAGTGCTTGCTTACGGCAGCGCAGCGCAAGCGCTAAACCGTGATGATGATCGTGCGAGAGCAGAATCAAGCTAGGATGCCGCATCATCCATGCAAACCCAAAAGAAACAAAACGATACCTCGGCCCGTCAAATTACGCCCTTACCGCGAAACAAGGTTAGGGTTGCCGCATCATACCCCAAGGACTTCAAAATCTCGTCTGTGTGTTCGCCTAAAACCGGCGGCGGCCTGTCGATGGTCGGCGGCGTGCGACTCATACTCACTGCATTGCCCACTAGCTTCATTTTGCCCATCTTGGGGTGCTCCACTTCGATCGGAAATCCATACGTTTTTACCTGAGGGTCGGCGAAAACTTCGTCCAAGGTGTTAATCGGCGCCGCGGGAACATCCTTTTCTAACAATCGTTGCAACCACTCATCGCGGCGGCCGTGACGGAAAATCGGCTCCAATTGCGCTACTAATACATCGTAGTTCGCAATCCGCCCTTTGCGATTGTTAAATCGCGCGTCCTCGGTCCACTCCGGCTTACCCACCACGTTGAACAGGCCATTCCAGAACTTGTCCGGCGAAGACATGTGCAAGACGAACGGCAGGCCGTCTTGGTCTTCAAAAGCAAATACGCCTGCCGTTGTCGTGCGGTGCTTGCGCCGCGGCACATGCCCCGTCTCGAAATAGCGAGCCGCATTTTCGCTGACAAAAGAAATCGAGGCGCGCAATAAAGAGGTTTCCACATGTTGTCCTTGACCGGTCAACATACGATTCATCAGAGCCGCCATTACCCCATAACAGGCATACATCCCTGTGAGATGATCGGAAAAGGAAATGCCCATGCCCTGCGGCTTGCCCGGATCGGTTAAGAGACTTAATAACCCGCTTCTCGCCTGACCGACGGTATCGAATCCGGGCAGATCACGATAAGGCCCTGTGGGTCCAAAGCCGGAGATCGAGCAGTAGACGATAGTCGGGTTGATTTTCTTTATATCGTCATAGCCCAGCCCGCGCTTATCCATGACGCCCGGGCGAAAATTTTCGATCAGCGCGTCGGCGCCGACCACGAGTTTGAGCGCAACGTCACGGCCTTCATCGGTCCGTAGATCGAGCGTAAGGCTTTTCTTATTGCGGTTTAAACTACAGAAGGTTGCCGAGTAGTTTCGCTCGCCCCAACCGCGGAAGGGATCGCCGCGCTTCGGTTCTTCGATCTTAATGACCTCCGCACCCATATCCGCGAGCAGTTGAGCAGCGAAAGGACCTGTTACATAACTGGCTGTTTCGAGAATTTTGATTCCTGCTAAAGCTCCACCCATAGAATTTTCCTGTCTTGGCTCCACAAAAGCCAGAGATATCTCTACGCTATCTTTCGTAGCTAGGTCAACAAGTCAAGAACAAGGCTTTGAAAAGACTATTAGGAATCAAGCGAGACCGATCGGGGAACGGAAAATGTGAAGGTTGAGCCTTCTCCGGGTCGACTCACAACGTCGATATCGCCATGCAGCAATTCAAGGTATTTTTTTACGATGCTAAGGCCGAGGCCCACGCCGTCGAAATTTGCCAATTGGCCGTCCCTGACTTGCTCAAACTCTTTGAAAATGCGCTCTAGATTTTGCGGGTCAATACCAACTCCGGTGTCCGAAACACTAAACTGAACACGGTCTTGCCCGCAAACGTTTCGGACCCGCACTTCAATAGAGCCTCGCTCCGTAAACTTGAACGCATT